>NZ_CP041982.1:5000-320930 GCF_014522305.1 Lactobacillus sp. PV034 | reverse complement strand
TTATTAATAAACGGAAGATCCATGAGCTTGCGACCAGCATACTTACGGTTTCGAACAGTAATTTCGTATAAACCATTCTTAGTATTACGTAAAATAGCTACAATTGATGGTGATTCAATCATTGAACGCAAAACTGAAGTTTCAGCATTAAAGGCATTGAAAACTTCAACTCCTTTTTCTCTTAAATCACGTAATTGTTGACTTTCAACAGTTTTTCTTTGGCTGACAATAACACGCTTAACACCATTTCTTTTAGCCATTGACCCTAGACGACAATTAATCTCATCGTTTTCAAACCCAGCAACAAAAATTTCACATTCAAACGCTCCAACTTGTTTTAATTGTTCTTCATCAAGTCCTGGAATTAATTTCAACTTAGGAATACGGCTCTTGTAGGTATTATAGTGATCTTCAGCATTGGTAAACATCGTAATGTTATACCAATTATCATAAAGTTCTTGTGTTACAGGAACAGTAATCACATTAGCACCCAAGATTGATACTCGATCTTTAATCTTATCCTGTTTAGTTAATTTAAAAATCGCATTAAATGAAATTGGTCCAACGATGCAGACGATGACTGCAGCTAAAATGAAAGCATCTGATTGCGTAGCAGTTATTAATTTCAATTTTCGAGCAACTTCTAAGGCTGGCAAAACAATCGTAATTGTTGTAGTAGCAAGTAATGTTCCAGCGAGTGCATTACGATTAACAAAGTTTTTGCGATAAATTAGAAAAACTGGTAATTTTGCCACAATTAATAGTAAAACCAAAATTGGAATTAACATTAAAGCGTTAGGGTGAGCAAACAAAGATTTTAAGTTCAACTTAACCCCAGTCATAATAAAAAATACTGGAATAAAGAAGCCGTATCCAATTGAGGTTAATTTATCCATAGTTGCTTCACTTGGTTGCAATAATTTCATTACCATCCCAGCTAAGAAAGCACCCAAGATATTTTCTGCCCCAACTTGTTGTGCTACTGTTACTAAGGCAAAAATTAAGAAAAAGGCTAAACGAATATCAAGTTGAGTGGTAGATTTAGAAATTTCATTAAACCATTCATAAGGTTTTTTGAAACGATTAAGCAAAATAATTGCCACCACAAATAAGATAATAATCAGCCATAATTTTTCAGCATTTCCCCCATTAATTGAGGCATAAATTGTTAAAAGCAATAACGGAATGACTTCTCCTAGCACTGCCGTTAATAAAATCGTTTGCCCAATTGGGCGTGATAAAATTTCTTTTTCCTTTAAAGTTGCGATTACAACTCCTAGCGCTACCGTCATCAGAATAATCGTAGCTAACATAATATCACTAAACAAGCCGATAAAGTGTAAGACTGAGGCTCCAACAAAAGCTGTAATTGCGATTAAAATATATGAAGTAATAGCAGTTTTAGCAGGATTAACGTGCCCTACTTCTTGATTATCATCATGTTTAAATAAATCAAAGTTTATCTCCATCCCTGACAAAAACATCAGCAACGTAACTCCTAAGTTAGATAAAAGATTAACTGCAGTAGTTTCTTCTATAATATTAAGAGCTGATTCTCCCAAAAGAATTCCTACAATAATTTCAGCAACAGCGGTAGGAATTGTAGTTACCTTAAAACGTGCCATGACAATGGGAATTGTTAAAGCGGCCAAGGCAACAATAAATATCGAAAACTGTCCCATATTTTCCTTCCTTTTATGCTTGTTATGCTTGCTAATATTAAAACCTTTCTCTTTTGTAGCTTAGCAAAAATAAATTCTTAAATAAATACATTGGTCCTTTAAATCAGAAAAACGATTAAAAACCTGATAAAAGGCTCTTAATCGTTTTTCTTACTAATATTCAATTCTCAATATTAATTTTCTTGAGTAGGATTATTATTTTTCTTTGCCGGACGTTGCATCATTGTAAATACTGCAGCAATGATTAAAACAACTAGTGCAGGAAAAGCAAGCAAAGCTGTTACCCCAAATAAAGCACTACCTATAATTCCTAACACAGGTCCCGTAATTGAAATACCAACTTTTTTGGATCTTACAAGAGCAACTATATTCAAAGCTACTCCAGCCCAAGCCATTGCGTAAAAGAAAACTGCTGTTGGGGTTGTAGCATTTCCATGATTCATTGTATCGGAAAATGCTGTTCCAAAAATTACAAACCAAGATACAGCAAATAATACACAATTTACAATATCCAAAATACCTGTCCAAGTATTAATCTTTAATTTCATTTTTACCTCCGTAAATAACCGAAATTTTTTAAGCTATTTAAATTTATCTAAAATTAAGTTCAATGTCAATCTTAGATAGATTATGAATTTTTATACCCTATTGCAAAAAAATGCGCTAAACTGGTACAAGACATAATTCTAGGAGGTATATTTATGGAAGAAAAAGAACTTCAGGGCTTAACTCAAGCTGAAGCTGATACCCGTCTAAAAAAAGATGGTCTAAATGAAGTTCCTGAACCAGAATTTAATTTCTTTAAAGAATTTATGGCAAAATTATGGAACTTATCTGCTTGGATCTTAGAAGCAGCCCTAATTTTGGAATGTATTCTGGGTAAATGGATTCAATCTTTATTTGTTTTATTAATGCTACTCTTTGCCGCATTTAATGGAGCAACACAAAAGAAAAAATCACGTCGAGTATTAAACACAATTTCTCATGAATTAACCCCTACTGTTGCAGTTAAGCGCAATGGTAAATGGAAAAAAGTTAATTCAAAATACTTAGCCGTTGGTGATTTAATTAGTTTAAAGCGAGGCGATGTTTTAGCAGCTGACGTTAAAATTGCTGAAGGGTCAATCGCAGTTGATGAATCATCTATTACCGGTGAATCAAAAGAAGTTAACAAAAAAGTTGGTGATACTGCATATGCGGGTACAACTGTTGTAAGCGGGGATACACTTGCATATGTTACTGCAACTGGTAGTAACTCACGTTCGGGTAAAACCATTAACTTGATTAACAATTCTGCTGCTCCGGGACACTTACAACAATTATTAACCAAGATTATTTACTATCTTTGTCTTTTAGATGGGGTTTTAACTTTAATCTTAATCATTGCAGCTTTAATTCGTGGTCAAAACGTCATTGAAATGTTGCCATTCTTAGCCATGATGTTTATTGCTTCAATTCCTGTTGCTATGCCTTCAACTTTTGCCCTTTCTAACTCTTTTGAAGCTACACGTTTAAGTAAAGAAGGAGTTCTAACTTCTGACTTAACTGGTATTCAAGATGCAGCTAATTTAAATCTTCTTTTATTAGATAAAACTGGTACAATAACCGAAAATAAAACTGCAGTTTCATCTTGGACAAATTTCTCTAATCTTGATAATAACAAAGTTTTAGCTTTAATCGGAGCTGCAACTGATAAACGCAGTCCAAGCATCATTGATACAGCAATTGATGACTATCTTGCAGAAAAAGATATCAAAGCTTTAACACCTACTAAATTTACCCCTTTTACCTCTAACACTGGTTATTCAATGGCTGAAGTTGACGGCTATAATGTCAAGCTTGGTTCATTTAAGCAATTATCTTTAATTGATAAAAATGCTGATCAAGAAGCTAAGGACATTGACTTTGGTGCAGGACGTTCAGTTGCCGCTTTAATTAATAATAAGTTGGCTGGTGTTTTCATTTTACAAGACAAGGTTCGTTCAGACTCAAGGGCAGCTTTAGAAGAATTAAAACGCCGCGGTATTAAACCAATTATGTTAACTGGTGATAATCAACGAACTGCAGCTGCTGTTGCCAAAGAAGTAGGTTTAAAAGGAAAAGTTATTTCTATTAAAGATTTCAATGATCAGACAGACGTTAATGACTTAGCTGGAATTGCCGATGTTTTACCTGAAGACAAATTAAGAATGGTTAAAATTTTCCAAAAAGATGGTTATATCGTCGGAATGACAGGAGATGGTGTTAATGATGCTCCTGCCCTTAAACAAGCTGAAGTTGGAATTGCGGTTGCTAATGCGGCTGATATGGCTAAAAAGAGTGGAAAGATGGTTCTACTTGATGATGGTCTTACCCCAATTGTTAATATTCTTGATGCTGGACACCGTGTTTACCAACGAATGACTACCTGGTCCTTAACAAAACTAGCTCGTACCGCTGAATTAACCATGCTTTTAACTTTTGCCTACCTTATCTTTAACTATATCCCTATGGCTTTAAACGCAATGGTTATTTATACCATTATGAATAACATGGTTACTATGATGATCGGAACTGATAATGCTCATGTAACTTATAAGCCTGAAAGTTGGAATATGGCAAAATTAGCTAAGATTGCTTTTTCACTTGCCGCTGGTTGGACCATTATCGGATTTGGTTTTGTTTGGTACTTAAACGCTCACGGAGTTGCTCATGGAGTCGTATCAACAATGGTTTACGTTTACCTCGTTCTAAGTGCTATGTTCTTAGTCTTAATTACTCGTACTAAAAAATACTTCTGGCAATCTGCCCCATCACGTTTAGTTTATAGTGTGCAAATCGCCGATGTAGTAATTACTTTTGCTTTAGCACTTTTTGGACTAGCAATGACTCAAATTAATTTGTCAAACTTGGGTATTACAATTTTAGTTGCCCTTATTGCTGCAATTATTATTGATTTAATTTATCAACCAATTATGAAAAATAAATAATTTAGAACAATTTAAAAAGCTAGTATATTGCGTTTATAACAATATACTAGCTTTTTACTTACGTTGATAATCTAAAAAAGAATAAGCATACTTATTTTCATTATCTGGTAAATAATTTTCCTCATTAATTAAATGAAACTTACTATAATTTAGCCTTGGCATTTGGACATCCCCTTTGAACTTCTCATGAATTATTGTTCTATGTAAAATCTTGACGTCCTCTTTAAAAAGTTCAAATAAGCTATTGCCACCAATCACACATATTTCTTGCTCTTGATCCTTAATCCACGTCTTTAAATCCGAAATTTGATTGAATACCAAAACATTTTTATTGGTATAATACTTTTTTCTAAAATTATCATCATGACTTAAAACCACATGTAATCTTCCCGGCAAAACTCCTGGCAAACTAGCAAAAGTTTTTCTGCCCATTATTATAGGATGATTAATAGTTAAGTTACGAAAATGATGTAAATCAGCCGGCAGATGCCAAGGTAGCTTACCATGATAACCAATATTTGTGGCCTCATCTTCAGCCCACACGTAACTTATCATCTCTTTCATCCCCCCTTTTTTATTTATACCTTTCCCAATAACTTAACTTAAAATTCATTCAATAACAATTTATGCTAGAATAAATAAGTTAACATATCAAATTTAAAAAGGAGCCTTTTATGGTATTAACTTGGGACATTATTAGACGAACAATTGAAGTTTTGTGGCTAATCAATAACGCCTTTGCAATTTGGACAGTCTTTAGAAGTCAGCGAGATATTGCTTCAACATGGGCTTGGCTCTTAGTTTTAATTCTTTTCCCCTATGTTGGCTTTATTCTCTACCTCTTTACTGGACGTCAATTATCGCATGACGATATCTTTAGTCTACAAAGTGAACAAAAAGAATTTCGTGATCACTTTTTAAAGCGTCAACAAGCACTTTTACGTAAACATCATCTACTACCTGAAGCCGAAAGTAGTAGAAGAACTAGACGCTTAGTAGAGCTCAACTTGGCTAATGATAGTGCAATTTTAACTTTTAATAATCAAGTTCAAACTTTTATTAATGGTGAGAATCTATTTGATAATATTATTGAAAAAATTAATCAAGCTCAAAAGACGGTTGATATTGAATTTTACACTTTTTATGACGATGAATTAGGTAACCGTGTTTTAGCCGCATTAGTCGCTGCCGCAAAACGTGGCGTAAAAGTACGCGTACTCTATGATGCAAGTGGTTCTCGTGGTACTAAGCCAAAATTCTTTGATACTTTAAGAAAATACAATGGTGAAGCTCAACCTTTTATGTCAAGTGCAGGTAATAAATTTTTTACCTCCCCACGATTCAACTATCATTTACACCGTAAACTTGTAATTATTGACCACAAGATTGGTTACATCGGTGGTTTTAATATCGGTGACCAATACGTTGATAAAAGTAAAAAATTTGGTCACTGGCGCGATACTCATTTGCGAGTAGTTGGTCAAGCGGCAGTAATGATGGAAGTAAGATTTGCAATGGATTGGAACACCAGCTGTCGTAAATCTAAACTACCTAAATTTGATTTAGAAAAAGAACTAGATACTTTCACTTTAGCGGAACCAACTGATGATCCGAACTTAGTTCCAATGCAAATTGTTTCTTCTGGTCCAGATAGTCAAAATTTTGCCTTACGTCGAGCTTATGAAGAAATCATTGCCCAATCAAAAGAATACGTCTACATTCAAACTCCTTACCTAATTCCAGGAGATCCAATTTTAGAAGCTTTAATTATTGCAGCTAAAAGTGGGGTTGATGTTAGAGTAATGATACCATGTATGCCCGACCATGCTTTTGTTTACCGCGCTTCAGAATACTATGCTAAGTATCTGACCCGCAATGGTGTTAAAGTTTATAAATATAACAACGGCTTTATTCATGCTAAAACCATGGTCAGTGGTTCTAATATTGCTTCTGTTGGTTCTGCCAACCAAGATTTTAGAAGTTATCAATTAAACTTTGAAGCAAATGCTATTTGTTTTGATGAAGCTTTGAACACTAAGCTAAAACAAATCTTTGAAAATGATATTCTTGAATCTACTCTTTTAACCAACGAGTACTTTGACAAACAATCACGTTGGCACAAGTTCAAAGAATACTTCTCAAGATTGCTTGCCCCAATTTTATAAATTAGACATGTGAAAATGCAGTGCGTTTAAGCACTGCATTTTTTTTAGTCCAAAGGTTTTACTAAGATATAGTCAGTCTGCTTGTCATTTCCTACTACAAAAGTATGTTCACTAAATCTCTTAAAACCATCTTTTTCATAAAACTTTTGGGCATGATAGTTCTTTTCCCAAACCCCTAGCCAAATTTTCTTTTTATTCTTATCGTGAGCAATTTTTTCAGCTAATTGAATTAAAGCCAAACCTAAACCACGATGTTGAAATTTATTATCTAAATAAATTCTTTCAATTTCTAACGCTGCTTCATCAACTTTTTCTGTTTGAGCATCAAATTCATTAACCTTTAAATATCCAGCAACTTCTTTATCTACTAAAATAAAGTAAAACTCACTATTTGGATTCTCTAGCTCTTTAACTAATTTATCTTTACCGTAAGCTTCATCAAGATATTTATTTAAATCGGCTTCACTATTATCAGCACCAAAAGTTTGCGTAAAAGTTAAACGAGAAATAGTCTGTAATTCTTGGACCTGGTTTTCTCTCACTCTTTTAATTTGATAATCATTTTTCATAAAAATTACTCCTCTGACCAATCTAATGTTCATATCATCATAGCAAAAAATAGACCTAAACCAATGTTTAGATCTATTTTATCTTTATTAAAAGTAATAATCTTATTCTTCACCCTTAATAACTTGAGTTCTTGGGTTAGATGGAGCTTTTTCTTTAGAAATAACGCCCTTTTCAACCAATTCATCAATTTGATCTGGATCATAACCAAGTGAAGACAAAATTTCCTTATTGTTTTCACCTAAGTTTGGTGCAGCACTATAAACTGGCTTGTAGTTAGCTAAAGTAAATGGCATCCCAATAGTCTTGAATTTACCACGGTTTCCACCTTGATCAATAGTAACAATAGTTCCATCTGAGTTTAAGTCAGGATCATTTTCTAATTCGTGCCAATCAAGAACCGGCCCAACAGGAATACCAACAGCTCCCAACTTCTCAGTTAATTCAAACTTGTCATAATTCTTAGTGTAAGATTCAATTAATGGATATAATTCTTGCTTGTGTAATTGACGGTGTTCCCAATCTCTAAATCTTGGATCAGTTGCCCATTCTGGGTGACCCATTGTATTAGCAATAGTTTCCCAACTCTTGTTACTGTTTTGAACAACAATATAAACGTAAGCGTTTGGATCAGTTTCCCAACCTTTAGCCTTATAAGTCCAACCAATAACTTGACCACCTTCAGTATTTTCTGCACGTGGAATTGCTTTACCCCACTTAAAGTTTGGATATACAGCATAGTGAGGAAGTGCACCTAAGTTATCAAGCATAATTTGGTCACGTAACTTGATACGAGTTAAGTTCAAAACTGCATCTTGCATTGATTGGTAAACAAAAGTACCTTCACCAGTGTGTTCACGTTGAAGTAAGGCTGCTAAAATACCAATCGTTAAGTGCATCCCTGAGTTTGAGTCACCTAAAGCAGCTGCAGATTGCGTAGGAACATTGTATTTACCTTCGTTCCAACCAGTAGCAGTTGCTGAACCACCAGCTGATTGAGCAACTGGTTCAAAGGCTTTAACATTAGCAAAACGAGAACCTTGGTTGAATCCTTTTAATGAAGCATAAATTAATCTTGGGTTTAACTTGTGAAGCGTATCCCAGCCATAACCAGCTTTTTCAGCAGCTCCTGGTTTAATGTTTTCAACAAAGACATCAGCATCTTTCAAAAGATCGTACATAATCTTCTTACCTTCTGGTGCTTTAATGTCCAAAGTCAAAGATTTCTTGTTGGCATTTAATTGTAAGAAGTAAACACTCCAAGAATCAGCAATATCAAGCAATTCATTTCTAGTTGGGTCACCAGTGTTAGTACGTTCAATCTTAATAACATCGGCACCAAGCCATGCTAATAATTGTGTACATGATGGACCTGATTGAACTTGAGTCCAGTCAACAACTTTAATACCTTTTAATGGTGCATATTCGTTAGTTTCGTTTTCAATATTTTTGTTATTTGGTTCTTTAGTCATTTTTATCTACACTTTCTTTTTCTTCAAGTGGTTCAAGATTCAACTTAGGGTTAAGGTTACCAATGTGACCAGATTCTTTACCCATGGCTGGGTCTAATTGAACGTTAATAATATTTGGTTTACCTGAAGCAACGGCCTTAGCAAAGGTATCCTTCATTTCTTCGTAGTTAGTTACGAAGTAATTATCTCCGCCAAATGCTTTAGCAAGTAAATCATAGTGAGCAGTTGGATCAAGTTGAGTTGGACCAGGTTGATCAGGGACAACTTTATCAATACCATTATAAATACCACCATTATTAAGAATGACAATAGTAATTGGTAAGTGGTAACGACAAATGGTTTCAATTTCCATACCATCAAAACCAAAAGCACTATCACCTTCAAGGGCAACAACTGGTTTACCAGTTTCAACAGCAGTCGCAATTGCATAACCCATGCCGACACCCATGACACCCCAAGTACCAGTGTCAAGACGGTGACGTGGTAATTGCATACCAATCATGTCACGACCAATGTCCAAAGTGTTGGCACCTTCACTTACTAAGTAAGTTTCAGGATGTTCTTGGAAGTATTCCTTAATTGGATCAATTGCTGCATAGAAACCAAACTCAGGTTTTGTCTTACCTTTTTCAATTCTTTGTGCAAATTTTTCATCATTTTTAGTAGTATCAGCAGCAATTGCATCAAGCCAAGCAGAATCTACTTTGTAATTAGTTGCTTTCAAGGCTGGAACTAACTTATTCAAAATAGATTGTAAGTCACCTTGAAGTGGCGCATCAATTTTTTGTGAAGAATCAAATTGTGTTGCATCAATATCTAATTGAATGAATTTTGCATCTGGATTGAATTGTGGAGCATCACCATATGAAAGCATCCAGTTCAAACGTGCTCCAACTAAAATAACAACATCCGCATTCTTTAATGAAAGTGAACGAGCTGCAGCGGCTGAATGTTTGTCATCATCAGGGATAACACCTTTAGCCATTGACATTGGTAAGAATGGAATATCAGTGGCATCAACTAATTCTTGTAATTGCTTTTCACTGCGATCATAAGCAGCGCCCTTACCGATAATCATCAAAGGCTTCTTAGCTGACTTAATTAGATCAACTGCTCTTTGAATAGCTTGATCACTAGGCTCTTGTGCTGGAGCGGGATCAACAGGAGCAAAGATTCCTTGGTCTACTTGATCAGTTGCATTATTCAATTGGGTAATTGTATCTGCTGGTAAGTCTAAGTAAACACCACCTGGACGACCAGATACTGCAGTTCTTACTGCACGAGCTACTGCTAAGCCAACATCTTCAGCGCGATCTACACGGTAAGCCTTCTTACAAAATGGCTTAGCAGCATTATATTGGTCTAATCCTTCATAATCACCCTGTGAAAGATCAATAATATGACGTTCTGAAGAACCAGAAATCATAATTAATGGGAAACAGTTCTTTGTAGCTTGTGCTAAAGCAGTTAATCCATTTAAAAATCCTGGAGCAGAAACTGTTAAGGCAACACCCGGTTGTTTATTTAAGAAACCTGCACCTGCTGCAGCATCAACAGCTGAATCTTCTCTTCTAAATCCGTAATATTTCATTCCACGTAATTCCATTAGACGAGCTAAATCAGTTACGGGAATACCAACAATACCATATACATTTTTAACACCGTTTTTTTGAAGTGCTTCTACCAAGATATTAGCACCAGTACGGTTTAATAAATCTTCAGACATGTTATCCCTCCTAAAATTCTCTACATTTTATTTATAAATTAAAATTTTTTTCAATTCAAATTCTAAGACCTCAATTTTAATTTTATTTCTTTATTTACTAAAGGATAGTATTTATTAAAAAAAGCTTTCGGATAATTCCGAAAGCTTTTTATTTACTACTCGTTGCTTTTTTATTAGCTTTATAAGTATGAATAATATCCATATGCCATGAGTAAACACCACAAGTAGTAGCAATTAAACCTAACAAAATGGTACCTGAATAAATGATTCTTTTCATAATAAATCCCTCCTAACTACTAGTAACTATAGTTAAGAAGAATTAACTTTTCAATTAATAAGCCTCAAAAAAATACTGCTAATCCCATCGCGACTAGCAGTACTTACAATCAATTTTATTTAAAACTAAGCGCCTTCCATTTGAACTAGACTGAAGATATCAGTGTCTGGGAACTTTTCTCTTCCCTTCAAATCTGGAAGTTCAATGTAAAAGGCTGCACCAACAACTTCGCCACCCATTCTTTCAACTAATTCTTTAGTTGCATGCAAAGTACCAGCGGTTGCCATTAAGTCATCACAAATAACTACTTTTTGACCAGGTTTAATAGCGTCCTTATGCATTTCAAGCGAATTAGAGCCATATTCCAAATCATAAGAAGCTTTTTCAGTTTCTCGAGGTAATTTACCAGGTTTACGAGCCGGAATAAAACCAACACCTAATTCAGTTGCTACAGGACAGCCCACGATAAATCCACGTGCTTCTGGTCCAACAATAACTTCTGCTCCGCGGCTTTTAGCATATTCTGCTAACTCATGAGTAGCAGCACGATATAACTTACCATCTTGCAAAATTGGAGTTATATCACGAAAAACAATTCCTTCATTAGGAAAATTTTGAACGCTGGCAATGTACTTCTTAAAATCAACTGACATATAAAGCTGACCTCTCCTTTGACTTTAAAATTATAATAAGTCTTTGACTGCTTTATTTTACCAGAAATATAGGTAAAAAGCACTCTCAGACCTATTTTTAATAAAATATAAATTATTGCATTAGTTTCTTAACATAATTTATTAACTGTTCACTTGGCATATGCCGTAACTGCTGAGTGAATTTAATCTGCGCATTAATTCCCTTTAAATAATTAGAAGTAGTTAAAGGCTTCTTTTCAGGATTTTTCTCAGCAATAATTCTCCCATCTTGATAAGAGACAAACTTCAATTCAAAGAATACCCTTAAGATAAACAAAATACTATCATAGTCTAAACCTAAATAAGGTGCTGCTTCTTGGTAATCATTCAAACTCAAATTTGGATGCGCATAAATATATTTTAAAATTGTACCAAAAGCATCTTTACTTGGAATACTTTGAACTGGCAATTCATCTAAAATAAATCGCAAATAAAGCTGCTGATAACTATTGCTTAAGGCCTGATCTAATTCATTTTTATTTCTTGGTGTATCTAAGAGGACCGCTGTTTCATCACTCAAATTATAGTCTTTTACTAAACTAATATGATCTTTACTAATTCCTAAACCATTTTCAACCCAAGGAATTAGTTTTTTATCAAATAATAAATAACGATCCGCAAAACCCATAATGTAATTTTCTTGACGTAAATCAATTACCTTACTTGGTACTGCGAGAGTAGGTGCTCCATAACTAATATCGTCAATCATCCCTTGCAAATTAACCTTATTGCGCCATTGATTCAAAGATAAAGTAACATATAAGGTCTTAATAAAGGATAGCAGATTAGAATTTAGATAAGCTTTGTTGAAACCAACAACTTCTAACTTACCTCCATCTTTACTTGCTATAAATTTAACATGATTTTTCTCCTTGCCCATCTTAAAGAAATGAGAAATTTGGGGTTCTGTGATTGTAAAAATAGGTTCAGGATTACCGGTACCAAAAGGTCCCACTAAATTAATTTGATTCATTAATTCAGGCTTCAGCTCAGACATTGGCAATTCCATATCGTACTCTTTAACTTCTAAATTATCACTTACATGATAATTTTCTTCAAAAGTTTTTCTAAGCTTGGAAATATTTTCCTCTTCAAGCGAAAGTCCACAGGCAAAATCATGACCACCAAACTTTGTTAATAGATCTCCATTAAGTGGTTCTAAAGCATCAAAAAGATTGAATCCTTCAACTGATCTGCCTGATCCTTTGACTTCATCTAATTCATTTTTCGTAAGAACAATTGTCGGTTTGTGCAATGCTTCTACCACTTTATTAGCTACTAAGCCCAAGACACCTTCGTGGAAATCTGGATGATAGATCACTAATGTATTAGCATGTTGCCAACCTTTTTCTTTAACTTCTTGTAAGCAAGCTTGAAAGACTTCGTTAGTTAACTCTTTTCGTTTCTCATTTAAATCTTCGATTTGCTGGGCAATTTTTTGAGCCTGTTCTTCATCATCAGTTAAAAGTAATTGCACTGCTAATTCAGCATTTGCTAAACGACCAACCGCATTTAGACGCGGAGCAATATTAAATCCAATATCAGTTGCAGTAATTTGTCCTAGATTAAGACCTGATAACTTGATTAAGGCACGCAATCCTGGTCGTTCACTTTGATTAATCATTTCTAAACCACGTTTAACAATGATATGACCTTCCCCAGTTACTTTTACCATATCCCCAATAGTACCAATCATCGCTAACTCGAGCATTTCACTCATTGAGTCATCCATCAGGGCACGACAAATTGTAT
Organism: Lactobacillus sp. PV034; assembly: GCF_014522305.1. Classification (NCBI taxonomy): domain Bacteria; kingdom Bacillati; phylum Bacillota; class Bacilli; order Lactobacillales; family Lactobacillaceae; genus Lactobacillus; species Lactobacillus sp. PV034. The sequence goes on along the minus strand of NZ_CP041982.1, from coordinate 307,628 downwards.
AAGCAACTCCTGCTCCGCAATAATCATCAAAAGGATATTTTTGTCCTGGATAATTACAATGAACAATTGCATAAGCATCCGGAACTTCACTTTGAACGGTATGATGATCAGTTATAATCGTGTCTACACCATGCTTTTTAGCGTATTCTACTTCTTCCACACCAGTCACACCATTATCTACTGTAATAATTAAATCAGTCCCATTTTCAACTAGTTCTTTATAACGATTAAGGTTGGGACCATAACCATCTTTAAAACGATCCGGAATAAAATAGTGCACATCTGCACCTAAAATAGATAAGGTTTCAACCATAATGGTAGTTGAAGTGATTCCATCAGCATCATAATCACCATAGATTGTAATTTTTTCGCCATTATCGATTGCCTGATTGATTCTTTCAATTGCCTTATCCATATCATGCATCAAATATGGATCAGCTAAGTCATATTCGGAAGCATTAAACCATTTTTCTAATTTTTCAGCAGTATTAATCTCCCTTAATGAAAACAACTTAGCCTGGATGGGGCTAAGTTGAAATTCATCAATTAGTTCTTCCGCTAAGGGATTAGCTTCTCTTTGTTTCCATTTCATAATTTAAACACTTCAAGTTCTAAGTAATAAATAATTTTTTAACAGATATTAACTATTATATTAGGAAAAAACTTTCTAAGCAATGGTTCTCAAACTACAAAAATAGCTTAATTATCATTCTCATTGATAATTAAGCTAAAAATTTTACTTTAATTTAAATACCTGTAAATTTTTATCGGTTGCTTTTTCAGTCTTAATCAGATTACCTCTAACGGCCCAACGATTAACACCACCGTCAGCACAAGTTATTAAGGTAACAATATTTTGCTTAGTATTATTTACAAGCCAAACTGCAGTAGGATCAACTTTTTTCTTCATATAGATTTTATAAACATAAATCTTTTTAAGATCAGTTAAATAAACCTTTTCTCCAACTTTTGCACTTTCTAATGGTGAAAATAGAACTCCTTTAGCTGTCATATAGTGTCCTGCTAAGGGATAATTTCCTTTACCCATAACTTGGTCAGCACGCATAGTACCTCCACCAGTGGACATGGCATCATTACTCAAGCCTTTCATTATTGGAAGATACATTTTAACAGCTGGAACGGCTAGTGCACCAATTGCATCGGCAGTATTATTGACCCGAGATTTTGTTACTTGACTAAAGTCAATTTCTTGAACTTTGGAGTAATCAAACATCCCCTTTTTCTTTTCATTCTTTTCAATCGTGCTACGATCTAATTTTTTAAGAGCACTGGTTTGATTTTGAGTTACCATGTAATCTCGAATTTGTGCATTAAAAATCATGCCCAAACCAATAATCAATAAGATTACCGCAGCAATCCTTAACCAGATAACTTTTTTTGGTGTCTTCTTTTTATTATTTTCACTCATTATTCTTTTTCCTTAAGATAAAAGTATACTTAATTTACTTAGATTTTATGTAGAAACCACAGATGATCAACCAAAATATTGTAATTTCAAGCTTTTAAGTCAACTTATTTACCTTTGATATCTTCATCATTCATTTGCAATACAGCCATAAATGCATCTTGTGGCACTTCTACTTTACCAACAGCCTTCATTCGTTTCTTACCACGACGTTGTTTTTCAAGTAACTTAGCCCGACGATCAGGATCCCCGGTGTGGATTTTCCAAGTAACATCCTTACGATAAGGCTTAATAGTAGCACGAGAAATAATCTTAGCTCCAATTGCACCTTGAATATCAACTTCAAAGTTCTGACGTGGAATTAACTTCTTAAGTAAAGTAGTCATTTGCCGTGCACGAACTTGTGCTTCATCACGGTGAGCAATAAAACTTAAAGCATCAATTGGCTCCTTGTTGAGAAGCATGTCAATCTTAACCAAATTAGTGGCACGATAGCCGGTGATCTCATAATCAAGAGAAGCATAACCTTTAGTTGAAGATTTGAGATCATCAAAGAAGTCAAAAATTATTTCTGCCAGTGGCATATTATATTTAACATTTACCCGGTATTTATCCATGTAGTCCATCGTGATAAATTCTCCGCGTTTACGTTGGCATAATTCCATTACTGGTCCCACAAAATCATCGGGAACCATAATTTCAGCCTTAACATAAGGTTCCTGAACTTCTTTATATTCACCTGCTTCAGGTAAATCAGCCGGGTTATCAATCAACTTAGTTGAGCCATCATTCATAATCGCGTGATAGTCTACACTTGGTGCGGTCATGATTAAATCAATCCCGAATTCTTGCTCTAGTCTCTCTTGGACTACGTCCATATGAAGTAAGCCTAAAAAACCACAACGGAAACCAAAACCAAGAGCTTGGGAAGTTTCAGGTTCAAATTCAAGAGCAGCATCATTTAATTGTAATTTTTGAAGTGCTTCTTTTAAATCATCATACTTTTGATTATCAACTGGATACATTCCGGAATAAACCATTGGTGGAATTTGACGATAACCTGGCAATGGTTCTGGAGTAGGATTTTGTGCACTAGTAATGGTATCACCTACTCGAGTTTCACGAACAGATTTAATATTGGCTGTAATATATCCTACATCTCCAGCAATAAGCATATCTTTTTTGACAGGGTTAGGACTAGAAACACCTACTTCAGTAACTTCAAAGTCCTTCCCAGTATTCATAATTCTAATCTTATCACCAGGTTTAACGGTACCTTCTTCAATTCGAACTGCTAAAACAACACCACGGTAATCGTCATATTTTGAATCAAAAATCAAGGCCTTAAGCGGAGCTTCAATGTCACCTTCTGGTGCAGGAATATCTTGAACAATTCTTTCAAGTAATTCTGGAATTCCTTGACCAGTTTTCCCTGATACTTCAACTGCATCTTCAGCATCTAAACCGATCATTTCTTCAATTTCACCCTTACACATTTCTGGATCTGCAGAAGGTAAGTCAATCTTATTGATAACGGGCAGAATTTCCAAATCATCATCAATCGCTAAATAAGTATTGGCTAAAGTCTGTGCTTGCACTCCTTGAGTGGCATCAACTACTAAAAGAGCACCCTCACAAGCAGCCAAAGAACGAGACACTTCATATGAAAAGTCCACGTGTCCTGGAGTATCAATTAAGTGAAAAATATAATCTTCACCATTTTTAGCATGGTATTTTACTTGCACAGAGTTCAACTTAATCGTAATTCCACGTTGACGCTCTAATGGCATATCATCAAGTAATTGTTCTTTTAATTGTCTTTTTGAGACAGTATCAGTTAACTCTAAAATTCGGTCGGCAATTGTAGACTTACCGTGGTCAATGTGCGCTACAATTGAAAAGTTTCTAATATGTTTTTGGTAATCTTTTAATTTTTTAATATCCATAAATTCGCCTTTTTCACCTATTTAATTATAGCAAAGGGCCAAAACAAAAGAAAAAGAATAGGAAAATTTCTCCTATTCTTTTTAACTTTATAAAAATTACGTATTAATGAAGATCAAACTTATCCTTCATTCTCTCAAAAAAGCCTTTTTCTTGCGGAGAAATATTTCCTCCACCTGCCTTAACATAATCAACTAAAGCTTGCTTTTGCTTATCATTAATCTTCTTAGGAATTTGAATAGTCACAGTTACTTCTTGATCACCACGACCACTACCATTTAATTTTGGTACCCCTTCTCCGCGTAATTTGAAGTGGGTATTTGGTTGAGTGCCTGCAGGGATCTTAAGTGCTACTTTCCCATCAACAGTATCAACTTGGATTTGGTCACCCAAAGCTGCCTGTGCAAATGAAATTGGGACATCAGAATAAATTGTAGTACCTCGACGAGTAAATTTCTTACTTGGTTTTACTCTAAAGACAATGAATAAGTCTCCGTATGGTCCACCATTTTTACCGGCTTCTCCATCGCCATTTTTACGCATTTGTTGACCATTATCAATTCCTGCTGGTACATCAATTTGAACAGTATGCTTCTTTTCAACTGTTCCTTCACCATGACAAGTTGGGCATGGGTGCTCAATAATTTGACCGCGTCCATTACACTTATCACAAACAGCTTGTTGCTGCATCATACCAAATGGTGTTTGGCGTGTCTTCATGACCACACCAGAGCCGTGACACTGATCACAAGTAATTGGATGTGTACCTTTAGCCGGTCCACTTCCATGACAAGTAGCACATACTTCATTACGGTTGTAAGAAACTTGGGTCTTCTTACCTTTGATTGCATCCATAAAATCAAGATCTAAAGTATAATCTAAATCTTGACCCTTTTGTGGTGCAGTAGGATCAACTCGACGACTGCGACCGCCACCAAAAAGATCACTAAAGATATCACCAAAATCACCGAAACCGCCAAATCCTTGACCGGCATTACCAAAGCCACCTTGACCGCCAAAACCGCCTTGGCCGTTTACACCAGCTTGGCCAAATTGATCATATTGAGCACGTTTTTGCTTGTCATGAAGAACTTCATAAGCTTCATTTACTTCTTTATATTTTTCTTCAGCACCAGGTTCATGGTTGATGTCTGGGTGATATTTTTTAGCTAGTTTACGATAAGCTGAACTAATCTCTTTATCAGTTGCATTCTTGCTTACACCCAGCACTTCATAATAATCACGTTGTGCCATCAATAAACTCCTTTAATTTATAAAAGAAAAGAACTACAGGGTGCAGTTCTTTTCTTAATGGTATTTATATTATACCTATATTACTTTTCAGGGTCCACCTTGTGGAAATCATCATCAACTGTTGGGCCGTCGTTACCATTTGAGTTGTCGTTTGGTTGATCACCTTGTGGGTTTGGACCTGCTTGGCCTCCAGCTCCTTGTGCCCCACCATTTTGTTGGTAAAGCTTAACTGCTAAGTCTTGAGCAACTTTAGATAAAGCATCTTTCTTAGCTTTCATTTCTTCAAGGTTATTATCCTTTTGAGCCTTCTTCAAATCTTCTAAGGCATCCTTAACCTTCTTAATTTCGTCTTCAGGAACCTTGCCATCAACTTCCTTCAAAGTCTTTTCGGTAGTGAAGATTAATTGGTCAACTTCATTACGTAAGTCAACTTCTTCCTTCTTCTTGTTATCTTCTTCAGCGTGTTCTTCAGCTTCTTTTTGCATACGCTTGATTTCTTCGTCAGATAAACCAGATGAAGACTTAATAGTAATCTTTTGTTCCTTACCAGTTCCCATATCCTTTGCAGAAACATTTACAATACCGTTCTTGTCGATATCGAAAGTAACTTGAATTTGTGGCACACCACGTGGTGCTGGTGGAATATCAGTTAATTCAAAGCGTCCAAGTGTCTTATCATCAGCTGCCATTGGACGTTCACCTTGTAAAACATGAACATCTACAGCTGGTTGATTATCAGCAGCAGTTGAGAAAATTTGGCTCTTTGAAGTTGGAATAGTAGTGTTTCTATCAATTAACTTAGTGAAGACGCCACCCATTGTTTCAATACCTAATGACAATGGAGTAACATCAAGTAAAACAACGTCCTTAACGTCACCAGAGATAACCCCACCTTGAATTGCAGCACCAAGAGCAACAGCTTCATCAGGGTTGATTGAGTGATCAGGTTCCTTGCCAGCCCACTTCTTAACAGCTTCTTGAACAGCTGGAATACGAGTTGAACCACCATTTAAGATAACCTTATCAATATCACCAACTGATAAACCAGCATCTTTCAAGGCATTATCAAACGGAATCTTAGTTTTTTCAACTAAATCATTAGTTAATTCATCAAACTTAGCACGAGTTAAGTCTACTTCTAAGTGAAGTGGACCAGCTTCGCCAGCAGAAATGAATGGAAGTGAAATGTGAGTTGAAGATACACCTGATAGGTCTTTCTTAGCTTTTTCAGCGGCATCTTTCAAACGTTGTAAAGCCATCTTATCTTTAGAAAGGTCAATTCCATTATCTGCTTTAAAGTTTTCGATTAACCAATCCATGATCTTCTTATCAAAGTCATCCCCACCTAGGTGAGTATCACCATTAGTTGAAAGTACTTGGAAAACACCATCCCCTAATTCAAGGACAGAAACATCAAAAGTACCTCCACCAAGGTCATAAACTAAGATTTTTTCATCAGCATCATCTTTATCTAAACCATAAGCAAGTGAACTAGCAGTAGGTTCATTAATAATTCTTTGTACATTTAAGCCAGCAATTTTACCAGCATCCTTAGTAGCTTGTCTTTGAGCATCATTAAAGTAAGCAGGTACAGTAATAACAGCATCAGTTACTTCTTCACCAAGATAATCTTCTGAGAACTTCTTAATGTATTGCAAGATCATAGCAGAAATCTCTTGAGGAGTATATTCCTTATCTCCTACCTTAACCTTGTAACCTTCTTCACCCATGTGACTTTTAATTGAAGTGATAGTGTTTGGGTTAGTGATAGCTTGTCTCTTAGCAGCTTCACCTACTTGAATTTCACCATCTTTAAAAGCAACTACAGAAGGAGTGGTACGACTACCTTCTGGGTTAGTAATAATCTTTGGTTCTTTTCCTTCTAAGACAGCAACTGCTGAGTTAGTAGTACCTAAGTCAATTCCAATAACTTTTGACATATAAATTACTTCCTTTCGCTATTGTGCTACGACAACCATAGCTGGTCTTAATGTACGATCTTTATATTGATATCCTTTTTGTAAAACTTGAACTACATGGTCCTTTTGATCATCACTCTCAGCAGCTACCGTTTGAACTGCTTGATGTAAGTTAGGATCGAATTTTTCGCCCTCAGCTTTTATTTCAGTAATACCGTGATCATTCATCGCTCTTACTAAAGCATCAAGAGTCATTTGCACTCCCTTTTGCAATTGTAAGGCAGCTTCATCATCTGCTTTAACAGCTAGGGCACGTTCTAAGTTGTCCATTGCTGGTAAAACATCTTTTGCCAAATTTTGTGATTCATATTTAATTAATTGCGCACGCTCTTTTGAATAACGGTTTTGCATATTTTGATTTTCTGCTTCACTTCTTAAATACTTGTCTTCAAGTTCTTTATTCTTTTCAGTTAAAGCATCAATCTTTAATTCTAATTCACTAATCTTAGCATTATTATCCTCTGGGTGAGATTTATCGGACTCAGTAGTTTTTTGCTTATCTTCTACCTTTGCCTTTGAATCTTCCTTTAGAGCTGATGAAGTATCTTTATCTAAATCCTTTTCATGTGGAAATTCTTCTTTACTCACAGCTAACCTCCTCTATTTAAATCTACCGTAGTAATCAAGTAGCTTTTTCGCTAACTCATCTCTAAAGTAATCGAGTAAACCGATCATCTGCGAGTACGGCATATTTGTTGGACCTAAAAGGGCGATTGTTCCCTTTCCATATTTACCAACACTATATTCTGCAGTTAATAGACTATAATTCTTCAATAGATCGGAAGGCAGTTCAGAACCAAGCTTTACTTGAATCTTGGAATTTCCTTTACCAACCATATCTTCTGGGTTAAAGTCAATTAAATTAGAAATAAGATCCTCTTTATGATCAATCAATTCATACAATGATTTAAGCTGAGAAACATCATTACTTTCAAAGTTATTAAGTAAATTAATCTGTCCATCAACATACATTTGTTCACTTGCAGCATCTTTAATTACATCCTGCAACAAGTCAAGTACTTGCGGAGCTGATGAACGATTAATTAACTGATGTGAAATCTCATTGAGTAATGAAGAATTAATTTCACTTAGATGTTTGCCTACTAAATGACTATTAATTAAATCTACTGCCTTTTCAATTTCTTCAGCCTTGGCATTATGAGGTAATGTGTAAACTTGATTTTTAACGTTACCATCATCAGTTACCAAAATCGCCATTACTTGATAAGAAGAAATTGGGACAATCCTAAAACCAGTAATCTTAACATCCTTCGTTTCAGGACCGGCTGCAAAAGCAGTATAATCAGTTAAATCAGATAAGATCTTTGCGGCTTCTTGAACAATTTCATTAACTTGGTGAAATGGTTGATTAAGTTGATAGCCAATCTTTTCATAAATTGAACTTGGAACTTGAACTGGATTAATTAAGTGGTCAAGATAATAACGGTATCCCCTTGTAGAAGGAATTCTTCCACTAGATGAGTGTGTTTTTTCTAATAACCCTGCTTCTTCCAGAGCTGCCATTTCATTACGAATTGTCGCACTTGAAACCTTTATTGGTAATTGGGACATAACGGTCTTCGAGCCAACAGGCTCATGCATTTGCGTAAAGTCTTTAATAATAGTTTTTAAAATTAACTCTTGCCGTTCGGTCAACATTTTTCTCGCCCCTTTATTAGCACTCAAGTTTTTGCTGTGCTAACAATTATAATGATAGCAAATTTTAGCAATAATGCAAGAAGAGTGCTAAATTTATTTGAAAATTAAGTAACTAATGTAAAAAAACAACGAAATAATAAGAATTCTCTCATCACTTCGTTATCTTTTAATTCAAAATCTTTATTTATTTTTCTCTAGATTGTGAAAGTAAGCCTGAATATTAGCTTGATCTTTTTCCAGCTGTGCTCTCAGTTCAGGAATACCCGCAAATTTAATATTACCCCGAATAAACTTGTACCAAGCAATTGTCATTGCCTTACCATAAGCCTCTTCATCAAAACCAAACAAATGGGTTTCAATAGTTAATTCTTTATTTTCGAAAGTATCATTATAACCTACACTGGTCATAGAATCATACCACTGTCCATCAATTAAGGTACGTGTCGCATAAACTCCTTCAGCTGGAATAACCTTGTCACCTTCAACTTGCAAGTTGGCAGTGGGAAAACCAATTTGATGACCACGTCGATAGCCTCTAACGATTATTCCAGAAGTGGTGTAAGGCTCACCTAAAAGCTTATTAGCTAGTTCAATTTTTCCAGTTTCAATTGCATTTCGAATAACTGTTGATCCTACTTTTTCTCCACCATCCATATGTTTTGGTTCAACCACAATATCAAACCTTCCTTTAACAAACTTAGGTAAGTTTTCAATATTAGCGACATCTTTAGGTCCGTATGTATAATCAAAACCGACAACTGCAGTATCAATATTTAATTTAAGCAAAACCTTGTCGATAAATTCCTGTGGCTTCAATTTACTGAAGTTTTTATCAAAGTCCACTACCAGTAAATAATCAACATTCATTTTTGCTAACTTTTCTTCTTTTTCCTTTAGAGTATTAAGATAAACAAAAGTTTTATCATTTTGATAAATTTCTTTTGGGTGACGATTAAAAGTCATGACCCCCAAAGGTAACCCTTTTTTTGTTGCAATTTCTTTAGCATGTTTGATTAAGGCTTGATGACCACGATGAAGTCCATCAAAAAAACCTAAAGCTAAAACAATCTTATCTTTAACTGGCTTTTCCTTAATTGGATACTTTATTGAAACTACTTTCACTTCTGATTCCTCTTTATTCGTTGTTTAAAAGCATTAAATCAGGACGATAATCTTGTCCTACTTTTTTATAAATTGCTTTTATCTTATTATTAAACCTTAATGCTACTTTTTCAGTCGTAATATTTAATTTAATTGCGGCACCATTTTTTACGCGATTAAATTGATCTTGAGATAAATCTATCGTTTGATAATCGCTGAAGAATTCATCAATTGGTTGTAACCATTTTTCTGGCTGATCAAGATTTTCTTCAATATCAGCTAAACTAACAGCATGATTAATATTAAAACCTGAACTTGCGATTCTAGTCAAACTAGTCATGACAGCTGGCATTTCTAACTGCGTTCCTAGATCATTCACTAATGATCGGACGTAAGTACCCTTAGAACATTTAATCGCAAAATCAAATTCTTGTGTTTTATGTTCTTTATCATACCTTAATTCATTGGTTAACTGATAATTAAACACTTCAACTTTTCTTTTTGGACGCTCAACAGGAATATTTTTTCTTGCATATTCATATAAACGCATTCCATTTACTCTCACTGCTGAATAAATTGGTGGAACTTGCTCTAATTCACCAGTTAATCTGTCCATCCCACTACTAATTTCTTCACGTGTAAAGGGCTGTTCAACTGCTTTAGTTGCAAGTACATGACCATCTAAATCATAACTATCAGTTGCTAGACCAAACCTTCCTGTTCCTATATAGGCTTTAGGTTTTTGGTGCATTAATTCAATTAATTTAGTTGCCTGTCCAATTGCAATCGGTAAGACTCCATTTACTTCTGGATCCAACGTACCTGCGTGACCAATTTTTCTAATATGAAGCAATTTTCTTAGCTTATAGACACAGTCACTACTGGTCATTCCTCGATCCTTATTAAGTACAACAATACCATTTAACATCAAAATTCTCCTAATACCTAAATTAAAAGACGTCAACAACTCGATTGACGCCTTTTAATATTATTTATTTTCTCGTTCTTGATCAGCCTTTTTTACTTGGCGAATCAAGTCGTCGATTTTACTACCATAGGCTACGGAAGTGTCACGCTTAAAAATTAATTCTGGAACTTTATAAACAGTTAAAGTTTGTCCTAACAGGTGTCTCATTGTACCTTTAGCTTTATCTAAAGCTTCAGCAACATCTTTTTCCTTTTCTGGATCTTCAGTTAACAAACTGTAATAAATAGTTGCATATGAAAGATCATTAGTACATTCAACTGCCGTAATAGTTACATCACTCAAGCGTGGATCGCGAATATCTTTTCTTAAGATTTTTGTTAATTCGCGTAAAATTTCTCCTTCAACACGACCAATTCTATGTTTCATAATTGCCTCCTATTATTGAGGCTTAACCTCTTGCATTTCATATGCTTCAAGTTCGTCATCGACCTTGATATCATTGAAGTTTTCAATAGTTAAACCACAATCAAAACCTTGCTTAACTTCTTTAACGTCATCTTTGAAACGTTTAAGAGAAGCAACTTTACCATCATATTTAACTATACCATCTCTAATGACACGAATACCAGAATCACGTGTTACATAACCGCTATCTACGAAGGCACCAGCAATTGTACCAACTTTAGAAACTTTCCAAGTTTCACGAACAGTTAAGTTACCAGTAACTTTTTCTTCATAAGTTGGTTCAAGCATACCCTTCATAGCTGCTTCAACATCATCCATCGCCTTATAAATGATGTTGTAAAGACGCATATCTACACCTTCACTTTCAGCTTGTGCCTTAGCAGTAGCAGTTGGGCGTACATTAAATCCAATGATAAATGCGTTTGAAGCAGCAGCTAAAGTTACGTCTGATTCATTAATAGCCCCTACAGAAGCGTGAATAATATTTACACGAACACCTTCAACATCAATCTTTTCAAGTGATTGTTGCAATGCTTCAACAGAACCTTGCACATCAGCCTTAAGTACAATGTCGACTGACTTCATGTTTTCTTTCTTCATAGTATCAAACAAGTTATCCAAAGTAACATGTTGAACATTTTCACGTTGTTTTTCAAGGGCATTCTTGGCACGTTGTTCACCAACACTTCTAGCTGTCTTTTCATCATCAAAGACAACTAATTTATCAGCTGAAGCTGGTACATCGTTTAAACCAGTAATTTCAACTGGAGTAGAAGGTTTCGCTTCCTTAACACGACGACCTTTATCATTAGTCATGACACGAACACGACCATAAGTATCACCAATAACAATTGGATCTCCTACTTTCAAGGTACCTTGTTGAACTAATAAGTCAGCTACCGGGCCACGTCCTTTATCAAGACGTGCTTCAACTACAGTACCAATTGCTTTTTGATCTGGATCAGCCTTTAATTCCAAAACATCAGCTTGTAATAGAATCATTTGAAGTAAATCTTCAACATTTTCACCAGTTTTAGCGGAGATTTTAACAAAAATAGTATCTCCACCCCAGTCTTCAGGTACTAAACCATGTTGCATTAATTCTTCCATGACGTGATCAGGATTGGCACCTGGCTTATCAATCTTGTTAACAGCAACAATAATTGGCACACCTGCACTTTTAGCATGATCAATTGCTTCAATAGTCTGTGGCATTACACCATCATCTGCAGCAACTACCAAAACAACAATATCAGTAATTTCTGCACCACGAGCACGCATGTTTGTAAAGGCAGCATGTCCAGGAGTATCTAAGAATGTAATCTTGCGATCATCTAATTTTACTTGGTAAGCACCAATACTCTGAGTGATACCACCCGCTTCATGCGCTGAAACATTGGTATGACGTAAACGGTCAAGTAAAGTGGTTTTACCATGGTCAACGTGCCCCATGATTGTAACTACAGGTGGACGCTTAACTTGGTTCTTAGAGTTCTTAGAAGCTTCAACTTCTTTTGTGTAAAGAGTATCAATATCAGAAATATCTTCATGAACTTTCTCTTCAGCTTCAATACCATATTCAGCTGCAAGAATTTCAATTGTATCCTTATCAAGAGATTGGTTTTGATTGGTCATAACACCAAGCATGAACAACTTCTTAACGATTTCAGCTGGTTCACGGTGAAGAATCTTACCTAAATCTTGAGCGTTCATTCCTTCTTCATATACTAAAGTTTCTGGTAATGGACGTTCTTTTCTTTGAGTAGGTTGCTTTTTCACTTCTTGACTTTGGTTATTGCGTTTATTCTTCTTATTGCGACGGCGTCTTGCCTTATCAGAGTGATCACTACGTTCACGTTCATATTCTGGAACTTCATGATGTTTACGTCCTGGTTTTCCAAAATCTTTTTTGCGGTTATTATTTCTCTTTTGATCTTGGTCTTGAATTGGAGCGCTAGGAATAGCAGGTGTAGCTTTTCTTGCTCTAGGCTTTTCTTTCTTTGGCTGGTTACGAGCTGGTGAAAGCTTTACAATTTTTGGACCAGTAACCTTTTTAGAAGCTTGAACTCTTGCTTTTACTGCTTCTGCACCTTCGGCTGGAAGACTAGTTTTAGCAGTTTCGTCTTTTTGAACTTTCTTCCCTCTATTATTTTGTTTATTCTCATATTGTTGGCGTGAAAGCTCTGCTTGTTTATCTAATTCAACTGAGTCTTTTCTTTGTTTATCATGTAATTCTTTTAATAAATCACGTGCTGCTGGATGATTTGTATTTTGGCGGTTCTTATTTTCTTTACGCTTATTTTGACCCTTATTTTCATTTTTCTTATTTGAAAAATTCTTCTTTTTATCAGAATGTCGTGGACGTCTGATGGCACCAACAGAAATTTTGATTTTTGTCTTTTTTGAAGAAGTGGATTGATCAGCAGATTTTTTCTTTTTTGAAAAAACTTCAACAAGCTTGTTTGCTTCGCTATCATCCAAAGAAGACATGTGACTTTTGACATCAAATCCCAATTCCTTCGCTTTATCAACTACGGTTTTGTTATCGATGTTTAGTTCTTTAGCTACTTCATAAATTCTTTTTTTAGCCATCCAAACACTCTCCTTTATTTATCACTTATTTTTTTAATTGCCTGACTAAAGCCGGCATCGGTTATTGCAAGCAACTTTCTTTCTTTTCCAAGTGCTTGTTTAATTTCCTCACTTGAAAATTGTTCAATTATCAGGATATTTTTGCTATGTTTAGCAATCGAACTGATTTTATCTTTTGTATTGTTACTAAGATCAGTGGCAAGAATTAATACTTTTACTTGATGGTGTAATAAGGCTGGTTTGATTGCATCATAACCAACAATTAACTTTCCCGCTCTTTGTGCTAAACCTAATAAATTTAAAATTTTATTTTGCACGATAATCTTCACCAAATAAATCTTTTCTAGCCTTTTGGTGATCTACATACGCATAAAGATCTTCATAAAACTGTGGCGGTACTTTAGCACCAAGGCTTTTTTCAAGTACCCGGTCTTTTTGAGCTTCAGCAATTTTTTCAGGTATTAATGATACATATGCACCTCTACCAGATTTCTTACCGGTAGGATCTACTGAAACATTTTTTTCTTTATCAATTACAATGCGGACTAATTCTTTCTTAGGCATCATTGTATTCGTTAGTAAGTCCTTACGCATTGGGATTTTTCTTTTTTTCAAAGAAATCACCTATTCCTCATCATCTTTATTTTCATCAATTGTTTCAGATTTAACTTCAACATCTTCTACTTCTGGTTCTTCAGTTGAAGATACTTCAGCTTCCTCAAATTCTTCATCTTCTGAGTTGCCATTTTCTTCAACAAATTCAACTTGAGATTCAGGCTTAATATCAATCTTATAACCAGTTAATCTTGCTGCTAATCTTACATTTTGTCCCTTTTTACCTATTGCGAGAGACAATTGATAATCTGGAACAATAACAAGAGCATTCTTTGAATCTTCTTCATCATCAAATTGAACTGCAATAACTTCAGCAGGGTTAAGAGCATTTGCGATGAAATCGGTTGGATCCTCTTCATATTTTACAACGTCAATATTTTCTCCCCCGAGTTCATTAACAATGTTTTGAACTCGTGAACCTTTTGGTCCTACTAAAGTACCAACCGGATCAATATCAGGATCATTAGTTTTCACAGCAATTTTAGTTCGATCTCCTGCTTCACGAGCAATAGAAACAATCTCAACAGTTCCATCATAAACCTCAGGAATTTCTTGCTCAAATAGACGTTTAACTAAATCAGGTGCAGTTCTTGAAACTGTAATCTGTGCTCCCTTGGTATCTGAACCAACTCTTGTAACAAGTACTCTAATCTTATCTTGAGGATTATAACTTTCCCCTGGCAGTTGATCATTATGTGGCATAACAGCTTCAACATTACCAATTTTGACATAAACAAAACGATTATCTTGTCTTTCAACAGTTCCAGTGATAATTTCATCCTCATATTGAGAGTATTCATCATAAATGTGATTGCGTTCTGCTTCTCTCAAACGTTGCATAATTACTTGTTTTGCAGTTTGAGCAGCTAAACGTCCAAAATCTTTTGGAGTAACTTCAAATCTAATTTCATCCCCAACTTCATACGCCTTATTAATTTCAAGAGCATCTCTAAGACTTACTTCCATTCGGTCATCTTGCACTTCATCAACTACAGTTTTGACTGCATTAACTTTGAAATTACCCTTCTTTTCATCAAACACGACTTCAACATTCTGTGCTTGATTATAATTCTTCTTGTAAGCTGCAACTAAAGCAGCCTTAATTGCATCAACAATTACATCTTGCTTAATGCCTTTTTCTTTTTCTAAAGTTGCAAAAGCATCAATCATTTCTTTAGTCATAAGTTTTGCTCTTCCTTTCTAAAACTCGATCGCAAATCGGGCATTAGCTACAGTATCACGAGGAATCTTTACTTCTTTGGTACGAGTTTTATCTTTTACGGTTAAGATTAATTCTTCATCACTTAATTCTTTTAAGAAGCCTTCAACTACTTTATTGCCATCAATTTTTTGGTAAAGTCCCACATGGATATAAGACCCAACTGCATGTTCCCAATCAGAACGAGTTTTGATTGGACGTTCTAATCCTGGAGATGATAGTTCTAAAACATAAGGATCGGGAAAAGGATCTGGGTCTAATTCATCTAGCTTTTCAGAAACAATGTCACTAAGATCCGCAATCTCTTCAATATCTATCCCATCCGGTCTACGATCAACATAAACACGAAGATAATTTTGGTTCTTTTCTTTAACGTATTCTACGTCTACAAGTTCATCTCCTCGTGCTTGTGCTAAAGGTTGAACAAGTTTAGTAACCATTTCAGTAACTTTTGACAAATTTCTTCCTCCGTAATAAAAAGAGTGAGCATTGCTGCTCACTCGAATTAGCTATTCGAACTTCCCCATTAGAATAGCATATTTATTTAATTTTGTAAATTTTGGAACTAGAAAAGTGATAACTGATTTTGATCAGGCATCCCTTCCAAAACACCATTTTCTTCAAAGTATTCCATAATCGTTTGTGAAACTTTTCCTCGCGTTGCAAGATCTTCTTTAGAGAGAAATTTTTGTTCCGCACGTGCTGCAACAATTTGCTTAGCAGCATTATCACCCAATCCTGGAACTGAATTAAAGGGAGCCAAAATTGTATGGTCATCTAAAATTTTAAAATCAAGTGCTTCGGATTGATCAACATCAACCATTTTTATCTTAATTCCACGTTCAATACATTCATTGGCCAATTCCAAGACAGTTAACAAGGACTTATCTTTTGCAGAGACGTCCATACCCTTATCTTGAATTTCTTTCATGGCTGCTTTTACTGTATTTTTACCATGGCTCATAGCCACTATATCAAATAGATCCGCTCTGACTGTAAAATATGAAGCATAGTAAATCACAGGATAATAAACTTTAAACCAAGCAATGCGAAGTGCCATTAAAATGTAAGCAGTGGCATGTGCCTTAGGGAACATGTATTTAATCTTTAAACAAGAAGGAATATACCAGTCAGGGATTTTATCATTTTTCTTCAGGACTTCCATATCTTCGTCACTAATACCTTTACCATGACGAACAGATTCCATCGTTGAAAAAGCCACTTCTGGTTTGATACCCCAGTGAATTAAGTCAGTCATGATATTATCACGACAACCAATTACATTCTTCAATTCACAAGTACCGTTATTAATTAACTCTTCAGCATTACCTAACCATACATCAGTTCCATGCGATAAACCAGAAATTTGTAATAACTCAGAAAAAGTTGTCGGCTTTGTTTCTTCAAGCATGCCTCTAACAAAGCGAGTTCCGAATTCTGGTACACCTAATGTCCCTGTTTGTGACCCAATTTGTTCTGGGGTTACATTTAACACCTCAGTCCCAGAAAACAAGGCCATTACTCCAGGATCATCAGTTGGGATTGTCATCGGATCAATTCCAGAAAGATCTTGAAGCATTCTGATCATCGTTGGATCATCATGTCCAAGAATATCAAACTTCAGAATATTGTCATGGATTGAATGGAAATCAAAGTGAGTAGTCAACCAGGCAGCATCCAAATCATCAGCTGGATATTGTACTGGAGTAAAATCATAAATATCCATATCATCAGGTACCACAACAATTCCTGCCGGGTGCTGACCAGTAGTTCTTTTTACTCCACTTGCACCCTTTGCTAAACGGTCCAATTCTGCATTTCTAAGATGGAGCTCATTTTCATCTTCATAATGTTTAACATAACCAAAAGCAGTTTTATCTGCAACTGTAGCAATCGTTCCAGCACGATAAGAATTATCAGGACCAAACATCACTCTGATATAATTATGAGCCACTGGTTGGTAATCACCTGAGAAGTTCAAATCAATATCGGGAACTTTATCACCATGGAATCCTAAGAAAGTAGCAAATGGAATATCTTGTCCATCCTTTACTAATGGTGTTCCACATTTTGGACAATCTTTATCAGGTAAATCGTAACCAGAACCGTATTCTCCATTTTCAAAGAATTCAGAATACTTACATTCAGGACAACGATAGTGTGGTGCCAAAGGATTAACCTCTGTAATTCCTGACATTGTTGCAACTAGACTTGAACCAACAGATCCACGAGAACCAACCAAATATCCATCTTTATTCGATTTAGCCACAAGTCTTTGAGAAATCAAATAAATAACCGCATATCCATTTGAAATAATCGAGTTAAGCTCCATATCAATCCGATCTTTAACGATTTTTGGTAAAGGCTTGCCGTAAAGTTCGTATGCCTTATCATAGGTTAATTTCTTCATCTCTTCGTCTGCATTATCAATATGAGGTGGATAAAGGCCACTCTTAATTGGAGCAATCTCTTCAATTTGATCAGCAATCTTATTAGTATTATCGATTACTATTTCTTTAGCAATATCTTCTCCTAAGAAAGCAAAGGCATCTAGCATTTCTTGAGTGGAATAAAAATGTAGATCTGGTAATGGTTTATTTCGATTAGGGTTAGACTTTTGGGCAGCTAGCAATATTTTACGATAAATTGCCTGATGTGGTTCTACATAGTGAGCATCACTGGTAGCTACAACTGGCTTGCCCAGTTCTTTACCAAGCTTATAAATATTAGAAATAATTTCTTCTAATTCTGCCTCATCTTTTATTAGTTCATCATCAATTAAAGTTTGATAAGCTGCAGGTGGTTGCACTTCAAGAAAGTCATAAAACTTAGCTTTTTCTCTGGCTTCATCATAGCCCTTTTGCATCATTGCTATAAAAACATCACCCTGGGCACAACCACTACCAAAGAGAAGGCCCTCTCGATATTTTCTCAATTCTGAGATGGGAGTTCTAGGCACACGATAAAAGTAGGTTGTTGAAGCACTAGAAATGAGCTTATACATATTCTTGAGGCCAGTTGGGTTCACAGCTAAAACCGTCATGTGACTTGGTTTAGCTCGCTTATATACCTGACCATATTGGGCATAGTCATTCATTTTACCCAAATTAGCTTCACCAAAACGATCGTAAAATGCATCTAAGAGTTTAAACATCAAATAACCTGTGGCTTCTGCATCTTGATTTGCGCGGTGGTGATGTTCAAGAACAACATTATATTTTTTAGCTAAAGAATCTAGGGTGTGTCTGGTTTGTTCTGGATGAAGCAAACGAGAAACTTCCAGAGTATCAACAACGGGTTGTGTAATCTCCGCTAAATTAGCACGTCTAAGTGCGGCATTAACAAATCCAACATCAAATTGAACGTTATGACCACAAAGAGGTAAATCGCCATAAAAATCTTGGAATTGTTTAATTACAACTGCCTCATCGTCTGCTGCTCCAACCATTTCATCAGTAATTGAAGTTAAATTAATTGTAGTATCGCTTAAAGGATGGTGAGGGTTAATAAATTTATCAAAGCGATCAATTACTTCCCCATTCTTCATTTTTACGGCACCAATTTCGATAATTGTATCGTAAACAGAAGATAAACCAGTAGTTTCAACATCAAAAATCACATATTCACGATCACGATAATCCATATCAGTTGGGTTTAAAACTAAAAGTGCATGATCATCAATCATGTTAGCTTCATAACCATATAAAACTTTTACATCATTAGCCTTTCCAGCAAAATAAGCTTCTGGAAAGGACTGTACATCAGCGTGATCAGTGATTGCGATAGCTTTTTGACCAAACTTTTTGGCTGTTTTAATAAAGTCAGTAGGTGGATTAGTAGCATCAAGTTGCGACATATTTGTATGAAGATGAAGTTCAACTCTCTGTTGTTTGCCTTCATATTCTTCTTTTCGCCCTTGGTGTTCAATCAACTCCATATTTCTGATATTAAATACAACTTCATGTTGGTATGGATCATCAGCTGCGGTTCCTTGCAACCTCGCCCAAGTTCCCGGTTTAATTGAACTTAAATAGTCTTGCTCATCTTTATCATTAACAAACTTCTTAAAACTTATCGAATCAGTATAATCGGTTATTTCACCTGTCCAAATAGCATTTCCTGATTTTAATTCTTTTAATTCTGTAGTAAAAATTTGTCCTTCGATTAATACGTTACGAGTACCATCTTCAATTTCTTTAATTTGAATAAATTCAGCTTTTTTATTTATTTTCCCTTTGGTAAAGCTTCTAGTGTTATGTGAAGAGGATACCTTTGTTTTAGATTCTGGAGGATTTTGCTTATAAATTTCCTTCATCGCAGACTCATGAGCTGTTTGTTGCTCTTCTAAGCTTCTTAGATTTTCATCATTACCTGCTTCATCAATTTTGGTTGAGAACTTTATGTTAAAGAAGCCATAATCTCTGAACTCTTCATTCAAAGTTGCCAAAACTTCATCAGTCAACATATTATTAACGACCTTATTTTGGGTAGGGATTAACCACTTTTCATTTTCTAAATAAGGTGTTTGATTTAATAAAAATTCACGCACAACTGGTTGTAAGCGATCAGAATTCTTGATGACAAATTGCCAATAATCAGGTAAATATTGACTATTACCATCTTCACTCCGAACATACAATTCTACATTCACAAATGGATTAAAGTTATTGATCAAGCCTTGATAAAATGCCTGATATGTCGAAAATTCAAGTGGTGTAGCAAAAAAAACGTGGACTTCCCACTTACGCTCTTTGGCGTAAACATCCACGTTTTCAATTTCACCTTTTTTCAAGATTTCGTTATTTGCGAAATCTGCAGGCAAATCAACTTGCTCTAATAACTTTAAGAAAAGATCATTTTTTTTAGTCACGAAAATTATCCTAACTTATCAGTAATATAAGCTTCTAACTCATCAACGCTGATCTTAGTAGCAGCATCATCAGTTGGTTGCTTAACTTCTATCATATTTTCAGCAGCGTCGCGTCCCACAGTAATTCGAATTGGTGCCCCTACTAAATCGGCATCATTAAACTTAACACCTGGACGGACGTTTCTATCATCGTATAAGATATCATACTTGGTTGATAATTCTTTTTCAAGTCTTTCTGCTAATTGAGTTTGAGTTTCATCCTTCATCTTCATTTGAATTAAATGAATAGTGAATGGTGCAATTTCTTTTGGCCACGCAATACCATTTTCAGTTAAATGTTGTTCCACAGCTGCTGAAAGCATTCTGGTAACTCCAATTCCATAAGAACCCATAATTACAGGTTGAGTTTTACCATTTTGATCTAAGAAATCCGCACCCATAGTATTTGTGTAATATGTACCGAGCTTAAAGATGTGACCTACTTCAATTGAAGTAGTAAATTGAAGTGGTAATTGATCAATAGGATCTGGTTCACCTTCATTAGCAGTTCTAATATCAGCAAATTCATCGACTTTGAAATCACGATCTAGATTTGCATTTTCAAATTGATAATCAGTTTCATTAGCACCAACTACTACATTATAAAGATTCTTAACTGTTTCATCAGCAATGATTTTATCAGCCCAATCTGCATTAACTGGACCAACGCCACCCTTTTCACTTCCAGTGATTTCAACTAATTCTTCCGGGGTAGCTTCTCTTACTTCATCAGCATCAAGAATATTACCAAGTTTAACTTCATTGATATCTTTATCACCACGAATTAACACTAAAACTTTTTGATCATCGGCAATAAACAAGACACTTTTCACAATTCTAGTTGTAGGAATATTTAAGAAGTCAGCTAATTTTTCAATAGTATCCATACCTGGAGTTGCTACTTTATTCAATTCTTTAGGATCTTCAGGATCTTGCTTGAAAGTATCAATACTCTTGGCCATTTCGAGGTTAGCTGCATAAGTTCCTTTTTCATTAGTTGCAATTGTATCTTCACCAATAGCTGCTGGAGCTTGAAATTCGGTTGAGTTTTTACCACCCATTGTCCCAGAGTCAGCAATAACAGGACGAATATCTACTCCAGCTCTTCTGAAGATATTTTTAAATGCTTGCTTTTCATCATCAAATTGCTGATCCAATTGTTCTTGAGTTGAAGCAAAACTATAAGCATCAAGCATAATGAATTCACGACCACGTAATAAACCAAAACGAGGTCTGTTTTCATCACGGAATTTAGTTTGAATTTGGTAAAGAGCAATTGGCATTTGCTTGTAGCTCTTCAAATTCTTAGCAATAATTTCAGTAAATGTTTCTTCGTGAGTAGGCCCTAATAAACTTTCACGATCATGGCGATCCTTAAGTCTAAACATTTCTGGACCATATTTTGGTAGACGCCCAGACTCTTCCCAAAGACTAGCAGGTAAGAAATGAGGCATTAACATTTCGGGAACATTAATCTTGTCCATTTCTTCTTCCATAATGTTTTCGGCCTTACGTAAAACACGATAGCCAAGTGGTAAGTAAGCATAAACACCAGCTGTAACTTGGCGAATATAGCCACCACGAATCATTAACTTATGACTTTCTGCTACTGCATCTGCAGGTGCCTCTTTTAAAGTAGGCATAAAAAATTTAGATTGACGCATTTTTCCTCCAAAATAACTTTATTTAATAAAGTAACGATAAATATCATTACCAGTAACTGCAATAATTAAAACTAGCAAGAGTACAAATCCAATTACATCAACAAGCGCTTCACGTTCTTGAGGGATTGGCTTGCCAATGATCAACTGAATAATGTTAAGCAATAACTTTCCACCATCTAAGCCAGGAATAGGAATTAAATTCACTATCCCTAAATTGATTGAAATCATTGCTAAAAATGCTAAAAGGTATGTAATTCCCATATGAGAAACTTGAACCGTTTGAGAATAGATACCTACTGGACCAGATAATTTGTTCAAACTAAAGTGTTGGAATAAATTACCTACAGCACCAAAGATCATACCAGTTGTTTGGACACTTGTTTTCCAACCGCGACTTAACTTTACACCCACATTATTGTCAGGTTTGCCATAAAAACCAAGTTGGTAAACTTTAACACCATTTACTTTGTCTGCTTTAGGTTTTACTTCTACTCTTTGTTCTTTACCGTTTCTTTCAATAGTAACAGTTACTTTTTTTCCTTTTGATTCAGTTAATTGCTGCGCAATATCTTCAAAATTAGTAATATTTTTATTATTAATTTTCTTAATAGTATCGCCAGCCTTTAAGCCAGCAGTTTGAGCTGGCGAATGTGCAATTGTTTTATCAATTGTTGTAGTGGCTGGGCCAGCACTTACTAAGGACCAAATAAGAAAAACTACAAAGCCTAAAACAATATTCATAAATGGCCCAGCAAAATTAGTTGCCAGCTCTTTGCCAACACTTGCTTCCTGAAACTGAGTATCTCGAGGAGCAATTAATAATTCAGTTCCATTCTTTTCAATGATAGTGGCATCATGATCTACTTGATAAGTAACCTTCTTTTCCTCATCACCATTTTCAAAACCAGTCATATATAACTTATCTACTAAATCACTTTCACTTACTTGAATTGGCGTACCAGAAATTGGCATTTGTGATCCAGACGCATCAATTCTTTTTACTTTTCCGTCATTGTCAAACTGTACAACGACAGTTGTCCCTGGATCAATTATTGCTGCATCATCAGGCCCAGCCAAACGAACATAACCACCCAATGGGAGCCATCTAATAGTATAAGTTGTCTTTTTACGCATAACTTGAAAAAGTTTTGGCCCCATACCAATAGAAAATTCTCTGACCAAAATTCCGGCTTTTTTAGCTACAATAAAGTGTCCAAATTCGTGAACAAAAACTAGGATTCCAAATACGACAAGAAAAATCAAAATTCCTTTCATCGATTTTCTCCTATAAAATTCCTAAAAAAGCTACAACTGGAAGAACAAAGAGCATACTATCAAATCTGTCAAGGATTCCTCCATGCCCTGGCAATATTCTTCCTGAGTCTTTAACTCCATAGAAACGTTTAAATGCAGATTCAACCAAGTCACCAATTTGACCAATAATTGAAAGGACTAATGCTAATCCTATCATCATTGCCTTATTTCTATCAGTAGGAACTAAATAAACATAAATTGCAGCACAAATAACAGCACAAATCATTGCCCCAATTGATCCTTCCCAAGTTTTATTAGGACTAATTACTGGCCAAAGATTAGTTTTACCAAACTTTCTTCCAATCAGATATGCCCCAATATCAGTTGTCCAAACAACTACAAAAGCGTAGCAAAGAATTGCTAAACCATAACCATCGTTTACATTTCTAATTGCGGCCATATAGTGGAACCCAGTTCCAATATACAAAGCTGCTAAAGTGTAGACCCCTGCATCATCAAAAGTTTCTTTATTTTTCGAGACAACAGTTCTTACGAGCATTAACATTACAAAAATATAGAAAATGTCATATCTATTCAAAAATGCTGGTAAAAAGTTAAAAAATGCATTAGGTAAGGTGATAGTTAGAGTTGCTAATAAGGCTAAAACAAAATCCCAAGAAACAATTATTTGCTTCTTCATTATAAAAATTTCACCAATTCCAACTACTGCAAAAAGGCAAGTTAGTAAGTCAATCCATATACCACCGACCACAACAATTGGAATAAATAATATTAAAGCAATTACTGCTGTTATTACACGTTGTTTCATTTTCTTATCAATCCATTAAACTTTACCAAATCTCCGATCACGAGTTTGATATTCTTCAATTAATTTTTTTAAATCTTCTTCATTAAAATCAGGCCAAAGTTTTTTTGTAAATGAAAATTCTGTATATGCTATCTGCCAAAGCAAGAAGTTTGAAATTCTTTCTTCTCCTGAAGTTCTAATTAATAAATCCGGATCTTCATACGGTGCAAGCTTGGCCGTCATTAATTCCTTAGCAAATAAATTTTCATTAATTTCATCAAGGCTTAGCTTACCCGTTTTAACTTGTTGGGCAATCTTCTTTACACCACTAATCATTTCTCGTCTAGAGCCATAATTAAAAGCGAAATTTAAAATCATGCCTGTATTATTTGCGGTATCAGCCATAGCTTTCTGTGTGATCTGAGAAGTTTTTTCTGGTAACTCATCAGCATATCCCATTATATTAACCCGAACATTCTTTTCCATTAATTCAGGCATAAATTTATCAAAAAAATTAATTGGTAACTTCATTAAATAGTTAACCTCATCAGTAGGACGGCCCCAATTTTCAGTAGAAAAGGCATAAAGTGTCAGAACTTTAATACCCAAATCATTAGCGGCCAGCGCAATTCTTCGGATATTATTCATTCCTTCCTTATGCCCCATAAATCTTGGCTTATGACGTTTTTTAGCCCAACGTCCATTACCATCCATAATAATAGCTAAATGATTTAATGGCTTTTTTTCATTACTCATTTACTTGTCCAGACCTTAACCTTGAGTAATTTCTTTACTCTTTTCGTCGGCTAACTCATCAATACGTTTAGTAGCATCATCTGTTACTTTTTGTACTTTTTTTTCGAGTCCACGTTGTTCATCTTCTGTAATGTCGCCATCTTTTTGTTGACGCTTAAGTGAATCCATTGCTTCACGTCTAACATTTCTAACGGCAATCTTAGCTTGTTCTGCTAATTTACCTACTTGTTTAGCAATTTCTTGACGACGTTCACCAGTAAGTTGGGGAATAACCACTCTAATTACTGTTCCATCATTTGCAGGAGTAATACCGATATCAGAAGCTAAAATTGCATGCTCGATATCATCTAAACTTGATTTATCATAAGGAGTAATCATTAAAACTCTAGCTTCTGGAATAGAAATACTGGCCATTTGGTTCAAAGGAGTTGGAGAACCATAGTATTCAACATTGATTCCATCTAATAAGCTGGCATTTGCAACACCCGCACGAATACCACCTAATTCTTTTTGATAAACAGCAATAGATTTATCCATATTGCTTCTTGCTTTATCAATTGCTTCGTTTCCCATTATTTACCACCTTTAACTACAGTACCGATATTTTCACCCATGACAACCTTTTTAATATTGCCTGGTTCATTTACATTAAATACAACAAGAGGAATATTATTATCCATTGAAAGTGAGCTTGCAGTCTTATCCATTACGTTTAAGCCTTTAGAAATAACATCTAATTGTGTTAGTTCATCATATTTCTTTGCTGCAGGATCAACTTTTGGATCAGCTGAATATACACCGTCAACACCATTTTTAGCCATCAAGATTACGTCTGCACCAATTTCAGCAGCTCTAAGGGCAGCCGTAGTATCGGTTGAAAAGTATGGATTACCAGTACCACCACTAAAAATCACTACACGTCCCTTTTCCAAGTGACGAATTGCCTTTCTACGAATATAAGGTTCAGCAACTTGGCGCATTTCAATTGAAGTTTGAACACGAGTTGGTACGCCTAAGTTTTCTAAACCATCTTGCAATGCTAAGCCATTCATAATTGTAGCAAGCATACCCATGTAATCGGCTTGTGCTCTTTCCATACCCATTTTAGCGCCAGTTTCACCACGCCACATGTTTCCACCGCCACAGACAATACCAATTTCAACGCCCATATCATGAACTGATTTGATTTCTTCGGCTAAGTGACTAATAACTTCAGGATTAATACCTGTTCCCTTTTCGCCAGCTAAGGCTTCGCCGGAAACTTTTAAAATTACACGTTTATATTTAACTTGACTCATGTTTTTCCTCCTCTTTTGCTTTTACCATTTTACCATAAAAGAATATGAAATAAGCGCAAAGAAAAAGAGTAGTGTAAAAAATACACTACTCTTTTAAAATATTTAACAAATTATCTCATTTGTTCACGTACTTCGGCAGCAAAGTCTTCTTCTTTCTTTTCGATACCTTCACCAACTTCGAAACGTTGGAAGGCAACTAACTTAGCTCCCTTTTCTTCCAAGAATTGACCAACAGTCTTACTGTCATCCATGATATAATCTTGTGATAAAACAGCGTATTGCTTATCAACTTGAGTATTATCATCGATGAAACGTTGCATTTTACCTGGAATAATCTTGTCCCAAATCTTTTCAGGCTTACCTTCTTCTTTAAGTTCAGCCTTGATGTCTTCCTTAGCCTTAGCCAAAACATCATCAGTTAATTGCTTTTCTGAACCATAAACAAGGTGAGGTAAAGGCTTCTTGTTAACCAATGCACGACTTTCGTTGTCTTGATCAATCTTGTGGTTCATTTCAGCTAAACGTTCAGTAATAAATTCGTCATCTAATTCGTCTGGTGAAATAACCTTAGGGCTCATTGCAGCAATGTGCATTGCCAAGTGCTTTGCAGTTTCTGCATCAGCACCTTCTAAAACAGTAATTACACCGATTTGACCACCATTGTGTTGGTATGCACCAAATTCTTGATCATCAGTCTTTTCTTCTAAAGCAAAACGACGTAATGCAATCTTTTCACCGATAGTTGCAGTAGCATCAACGAATGCTTGGCCAAGAGTACTGCCATCACCCATATCTAAGCCTTCTGCTGCTTCCATATCAGCTGGTTTGCCTTCGGCAATAGTCTTAGTAACATCGTTAACTAACTTAACAAACTTATCGTTTTGTGAAACGAAGTCAGTTTCTGAGTTAATTTCAGTAATAGCTGCAACATTACCGTTAACGTAAACACCAGTTAAACCTTCAGCTGCAACACGGTCAGCCTTCTTAGCGGCCTTAGCCATACCTTTATCATGAAGGTATTGAACTGCCTTATCCATGTCTCCGTCAACTTCTACTAATGCCTTTTTTGCGTCCATAACGCCTGCACCAGTACGTTCACGTAATTCCTTAACTAATTTAGCAGTAATTTGTGCCATTAATTATGTCCTCCTAACAGAACCAATAGTAAAAATAAATTAGTCTTCTGAGTCTTCTACAACTTCTTCAATTGATACTTCTTCATCAACGTTTTCAGCTGCTTTGTCAGCCATTTCTTTTTCTACTGACTTTTCATCATCTTGACCTTGTTGTCCTTCAATAATTGCATCTGCCATTGCACCTGCAATTAAGCGGATAGCACGAATAGCATCATCGTTTGAAGGGATAATAACATCAACAGGATCTGGATCAGTGTTAGTATCAACCATTGCAATAACTGGGATACCTAACTTGTTTGCTTCGTGAACTGCAATCTTTTCCTTCTTAGGATCAACAACAAACATAACATCAGGAATTCTAGGCATATCTTCGATACCGCCCAAGAATCTTTGAAGTTTGTCCATTTCCTTAGTTAAAAGTGCAACTTCTTTCTTTGGTAAAACATCAAAAGTACCATCTTCTGACATTTGTTTTAATTCTTTTAATCTCTTAACACGGCTTTGGATAGTCTTCCAGTTAGTTAAAGTACCACCTAACCAACGTTCATTAACGTAGTATTGACCTGCGCGTGTTGCTTCTTCTTTAACAGCTTCTTGGGCTTGTTTCTTAGTACCTACGAATAAGAAAACACCACCATCTGCAGCAACTGCTTTAGCGTAGTTGTATGCGTCATCTAACATCTTAATAGTCTTTTGTAAGTCAATGATGTAGATGCCGTTTCTTTGAGTAAAGATGTAAGGAGCCATCTTTGGATCCCATCTTCTAGTTTGGTGACCGAAGTGGACACCTGCTTCAAGCAATTGCTTCATAGTAACAACTGTCATAATAAATTCCTCCTATGGTTAATTCCTCTCAAGAGGTCGCATTAAAATTAGACCAAATTGGCACCAAAATTTTAATCGCTCTTGATGTGATTTTATTTACTGTGTTTTTACACACTCAACCATTTTAACTAATAACGTAATAGATTGCAATCAAAATCTTACTTGATGCTCTCTTAAAAATTTTTCTTTCCAACTCCTTGAATGATGTTTGAACCAGTATTCTCTTTTTAAAGCCAAACGTTTATCATCAAATTCTTCATGATAAATCATTTTTACGGGTCGCCTAGTTTTGGTATATTTAGCACCTTTACCACTATTGTGCATCTCCAAACGATGCTTTAAGTCATTCGTAAAACCCCCATAAAAACTACCATCATTACATAATAAACAGTAAAAATAGTATTTTTCTTTTTTATCTTTTGTTGCACCTTTATCTTCTTTAATAATTTTTTGAATATTTGCTTTAAAGCTACCATCTTCTTGATGGACAACGATTGGATTTTCTAAAATTAAGCCGTCTGCTCCAGTATTTTTAATTGCTTCAATTAATACTAAATTAGCTTTTTCTCCCTCTTTTGAACTAAAAGGCTGGACCCATTTTGGACTTAAATTATATTTAAGACAAAAATGCATAATTTCACCTAACCTTTCAGGACGGTGAACCATAAACATTTTGCCTTTCATTTTTAACATTTGACTCGCAACATTAATTATTTCTTCTAAGTTAATTGCTATTTCATGACGCGCTAAAGCTTTTTTTTCATCTGGATTAATAATATGTCCCTCTGGCACTTTAAAATAAGGGGGATTAACTACCACCATATCGTATTTATCTTTGCCTAACTTCTTAGGTGCTTGTAAGGCATTAAAATTATGGACTTCAATGCGATTTTCAAGATGATTTAATTCAACACTACGCTGGGCTTGATCAGCAATCTCTGGCTGAATTTCAACTGCATCATAATGAGCCCGATTAAAATATGACATATAAAGGCTGACCGCCCCATTACCACTGCACAAATCTACTATCTTATCTTTATCTTTAACCTTTTTTTGAGCGAAATTTGCTAAAAACATGCTATCTAAGGTAACATTAAATGCATTTTTTGATTGAATAATACCTAAATCATCATTATAAATATAATCGATTCGTTCATTTGCTTTTAAAAGTGTCATAAACTTAATCCCTCTTTTATCTATACTGCTGTATAATACTATACATGAAAATGGAGGTTAATTTATGTTTTATCGTTTTGCACGACAAGTAGTTCGCTTTTTAATTTGGCTACTCAACGGACATCTAGATGTTCAACATAAAGATCGAATTCCTGAAGGTAATTATATTTTAGTAGCTCCTCACCGAAACTGGTGGGAACCGGTCTTGTTTGCTTACGCAGCAAGACCTAAAGAATTCATGTTCATGGCAAAAAAAGAATTATTTAAGAATCCTATTTTAAGATTTATTCTGGTCCATTCACATGCTTTTTCAGTTGACCGTCAACATCCGGGAGCTTCAGCTATTAAAATTCCAGTGAAAGGACTTAAAAATTCCGATCTATCTTTAATTATTTTCCCTTCTGGTACCCGGCATTCTTCAGAATTAAAAAGTGGTGCTTTTGTAATTGCTAAAATGTCACAAAAGCCATTAGTACCAGTTGTTTATCAAGGACCTCTTTCCTTTAAAGGCGTACTCAAACGTGAACCAATGCATATTTGTTTTGGTGATCCTATTTATATTCCTCGCAAAGAAAAGGTCAATAAAGAAACTATCCCTTCCCTATATCAAGAGTTAGAAAAGGCTTGGGATCAGCTTGATAAAGAAGAAAATCCTAATTTTAAATATGTTCCCAAATAAAAATCACTAATCACCCGTTATCCTAGATAACGGGTTTTATGTTAGAATAACCTAGTTAATTAAATTCAAGGAGATAGATTAATGCTAGAAAAAACATTTTACAAAACCATGTTAAAACACTCCTTTAACATCCCCGTTAAAGTAACTTACTGGGATGGCAAATCAGAAGTTTATGGCGATGGCGAACCCGAAGTAGAAATTATTTTTAACAAAAAAATTCCAATTAAAGACGTAACCTCAAATGCTTCTTTAGCATTAGGTGAAGCATTTATGGACAAGGACATTGAAATTAAAGGTTCAATTCAATCTTTAATCAAAGCTGCTTATGATAATGCGGATAGCTTCTTCTATAACTCAAAGTTTAAGAAGTTTTTGCCAAAACAAAAACATACTGAAAGGCAAAGTCAAGAAGACGTACAAAGTCACTATGATATCGGGAATGACTTTTATGAATTGTGGTTAGATCCTACTTTAACCTACTCATGTGCTTACTTTACTAATGGTAATCATGATGATCTTGAAGCAGCTCAAATGGCTAAAATCCACCATATTTTACAAAAGTTAAATCCAGAAAAAGGTAAAACTTTATTGGATATTGGTTGTGGTTGGGGAACTTTAATGCTAACCGCTGCTAAAGAATATGATTTAAAAGTTACTGGTGTTACTTTAAGTCAAGAACAATATAATTTAGTTTCAAAGAAGATTAAAGATATGGGTCTTGAAGGCCAAGCAGAAGTATTGCTTGAAGACTACCGTGAACTTGGTGATCGTCAATTTGATTATGTTACTTCTGTAGGAATGTTTGAACACGTTGGTTCTGAAAACTTAGGTGAATACTTCAATGACGTTGCTAAGTATTTAGTTCCAGATGGTGTAGCTTTGATTCATGGTATTACCCGTCAACAAGGTGGTGCAACCAATGCTTGGATTAATAAATACATCTTCCCTGGTGGCTACATCCCTGGCCTAATTGAAATTATTAGCCGCATTGAAGAAGCCCACCTTCAAATTGCCGATGTTGAATCACTTCGTCGGCACTACCAAAGAACACTTGAAATTTGGGATGCTAACTTCAACAAAGTACGTGATCAAGTTCAAGAAAAAATGGGTGAACGCTTTACGCGTATGTGGGATATGTATCTTCAAGCATGTGCTGCATCCTTCCAATCAGGTAATATTGATGTTATGCAATACTTATTAACAAAGGGGCCTTCAGGTAAATTATTACCAATGACCCGTGATTACATGTTAAACGATAAGTAAGTAAAGTTAATCGTTAAAAAATACGACACAGACTATATTCTGTGTCGTATTTTTTTATTCCTCTTCTTCATTATTTTGCTGTAAAGTATAAAGATTATAATAATAACCCTTTTGATCTAATAATTGCTGATGAGTACCCTTTTCTACAATGCACCCTTTATCTAAAACAATTATCTGATCTGCATCCGCAATTGTTGAAAGTCGATGTGCAATTGCTAAAGTAGTTCTACCTTGACGCAGTTTTTTCAATCCTGCTTGAATCATGGATTCAGTTTCAGTATCAACATTTGCTGTAGCTTCATCTAAAACTAAAATTTTAGGGTCACTCACTAAGGTTCTTGCAAAAGAAATTAATTGCTTTTCACCTTGACTTAACTCATCCCCGCCTTCATTAACTTTAGCGTGATACTTCCCAGGCATTTTTTCAATAAATTGATCCGCTTGAACAGCCTTTGCAGCAGCCTTAATCTGCTTATCGGGAATCTCATCATTATATAAGCGAATGTTTGAATCAATATCCCCATAAAACATGAATGGCTCTTGTAAGACGAGCCCTAATTTTTTTCTTAGCTCTGCTTTAGAATATTTTCTAATATCAACATCATCAATTAAGATTTCGCCCTTACCAAATTCATAAAAGCGCAACATCACATTAATAATCGAACTTTTTCCTGAGCCAGTATGACCAACAATACCAAGTGTTTCTCCAGGATTCACAATAAATGAAATATCATGCAAAATTTCATTTTTACCATCATAAGAAAAACTTACATGCTTAAATTCGATTTTTCCCCTAGTAATAGTTAGGTTAGGATCAGGAGTTTGATGTGGCTCATATTCAGTTTCATCTAGAATACCAAAAATTCTTTTTCCGGCAACAATCCCATCTTGAAACATCGTCATGGTATCCATCATTTGTGAAATTGGATTAAAAAATGCAACTACATATTCAGAAAATGCATAAACTACACCAGCTGGTACAAAAGTAGCTTGAAGCGGGAATCCAAAATACATCAAAGTTGCTGCTAACGCTAAAGAATAAAGCAAACTGGTTAAGGGAGATAAAAGCAATGAATTAATTCTAATCATATTAAACCGCGTCTGCATCAAAGATCCATTTTCACTTTCAAATTCATGCTCTTTACGTTCTTCTTGATTAAATTGCTGGATTAAAGAAACACCTTCAATTGATTCATTTAAATTAGTATTAATTCGACTTAATCGTTCACGATAATTACGGTATAGTTTGGAACTATGACGCGCATAAAGCCAAAAGACCAACCCTAAAATTGGTAAAAATGCTAATACAATCCAGGCTGCTAGTTGATTAGTCAAAAACATCGCTACAAAAGCAGTTACAATAGAAAAAATACCAATTACTACTCCAGACAATACAGAAAGAAAATTACTCAAGGTCATTGTATCGTTAGTAACTCTAGAAACAATGGAGCCAGCAGGAGTTTGATCAAAATAGCGCATCCCTAAAGTATGCAATTTTTGATAAAGTGCCTTACGCACACTCTCCAATGTTTTTTCTGATCCTAAAGCATAAAAATATTCATAGGTAAATTGAATCAAGGCTTTTAAAATAGATCCAACTCCATATAAAAATCCAGCCCATAAAATTATCTGCAAGCTAGCCTTTTGTTTTAATAAAAAATAATCTAAAAAGTATTGTAAACCGCGTGGCAACAACATGTTAATTACACTAACCAAAAAAGCACCAATTAAGGCCAGTCCAATTTCAAATTTAAATGGCTTAACATATGTCATTAACCGCTTAAAAATTCCCATTTGTTCTTTAAACGGAATTTCTTTAGCCCAAATCGATTCATCCTTTTCATTATTCATCTAGCTTTTCACCTGCCTCCGCATTTAACTCTTGTTTTTGCCACATTGATTCATACCAACCATGTCTTGCTAACAATTCTTGATGAGTTCCCTCTTCAATTATTTTTCCATCTTTAAGAACTAAAATTAAATCTGCATCCATAACGGAAGTTAGACGATGAGCTGCAATCAAAGTTGTTTTAGCTCTTCTTTCTTTGCGTAAGGAAGCTAAAATTGCTTTTTCTGTCTTCGCATCGACAGCTGATAAGGCATCATCCAAAATTAAAATTTGACTATCTTTTAACAAAGCCCGCGCAATAGACATTCTTTGTTTTTGTCCTCCTGATAAAGAAAGACCATTTTCTCCTACTAAAGACTTATAGCCCGCTGGCATTTGTAAAATATCATCATGCAGATCACTCTTTTTTGCTGCATTTTCAATTTTATTCTGTTCAATATTTGGTTCAGAAAAAGCGATATTATCTTTTATCGACGTTGAAAACAAAAAATTCTTTTGCGGTACATAAGCAATTTCGTTAAGAAATACTTTAAGGGGAATGTTCTTGATATTATGACCACCTAAAGATATTTCTCCTTGATAGTCATCAAATTCACGTAACAATAATTGAATAATTGTCGTTTTACCTGAGCCAACCTTACCTACCAAACCAAGAGTTTGACCTGGTTTTAACTTGAATTTTATATTTTGCAAAACAGGGATATCTTTTTCATCTGGATAGGCAAAAGATTGTACATCGTAAACTAAATCACCTTTAATTGCATCTTGATCAAGGCTTTTGTCAGCATCTTTATCAGTTATTAATGGTTTTTCCTTTAATAGGAGCTCTACTCGATCATAAGAAGCAGCTCCTCTTTCCAAAATATTAAATAGATAACCAATCGCAAACATCGGCCAAATCATGTTACCAATGTAAGCTATAAAAGACACTAGCTGTCCTACAGAAAGAGTTTGATGAGAAACTAATAGTCCACCATAAATGATTGTAATTACATAAGTGGCTCCAATTACTCCAGTAGCCAATGGATCAAATAAAGCATCCCACTTAAAAACTTTTTTATTGATTTCAATTGTTTCATCAACCATCTTATTAAAGGCAGCCGTATCTTCTTTTCCTTGCCCAAAAGTTTTTAGAACTTTTATTCCAGATACTGATTCCTGAGTCTTGTTATTAAGACGTGAAAAAGCTGCCTGCGATTTATCAAAGGCACCATGCAGGCGGTCCCCTAATTTCCAAGAACCAATTGCTAAAATAGGTAATGGCAACAAGGCGATAATCGTTAACCGCCAATCAACTACTACCATCATTGCAATTATGGTAGAACCACCAGTTACTAAAGAATCGACCAAGGTTAATACTCCATCACCGGCAACATTTTGAATAGCCGTGATGTCATTTGTTGCATGTGCCATCAAGTCTCCGGTTCGATGACGTTGAAAGAAAGTGCGATCCATATTCATAAAATGCTCAAATAATTGCGAGCGCAGCTTTCTTTCTAAAACAGCAGCGCCACCCCAAATTTGTTTGCGCCAAAAATATCTTAAAAAATATAAAGAAAAGGCAGCCGCGACAATTGCTAAAATTAACCACAGATAATAAGCCACACTAATATGTCCTTTATCTAATTGATCGGCCATTTTACCTAAAATTAATGGTGGAATCAAATTAGCTACAGAAGTTAAAGCTAAAAATATAATTCCAATAATATATCTTTTTTTCTCTGACTTAAAAAACCAATTTAGTTTACCAAATATACTCAATAAATCACCCCAATAAAAATATATACAAAAAAACGAGGGGAAAATTCCCTCGTTTTCTAAATTAGTGAATTGATTAAATTAAATTTACTTGCGTTGTTGATGTTTCATCATATTCATAACTTGATTTACTTTTTTAGCAGATGGCTTTTGCCCCATTTGAGACATCATAGCAACAATCATATCTTCACTAATTGGAGGGTTGTCTTGAAAATATTTCTTCATATATGCTCTTGCACCATAAAAGCCTGCAATAAGACCAATAAGAAGAGCGATAATGATTAATAAAATTGCTAACCCAATATTCATAATGATAAAACCTCCAATTTTCTAACAAGTAAATTTTACTAAAAAAGATATATTTTTTAAAGGTTTATTTTAATCTTTTCTTAAACCTTTTCTTCTTTGTGCTTCTTTGGCCTTTTCAGAAGTTACTTCTTTACCATCTTTATCGATAACAACAGTATCTTCAAGTTGTTGTCTAAATCCTGCACGGAAGTTTTCGAGGAAGGCACTGCGCAATTTCTTTCTTTCTTCAAGTTCTTCAGGCGTTAATTCTCTTTCCTTACTAGTATGGTAGAGTTCATTAATACGCTTTATTACTTTTTCTTCTTCTTTTTTGTCCATAAAAAACACCTCTCTTACTTCATTAAGTTTACTCTTTCTAAATTTATAAAAAAAGTTATAAAGACCTAGAACATTTGTTTGTTATCTCTTTTATTTTTTGTTAGAATTATTGTATCAATAAAAGGAGTTTAATATGACTGAAGCACGCGAATCAAAGCAACTTGAAATTTTAAAATATATTTATGAAACAGTCGAAGACCGTGGTTTTCCTCCCACCGTAAGAGAAATTTGTTCTGCTGTTAACTTATCTTCTACTTCTACTGTTCATGGTCATTTGTCACGTCTTGAAAATAAGGGCTATATCATTAAAGATGCTACCAAACCTCGTGCCATTGAAGTAACACAAGAAGGACTTAGTGCTTTAGGAATTAAACCTAAAAATATTCCAATTATCGGTGTTGTAACTGCTGGACAACCGATTTTAGCCGTCGAAGACGTTGAAGACTATTTCCCTATTCCACCTGACTTAACTAATGATGCTGGGGATCTTTTCATGTTAAGAGTTCATGGAACTTCAATGATTAATGTGGGGATTCTTGATGGCGATAATGTAA
Organism: Lactobacillus sp. PV034; assembly: GCF_014522305.1. NCBI lineage: Bacteria > Bacillati > Bacillota > Bacilli > Lactobacillales > Lactobacillaceae > Lactobacillus > Lactobacillus sp. PV034. Next base: position 271,890 of record NZ_CP041982.1, on the reverse strand, counting down.
TTGTAAGAAAACAAACTTCTGCTCATAACGGTGAAATTGTCGTAGCAATGACTGATGAAGATGAAGCTACTGTTAAACGATTCTATAAAGAAGATGATCATTACCGGCTTCAACCAGAAAATGATACGATGGCACCTATCATCTTAAATACTGTTCATATCTTAGGGAAAGTTGTGGGCTTGTATCGTAATAATATCGACTAATAAAAACGCTTGATGGTAATCAAGCGTTTTTTATTTTGACATACACTTTACGAAATTTATTTATCTAAAATAATCTTCTATTTCGTTAATCATTTGTATTCCAATCTTTTTAAAAGGTTTATCTTTGATTTTCTGAGTATATTTCATAATACCAATGGCAGTTATAAAAACGAGAAAATACTGAGTAGAGGTATTTATTTTCCAATGATAAATGCTCTTTGAATTATATCCATTAAGAAAAGAGTCAATTAATGAAGAATCTAATTTAAAATCTTGATAAAAAAGTTTTATAAAATCTTGATAATTAATCCCTACTCTGGCTCTCTCATAGTCTATTAAGATTAAACAATTATTTATAGTTTTATAATTTCGTACTCCTACATCCCCATGTAACACAACATTTACATTCTCTTTTAAGTCATTTTCAATTAAAGGCTGTAAATTATTAAATTTTCTTGATAAATTAAATAATCTTTCTTTTTCGAGGGAATCTCTCAATTCTTTTATATTTTCAGGTATTTTATTAAAATAATTACTTTCTATTTTTATTCCATCAAACCTTTTAACTGTATTATGAAATTTAGCCAAAACAACCCCCATTTCATAAGCTCGCTCAGTATTTATCCTCTCTTCTAAATCTCGTGGATGTAAATCTTTCATAACTAGAACATACTTCATTCCGTTACAATCAATTTTAAAAGTATCCAATATTCTTTTACTTAATTGGCAAGTAATCCGTTCTTCTGTCATAAATTTCTTAAATGAATTAAATACTTTGATAAATATACTATTATTAAATTTTTTGCTAAATCCGAAATAGGTCGAATTTAATGATTCATGATTTGTCGGAATTAATTGTCCGTTCACCTTATTATTTAAAATTTTTCTAAATTCTTCACTCTTTTCCATTTTGTCCCTCAATACCCAACTCTTTATATACTTAACTACTTCTAAAAAATCAATTTATAACATCTTAATTTCAAAAATTTTATTATGAAGCGTAGTTCCGCTATATCTTTTATGGTATGCCACAGTTAATAACACATGATCTCGATCTATTACTTGAATTCCTTCAAATTCAGTCACAAATCCTCTCATATTTAAAATTTTCTCTTTATCTAAATTTACTACTTCCCAGTTATCTGCCATTTCATTAGCCCAAGGGATCTTCACTATTTCTCTTGGTAGTCTTTGTTGCGCAAAGCCTAACCAATTTTGAGTAGGACTTGGTTGACTAGAAATATAAATGCTTTTATCATTATCAATTCCGTATCCCTGAATTGACTTAAAATATTCGCTATTAAAGTTAGAAATTGTAAAAGAATCAATACATTTTAATTTTTCAATATTAATATCAACTGGCTTATATTCAACTTTATCCAATGCTCGGTTAATATCTTTAAGATGATAAAGCGAAAAGTGGCCTGTATGGTCCTTATCAATGCTAGCAAGCAAAAAATACTGATAATTTGGAGAAATAGCTGCTTCTACTCTAACTAAATTTTTACCGGGATATTTTATACCTGCTCGATTTAGATATGATAATCGTGGTAATTGCGTATTTTCATTATAAGTAATACTTCCAGCTTCATTAAGGGCAACTCGTGCAATTTGGGTACTCCAAAAAATATGTCCAGTTTTTTTGGGCTTTACACCTACAAAATAGTAATTCTCACGTCCAGAGTAAATCAAAGTTTGAGTATGGCCTGCTGCGGTATTTTCTTCGTTACCTTTTAAGTATAGCACTGCCTCTTCTCCCTCAAAATTTACTTCTTTTCCAAAAGCTGGATGACGATATACAACCGTATCTCTTTGCTGATGTAATAATTGTAAAGTATAAATTTGCTCCGGGCTCATAAAACTAGCCTGCACAACAACGTGGGGTAAATTATTTAAATCATATTTTAACTTTACTTGAGCATTTTTAGGAATCATATTAATTCTTTTCTTAATCTATAAAATTTACGATAAAAAAATAAAGCTTTCTTGTACAAGAAAGCTTTATTTTTATTATTTACGACGCTTTTCAGGAATTCTAGCTGCCTTACCATGACGATCACGTAAGTAGTAAAGCTTAGCACGACGTACACGACCTTGACGTACAACTTCAACCTTAGCAACACGTGGGTCGTTTACTGGGAAAGTACGTTCAACACCGATACCAGATGACATCTTACGAACAGTGTAAGTAGCGCTGATGCCAGCACCCTTTCTCTTAATTACAACACCTTCGAAAATCTGGATACGTTCGTGACTACCTTCAACAACACGTACGTGAACACGAACAGTATCACCTGCACGGAAGTCTGGTAAATCAGTACGAATTTGATCTTTTGTCAATTCTTGAATTAATGGATCCATTATATTTCTCTCCTTCTACGGCATTCATAAACAACCACTGCCAGCGGAATACCCATAACTCTAGTGACTCATTTAGTCACATAAAGTAGTCTATCAAATGATACTTTACTTGTAAATGCTATTGTCCTAATTCTGCCTTAATTTCTCTGAGCATTTTAACTTCTTCTTTTGTTAGTTCACGATTTTCAAGCATATCTGGGCGATTTAGATATGTAGTTTTTAATGCCTCACGATGACGCCATTCAGCAATCTTTTGGTGATTACCAGAAGTCAAAACTTCGGGTACCTTTAAGCCTTCAAAATCAGCAGGACGAGTATATTGAGGATATTCTAATAAACCATGAGAAAAACTTTCCTCAACAGGAGAAGCAGCATTTCCAAGAATTCCCGGCAAAAGCCGTACTGTCGCATCTATCATACTCATTGTTGGTAATTCTCCACCTGTTAAGACATAATCACCAATAGAAACTGTTTCATCAGCTAGATCATAGACACGCTGATCAAATCCTTCATAGTGACCACAAATAAAAGTAAGATTCTCTTCCTTAGACCATTCCTGAGCCATTTTTTCATCAAAAGTCTTCCCCTGTGGTGCAGTAATGATAACTTTTCCTTTATTTTCGATGGAATCTAGTGCTTTCTTAATTGGCATAATTTGTAATACCATGCCTGCTCCCCCACCATAAGGAGTGTCATCGACATGATGATGAACATCAGTTGTAAAGTCTCTAAAATTAACTAAATTTAAATCCCATTTGCCATCCTCAAGGCCTCGGCCAAGCATTGATACTTGAAGTGGTGTAAACATATCTGGAAATAAAGTCAAAACATTAATCTTCATCGCGCAATCCCTCAAGTAAACTTACTTCTATGCGTTTATTATCCAAATCTACTTTTTTAACAACTGAAGCGATATTTGGAATCCAAAATGACTTACCATTTTCTGGTTTTATCTCCCAAATATCATTTGCTCCTGGAGTTTCAATATCATTTAAAATTCCCAATTTTTCGCCTGTCTCAGCATCAAAAACTGGTAAATCTAAAATATCTTTAAAATAGTAAGAACCATCTTCTAATTCTTGACGATCACTTTCTTTAACAAAGATTTTTTTACCTACTATCTTTTCAGCTTCATCAATATTATCAATACCTTCAAAAATGACTAAAACAAATTGTTTGTGCATTCTAGCTCTTTGGACCACAACTTCTTGCTTTGAGCTATCTACACTTTCTCCAATATATAAACTAGTTCCAGGAGTAAAACGTTCTTCAATAAAATCAGTGATTGGATTAACTTTTACTTCACCTTTTAAGCCATGAGTAGTTAAAATTTTACCTACTTCAAAATAATTATCCATTTAAAACCTCAATTTATAAAAAGAAAAGAGCTTAGGACTTACTCCCAAGCTCTTTTAAGTTCAGTAATTACTTACCGTATTTTGCATCGTGGTATCTCTTCATAATACCAGCATCTGAAAGTAAGCTTCTTACAGTATCTGAAGGTTGTGCACCCTTTTCAAGCCAATCAAAGATTTTACCTTCTTCAAGCTTAACTTCATCAGGGTTAGTAAGTGGGTTGTAGTAACCTACTTCTTCGATGAAACGACCATCACGTGGCATACGTGAGTCAGCAACAACGATACGGTAGAAAGGTTTTCTCTTTGAGCCCATGCGGCGCATACGAATTTTAACAGACATTTAATTTCCTCCTAAATTATTTGACTTTAATAATATAGCACATCCCTGCATAAGTGTAAAGTATTTTTCCTTAACACTTATTTTTAGGAGTGAAATCTTTTAATTTTCTTCATGCGCTTCTTCTTACTTTTCTTAAATCTTTTACTCATTGAGCGCATAGCCATCTTGCCCATCGGCGAATTCATGCCTGGAATATTTTCAAGGCCCTTCATATTACCTGAGGTCATCTTTTGCATCATTTCTTTGGCTTGTTTAAATTGCTTAATCATACGGTTAACTTCTGCTACCGCTATACCTGATCCTGCTGCAATTCTGCGACGACGTGAAGGATTCAAAATATCTGGATCTTCTCTTTCTGCAGGCGTCATTGAGTAAACGATCGCTTTAGTATGATCAATTTGCTTTTCTGGCATTTGAATATTCTTAAGTGCAGGATTATTAGCCATCCCTGGAATCATTTTAATTAATTGATCAATTGGTCCCATCTTTTGAACTTGTTCTAATTGATCAATAAAATCATTAAAGTTAAAAGTATTTTCACGCATTTTTTGCGCTACTTTTTCGGCTTCTTTAGCATCATAGTCTTGTTGAGCCTTTTCTATTAAGCTCAGCATATCACCCATGCCAAGAATTCTAGAAGCCATTCGATCTGGGTGGAAAGTTTCTAGAGCACTTAATTTTTCACCTTGACCAGTAAAGATAATTGGTAATCCAGTTACAGCACGAACTGATAAAGCAGCACCACCACGAGTATCACCATCTAACTTAGTTAAAATAACCCCAGTCAAATCAAGATCTGCATTAAAGCCTTCAGCAACTTTGGTAGCAGCTTGACCGGTCATGGCATCAACTACTAATAAAGTATTTTCTGGATGTGCAACTTCAGTAATGCGCTTTAATTCGTCCATTAACTGTTCATCGATTTCCAAACGACCAGCGGTATCGATAATTACATAGTCATTCTTATTTTTATCTGCTTGCGCAAGACCATGTTTAACAATTTCGGCTACATCTTTATTATCTTCACTGTAAACAGGTACATCTAAGTCAGATCCAATTTGCTTTAATTGATCAATAGCTGCTGGACGGTAAATATCACCAGCAATTAATAGCGGACGCGCATTATCATTCTTCTTAAGATAATTAGCAAGTTTACCAACAGTAGTAGTCTTACCAGTACCCTGAAGACCAACCATCATAATGATCGTAGGAATATGAGGAGCTTTGTTTAAGCTAACAGCTTCCTCTCCCATCATTTTAGTTAACTCTTGATCAACTATCTTGATAATTTGTTGTCCTGGATTTAAGCTTTCTTGGACTTCTTTACCTAAAGCTTCTTTTTTAATAGTTTTAATAAAATCTTTTACGACTTTAAAGTTAACATCTGCTTCAAGTAAAGCTAATCTAATTTCACGGGATGCTTCATTAATATCAGCTTCACTGATTTTTCCCTTACCTGTTAAATTTCTTAGAGCCTTTTGGAGTCTCTCACTTAAACTTTCAAAAGCCATATCCTTAAACCTCGCCTAATTCATTTAATAAATAGTCTGTTTTTTCTTGAGCTAGCTGCTTGTTACCATCTGATAAAGCATGTGATATTTCTTGAGTTAACTTACCAAACTTTTGATAATCTTGCGCCATATGAAGCTTAGATTCGTAATTTTCCAAAGCTTTACTTGAACGTCTCAAATTATCATAAACAGCTTGCCGCGAAACTTGATGATTATCTGCAATTTCTCCTAAAGACAAATCATTATAGTAATAATCTTCAAAATACTCTTGCTGTCCCTGGGTCAAAAGTGAACCATAATAAGCATATAAATTGCCTAATTTTTCATTTTTTTCAAGTTCATTCATCTGTCTTCACCTTGTTTCAGTATAGCAAAAAAAGAGCGACAATCCCATGTCGCTCTTTTAATTATTAAATATATTTATAATTAGCCGTTTACTTGTTCAACGTTAATTACAACTACGTATGCATCTGGAGTGTCAGAATTTTCTACGATAGCCTTAGCAAATTCATCATTTTCGTGAATTTCAGCTGTCCCAACAGCACGAACAGCCTTGTGGCTTGGAACGTTAGCTGCAACAACTGCTACTTTTGAACCATCCTTAATGTTTTGGTAAGCAGTTGACTTAGTCTTTTCTAAGTATTGTAATTGGTGGTCATTAATTGCAATTAATGAAGCCTTAGGACCAACTTGTGGAGTACCATCTTTACTTACAGTTGCAAGGTAAGTTAATTCATCGTTGAACATATTTTGTTGTTCTGGAGTTAATTTATTTGAATCTAATTTTTTCATAATTTAATCTCTCCTTTTTCTATTATAACTATTATTATATATGTTTTATGAATAAGATAAAAGTTATTAGCTTACAAATTATAAGAATTATGCTTTTACTTAGTATACAGGACGATCTTGGCCTTGAGTATCAGGGTCAGCTGCTCCTACACTATCTTTAGCCAAATATGATGGATCAGCAATAATTTTGACAATCAAGTCAGCAATGCTTTTACGAGAAGCTGAAACACCAACATATTCTTCATTAGCGTGAGTAACAGTGTACTTAATTTCGTCACGATCATTTAACCAAGGGATACGGATAATTGTGTAATCTAATCTTGAATCTTCTAAAAGTTCAGCTGATTTTGTTGCTGATTCTAAGCCTTCCTTTACCTGTTCATGGTTCCAGCGTCCGAATTCACCAGGAACTTCATCGTAAATACCCAAAATATTTGATGAGATTACACGCTTAACGTCATTATGCTTCATCGCTTCAATTACATTCTTAGTAATTTGATTATCGTGCTCATGATCTACCATCGCCATATAAACAATATTTTGACCATGCATTGCATCGGCAACTTCTTTTTCATTAGTTGCATCACCTTCAATAATACGAACACGTTTATTATCAGCCAAATTTGCTAAACGATCAGAGTTACGTAAAAACAAAGTCAATTCAACATCTGGTTGTTCTTTTAATAAGCGCTCCTCAACAAGACGAGCAATTTGACCATTTGCTCCTAAAATTAAAACTTTTTTCATTTTAAAGCCTCCTAGTTTTTATCTAATTCCTCAGCAGCAGTATTGACGCATCTTAAAGCATTTAAACTACGTGGATAGCCAATATAAGGAATATTTTGAGAAATTACATCAATCAAAAATTGCTTATCATTTCCCATTGATAAGTTTGCTTTGGCATGCGCAACTAACTGTGGTTCTACGCCGCCTTGTGCAGCTAGATAACAAAAAGTCATTAATTCTCTTTCCTTAAGAGTCAATCCATGGCGAGTGTAGTAATCACCAAAGCAGTTATCAGCTAACCAATAATTAATGTGTTGACTTTCTTCAGGACCCGACTTCCAAAAATCTTTCATCCCTGGTCCAAAAATATCAATCTGTGCTTGTTCACCAGCACGTAATCTTTCATCAGCCTCGGTAGTTGCCTGCCCAGGAAGTGGTAACTCGATTCCCTGTTCTTCAAAAACTTTATTAGTTAATTTGAAAAATGGGAATACACGTCCCATCCCTAGATATGCTACAGCTTGATAAACTATTTCTTTAATTTCAACTGGCTTTACACCAAAATTCAGAGCTGCAGTCACCATTAATTCATATTCTTCCTTACCTTGACAACCAATTAAAGTAGCCAAAATAGTCATAAATCTAGTTCGATCATCCATATCATCATGATTTACAACTTCGTCAAAGGCAAAGTTTTTAAAGAATTCAATAAATTCAGGATCTGTCTTTGTTAATACAGATTCATGACCAGAAAACATTTTTTTATAATACTTTTTTGCATTTTCACTAATTGCCATTTGCATTCTCCTTAATTTCTTTTCTCATATTTATTTTAAAATTAAATTTCTTTCTAACCAAAAAATAAGTACTCTAATACTGTAAACAAGATGGATTTTTACAATTCCACTCTTAAATGCTGACTATCTTGATCTACAGCTAATAAAGAATCAAGATAATTCTTCATTTCTGGTAGCTTTGCTTTCACCAACTGATACTCTGGTGATGATATTATCTTACTTTTATCTTTACTTGAATAATTACTTTTACCAATAAAATAATTCCAATTAAGCCGATCAATAAAATTTAAAATTCTTTCATATTCCGCTTGATTTGAAATCTTCTTTTTTAACCAAGCCATCTGCTTTTGATTGGTCTGATAAAAAATATCATGCAAATACTCATGAAAATCTTGTTTTGGTAACAGCGCTTTTTCTCTATCCGCTAGAAATGGCACCATATCGAAAGAATAACGTTGATATTCGACTGCATTAGGTGTTAATTCAATTACCCCATAACCTTGATCAGACATCGAAAAACCTGAACTAGCAACTTCAGGTGTATCACATTCATCATTTCCCCGAATAATATTTTGCGCATGGATATGCCCTGAAAATGCTACTGCAACTTGATATTTTTGACATAATCGACGCAAATCAGGCGCATTATCTAAGGTGAAACCACCCTTAATAATCTCATTATGGTCATACAAATTGTGATGCATAAAAAGTAGCACATGCTGATGGTTATTTTTAGCTTGCTTAAATTCTTTTTTGATCCATTTTAATTGGTTATTGCTTAATTTGCCATTGGTAATAGGATGTGTTAATGATTCACGCTCACCATAAATATTAGAATCAGCAAATACTAAACGATATTTTTTACTAAAATTAATGCTATAAGAAAGGCCATCAATACTTGCTGCATGTTGATAAGATGTAGTAAAAATTTGTTTCCATTCTTGCGTACTAATCTGCTCAGTATAAAAGCTTTTATCATTTCTGAATTTTCTGGCCCAGCCGTCATAAATATCATGATTGCCTGGAATCACAAAAAAGTAAATTCCTGCTTTTTCAAGTGGAGCAAAAATAGTTGCTAATTTCTCAGCCGATAATTTTTCGCCATTAAAGGTTAAATCACCAGTAATAACAACTGCAGTTGGCTTTTCCTGTAATATTTTACGAACAAAAGCGATTAACGCCAAGCCAGGATAGTCAAGGTCTTTCCCCGCACTTGTATCTCGCATTCTTTGAAAAGCCGGCCCTTCATCTTGTAACTCTTTAGCCAATAAATGAGTATCAGATATTACATATAATTTATTAGGTTCAGTATTAGTAAGATAGTTCATTTGTTTAATTCTTCTTTTCAATTTCTCTCATCATATTCAAGGCTTTTTCGGCAGACTTACGAACAGTGAACTCTTTTGCATAAGTCCGATAACGTTGCCGCATTTTCACCAGTTCGGCTGGATGATCATACCAATAATCTATTTGTGCAGCTAGCCGTTGACAATCGCCAGCAGGAAATAAATTATGTGCAGTCAAGGCATAAGACGCAGTAGATGAAAGTGGACTATCAGCAATCACAGGTACACATCCTGCCGCAAACGCCTCCATACATGCCATTCCTTCGACTTCAACATCAGCACAATGAACAACAAGATCAGTTTCACGCATTACTTTACGTAGTTGGGTAGCTGTATAAAATTTCATGATTGGTTTTGCCGGTAATTCTCTAGCTAACTGTTCATATTCTTTTTTTAACGGTCCCTTCCCTGCAAAAATCAACCTAATCTTTTGATTATGCTGCACTAGTTTCATAGCTTTAAAGAGAACTTCTTGATGTTTTTCCCGTGAATACCGACCGATACACAAAATGGTAAAAGGATGACCCACTTCCTTTTTATGAGGGTTATCAATAAACGCTTGAGTAATCCCATTAGAAATTACGTATAATTTTTGCTTGAAGTGATATTTTTCTAGTTCTGCTTTTACCTTTTCAGTGGGACACTGCATAGCTGCGCAATTACGAAAAGAAATATCGCGGAAAAAATACATAAAAAAGTTATTAAAGAACCAATTATTAATATGCAAAGTCTCAGTGATATTGCCAGGATAAATATGGAAGGTGCCATAAGCTGGTTTATTCATCCTCTTAGCATATTTTGCAGCGCGCCAAGATACCGGAAACGGGGTTTCGACAGCTACCATATCTGCCCACCCTACTGCCGCTTTTAATACTTTCTTTTTTGGCCAAGCAATATGGTAACCCTCTTTGGCGATAATCTTTTTGAAGAAAGGAACTACTAATTCTGGTAATGAATAGTAAGCTTTGCCACCATCTTTACAAGATACAATCCTTACCTCATTGCCTGCTTGTTTAAATTCATGAGCAAATCTCTGGGTTGAAATACACATCCCATTACTTTTATTAAAGAAATCATCAATTACGATCAAAATCCGCATTTCTCTACCTCGTTAAACTAAATCTAGTTCAATTATATAATTTTTGCTCCTAAGAGCTTAATTATTGAGTTCAATAAAAAAGTGCAGCTTTATTAGATAAAACTGCACTATTTATTTAACTTATTCAATTCTTCATTTAGCCATTTAAGTTGCCCTTGAGTTCTTGAAATCGCTCTGGTTAAAACAAGATAATGGCCGTAATGATTGTCAATCATTGCCTGCTTACTGAAGATTAATTCTTTACGTTCTAATAAATGATCTAGTTCTTGCTTCAGCAAATTAATTTGACGCGTAATTAAATCTTTTATTCGAGGATCATTGGCTTGCTTAATAAAAAATAGTTTAAGTGAAAATAAATCTTGATGAATTGGTAACTTTGTAACTGCTTGAGTTAACCAATTATTAAGTACTTCAAGACCTTCAGCAGTTAGATTATAGTATTTTTCTTTAGCATTATCGTCATTTTGAGTAACAGTAATCCATTTATCTGCGACCATGCGTTTAAGCTCAGGATAAATTTGACTATGAGATGCCTTCCAAAAGTCGCCAATTTCTGTATTAAATTCGTTGGTAATTCCCTTCCCAGTAATTTGGGGATGACAATCAATAATTCCCAACAAAATAAAAGGAAGAATCCGTTGTTTTGGCATAGTTAAGCCTCCAAACTAGTTTCTTCCTTCATTATACTAAAAATTAAATATTTATTACTTAATACGTTTGTAATCTTCATCAAAATATTTGCCATTACGAATATCATCAGTCATACCTTCATAAGGTGCTTCGGCAATAACTTCTTCATTATTTTGGCCTGCATCTCCCATATAAGTAATGGTTGCAAATTCTGGAACTACCATCTTTGGATAAGTATCGTACTTTTCACGTGATTCATGCATTAAATCAATATGTTCGTTTTGGAAAGTAACAGTAATTTCAGGATGATCTTTAACCCACTTTGGGAAGAAGATTGTTCCATTAAGTTTATGTTCATTAGGTACAAAGTCAAGAGCTACGTCAGTTCCAGTTGGTTCAGTCCAAGCAATCTTGTAAACACCTTCAGTTAAAAGATTAATATGGGCTTCTTGATCTTTTACCCAACGTCCTGCTACCATTCCTCCATGAATACGATAGTCAACTGTGTGATCATTCTTAGCATACCATTCATATTCCCAGCCGTTGTCATAAGTATAAATAAAGTGTGTACCTAAAAAATCATCTAAAGTTTTAAATTTTTTATCCATATGATTTAAGTTTGCCATAAGTCATTTTCTCCTTTTGTGTTAATATCGACATATTTCATAACTAGTATAAGTCGTTATCGACAAATAGTCAAATAAAAAAATATCTGAGATTTTTAGTCCCAGATATTTTTTGCTATTTATCACCACTAGCTTTTCTTATTTAACCCAATAAACCAAATAATATAACCAATAATTACAGGAATAGCAAAAACACACCAAATTAACAAAGTAATCTCTCTCATTTGAACATTTTGCACTACTCCGGCTCCATCAATCCGACGAAACCAAATAATGGCAGCAACAATAAGCCAAAATAATAACACTATCATCCCACTAATTTTCCAAGCTTTCATAATATTCCTCCAAGCTCTGAATTAATAACCTTATCTTACTTTACTTTGAGCTTGTATTCAATGTATCCGTAATTAACTGTAAAAATGATTTTGTTACTGCTGACAAGTAGGCATTTTTACGCCAGGCAACAATATGCCCTGTCGTAGTTTTCGGAACAAGAGGAAGAAAGACTAAATCAGGATCATTATGTAGTTTTAAAACTCCTTCGATTCCCAACTGAAAACTAGTATGATTCTTTACTAATTGCAGTGGATTACTGGCTAAATTATGAGTGGAAGTAATATTCAAACGGTTAGGATTCAATTGTAAAGACTGTGCCAATTCGTTACGCACCAAAGATCTTTTAGATAAAGTTAAAGGTATTTGGTAGAGATCATTAGTAGTAATTGTTTCCTTTTTTGCTAGATAACTATCTCGTGCTGCAATTATACCCCAGGTATCTTTAATTGGTAGTCTAATATAGTTATATTTTTTTGCTTCAATTGGCTCTAGTAAAAGTGCCAAATCTAATAATCCTTGGTCTAACTTTTCTTTTAAATCATCCCCATTAGCAGTATCAATATCAAAAACTACTTGTGGATAAAGCTCCTGCATCTTTTTTACTATGTTCATTAACCAAATTGAAGCGCTACTTTCTACACTACCGAGGTGAATTGTCCCGGTTAATTCATTCTCTTGATTTTGTAAATCCAGTTCTGTTTGAGCCACAAGATCAAGAATTGCATGAGCACGCTTTTGAAAAAATTTGCCTGCTTGAGTTAACTCGAGATGTCGATTAGTGCGATCAAATAAAGTGACATTTAAAGAATCTTCTAGCTCACTAATTTGGCGCGAAAGTGTTGGCTGAGTAATATGCAACTTCTGTGCTGCTTTAGTTACATTACCCTCTTGCGCTACCGTTAAAAAATAATTTAGTACTCTTGTATCCATGATTTCTTCTCCATACATTTTAAGCATTAAAATTAAGAAACTATAAGCATTTTACATAGAATTAGGTAGTCTTTACAATAATATTGAATTAAATATTACTTATGAGGTGAATAAAATGGCTAAAAATGAAGAAGAAGTTAAAAATAATACCTTTGGTTTTGGCGACGAAAATGTCGCATATGCAAAATACTTTACTGGAACAAGTTATCTCAATGGTTTAGTTGCTCCTGACGATAATATTGATGTGAGTGTAGCTAATGTTTCATTTGAACCAGGAACTCGTAATAACTGGCATCGTCACCATGGCTACCAAATCTTAATTGCAACTGGTGGTGAAGGCTGGTTCCAAGAAGAAGGTAAGCCTGCTCAATTAATGAAGCCTGGCGATGTAGTAGAAGTTCATGATGGTGTAAAACACTGGCATGGTGCAACCAAGGATAGTTGGTTCTCACATATTGCTATTACCAAGGGTACTGCAACTTGGGAAGAACCTGTTGATGATGATTATTACAATTCATTAGAAAGCTACTTTTTAAATGCAAAATAAATCCCCGAAATCCTAATTCGAATTTCGGGAATTTATTTTATCTTCCATGACGATTAATTCTTTGCAATTGTTGTTTTTGACTTGGTCTCATTGCAAAAAATAATAACCCTAATAAAATTCCACTTCCAATTATTTGTAACATAATTTTCTCCTTATTATTTATTCTACTATCCTTCAAATAGTCAAAAGATAAAAAAACTTTAGAATTAAATTAATAATCATTATGCTGGTGTATTAATTCCAGTACTATCTCTAGCATACAAAGTATTATCGTCTAAAAGTTTAGTCACAATATCAGCAATCGATGCAATTGAAACATCATGACCACCAAAAGGCTCACCTTTATGAGTTACTTCATAATCAACTGGCCCACTAGTAAACCACCCTGGACGTACAATCGTGTAATCTAAATTAGAAGCTTCAATCTCATCAGCAGCATCACGGTAAGTTTGTAAAACTGGATTGAAACGAAGATTTCCTTGAGTACCAACTGAAGCTGGAATTTCATCATAAATTCCCATTGAAGTGATAAAAACTAAGCGAGAAACATGATTAGGACTCATAGCAGCAATAATCTTTGCAGCATAAGCTCCAAGGTCTCCACTTAAAGCAGCAAAAACTGCATCTTGATCAGCTACTGCTCTATCCAAATCTGCATCAACCATTACACTACCACTAATTATTTTTTCACGGCTAGGGTCAATAAGACTAATTCGGCTAGCTGAACGAGAAAATAAGGTTAACTTATCATCTGTTGTTTCTAACGTATTTTCTGTAACTGCTCTACCTAAAGTTCCTGTTGCTCCAATAATTAAAATATTTTTTGTCATTATTTCCTCTTCTCCTCAATAAGTACTTGCAACTTGATCACTAATCATCCATTTACCATCAACTTTGATAAAGTTTACTTTCATTTGCAGACGCCAAGTAGCGACTCCACTACCCCAAATATTTGCTTTTACTTTATTTTGACCAATTAAACTGGCATGATTTTTCTCAATATTGATATCCTTAATATTCTCTTCCACAGAAGAAAAATATTTCATTTGTCCATTTTGAATTTGATCTAGCCATTCATTTTTTGGTTGAACATAACCAGTCATATGCATTAGTTGCATTGTCGGAACCAAAATCTGTTTTAAAGTTACTATATCCTTATCTACCATAGCCTGATTTTCACGACGATATAGATCAATTATTTCTTCTTTGTCAGTCATTTAATTTTCTTCCTTAACATCAGTTGAAGCTGCTAAATCTGTTTGACCTTTATATTCATCTAATCGTTGACTCAACCGTTCAATGGTAGCTCGAAGAGCTTGTGAACCAAGTAATACATGTAATGGAGCAGGATCTTGATCAACTGTTTCTTATAATGCGCGTAGCCATTTTATTTGGATCACCAGGAGCTAATCCATTTTTAGGATCAAGCATCTTCAAAAATGCATGAGTTGGAGTATTATCATATTCTGGTATTAAGTTTGCTATATGAGCACTCCCATAACGAAATTCAGTTCTTGCACCACCGGGTTCAATAATAGTTACACCAATATTAAATGGCGCAACTTCTTGGGCTACTGATTCACAAAAACCTTCAATTCCAAACTTAGCTGCATGATACATTGAATTACCAGGATAAGCAACCTGACCTCCATATGAAGAAATTTGAATAATACGTCCTTCACCTTGCTTACGCATTTGTGGAATAACAGCACGAATCATTTGAATAGATCCGGTAAGATCAGTAGCTAAAATTTTATTGATTTCTCCATCACTTAATTCTTCTGCAGCGCCAAAGAGTCCATAACCTGCATTGTTAATCAAGACATCAATTTTATTATGCTTAGCAATTGTCTCACTTACTACTTTACGAATTTCATTAACATCAGTCACATCTAAATGCTCTACATCTAAAGTATGAGGATATTGTTCTTCTAATTCTTTAATATCTTCTTTTTTAGTTCTAACTGTACCAATTACTGTCTCACCATTTGCTAATAATTGTTTTGTCAATGCTTTACCAAAACCACTACTAATTCCTGTGATTAACCATGTTTTACTCATTTTAACTTTTTTCCTTTTCTTAATATACTGGTCGACTTGCACCTTGCGTATCAGGATTTGCAAATCCAATACTTTCTTTTTCATATAGTTTTGGATCGTTAATAATCTTAACAATCAAATCTGCTACACTCTTTCTCGAAGCAGAAACACCGATGTACTCTTCTCCCTTATGTGTAACAGTATATTTTATTTCGTTACGATCATTTAACCAAGGAATTCGTAAGATTGTATAATCTAAATCTGAATTTTCAATTGCAGTTGCTGATTGAACTACTGAATCTGTAGATTTAACAACTCCACCGAAACACATTTGACGATTATATTCACCAAATTCCCCCGGCACTTCGTCGTAAATTCCCAAGATATTTGACGAAATTAAACGTTTAACCCTTTCTTTATCCATAATCTTAATAATATTTTTAGTTACCTGGGCATTTTCGCCATGATCAACAAACGCAACATAAACAATATCTTGATCTTTAATTGCTTCACGCAATTCTTCAGAATTATTAGCATCCCCATCAATAATGGTTACTGCCTTATTATCTTTTAATTGCACTAAGCGACCAGCATTTCTTAAAAATAAAGTTAGATGTACATCTTTACCATCTTTTAAAAGCCTGTCTTCAACTAAACGAGCGATTTGTCCATTTGCCCCAACAATTAGAACATTTTTTATCATATTTTTCTCCTTTTTTAACGTAAAGCTCTTAAGCTTGAACCAAAAATTGATTCAATTGCTACGGGATCGTGATGATCAAAGAACTGACTTTCATGTCTATCAAGCTTACTAATAGTTTCCATATCATCTTGCGACAATTTAAAATCAAATACATCAAAATTTTCTTGCATCCGTGCTTTATGAACAGTCTTAGGAATAACAATAATTTCTCTTTGTAATAACCAACGTAAAATTACTTGTCCATTACTCTTACCATACTTTTCACCAATTTTGGCTAAAGTTTCGTTAGTAAAGATATCATGCTTACCTTCCGCAAAAGGTGCCCAAGCTTCTACGGCAATATCTTCTTTTTGCATAAAGTTAACATCATCATTTTGTTGGAACCATGGAGAAACTTCAATTTGGTTAACTGCTGGTTTGACACTGCTCATTAACTCTAAATTTTTAACCTGATCAGGATAAAAATTAGATACGCCAATTGACTTAATTTTACCTGACTTTTGTGCTTCTTCTAATGCACGCCATGCTCCGTATACATCTCCGTAAGGTTGATGAAGTAAGTAAAGATCCATATAATCCATATTTAATTTTCTTAAAGAATCTTCAATTCCCGCTTTAGCTTTTTCGTAGGTAAAATGATCAAGCCATAATTTTGACGTAACAAAAAATTCACTACGATCAATTCCACTTTTATTAATTGATTCACCAACTGCCGCTTCATTTTGATAAGCTGCAGCAGTATCAAATAGGCGATACCCAACATCAATTGCATCCGTAACTGCTTGACGCGCTTGCTTAAAATCAGGAACTTGAAAAACTCCAAATCCTAACATGGGCATTTTGTTTCCATCATTTAAATTAATATATTCCATCTTTGTCTACCTCTATTTCGTTTTCTGCTAAATTTCAATTATGAGTATATGACAGAATATAAAGCTTTAAAATTACTAATGAATTATGCTAGTATACACTTAACGAATGGTAGAAAGAAGACTTAAAATGATTAGCCCAGAACTTTTAGAAGAGTTAGTTACCTTTAAAAAATATGGAACTTTAAGTGCAACAGCAGAGCATTTATTAATCACTCAACCTAGTGTTACGCGTGGAATGAAAAAATTAGAGCAGGAATTAGGTGTAACTTTATTTGAACGACAAGCTAATAAGATTACTCTTAATAAAACTGGTGAATTAGCTGCTAAAGAAGCGAAAAAATTACTAGACTCGCAAAAAGAATTTACTGAAAAAGTTATCAATTTTGCCAACAGTCAAAATATGTTACACATTGCCTCCACTTTACCTGGACCACTTTTATTAGTTAAAACTTTTGACCCAAAATTTGATCAAGATTTGGTAATTAATTCTCAACTTATTAATCCACTTAATGTTACTGCTGACTTACTCACTTATAAAGAAAAAATCATTTTTACTACTAAAGAATATCAAACTCCTGAACTTGAATCTCTTTATCTAGGAAAAGAAAACTTATTTGTTAAAATTGATAAATTTAATCCTCTTGCGCAAAAGAATTCAGTCACATTTAAAGACTTAGAAGGCTTGAGCTTCTTAGTAGCTCAAGATATTGGAGAATGGAAAGACATTAGTGAGAAATATATCCCTAATGCTAAATTTCTTTATCAAAATGACCTTAATTCTCTAGACGAACTAACAAAATATTCTAACTTTCCTGTTTTCCGTTCAAATCTATCTGTCTTAGACACTAATCATAATCAGGATGATAATCGTACTTTAGTTAAAATTGAAGATGAACATAACGAACTTGAGATTTATGCTACTTATCTCAAGCAAAATAAAACTGAGCTTAAGGACTATCTGTTAAAACTAAGTCAACTTTGGCCACAAAAATAAGGATACTCAATTGTGAGTATCCTATTTTGATAACCATTCATTTACTTTAGAATCATTTTTTCCGATTCCAATTAATTTAAGATCTTTACTCCATGATTTAAAAGTTGCCGCATAATTACCCTCTTGTCCAACATCAGTAAAAAATGAAGCAATCTTTCCTTGATAATCATTCTGCCTTAATTTATCTAAACATGTCTTAATCGGACTCGCTGGCATTCCCGACCATACGGGACTACCAATTAGTATAAGATCATAATTCTGAAAATCAGTTGCTGGAAGAACTATTTTTGGAAATTGTTTATTTTTAACCTGTTCCTTAAAAATATCATTAGTTTGATACATATCTTCAGAAAATGTCTCAGCTGGTACCCTTATTTCTATAAGATCACTTTCTGATATTTGCTTATGAATTTTTTCAGCGACCTTTCTAGTATTGCCTGACCAAGAATAATAGGCAACTAAAGTTTTCAAATTTAATTCCTCCTATTTTTATTTATCATTTACGATAATTAAAGACTTAATTGTTTCACGCTTATCCATTGCTTCATAAGCCTTTTGAATATCTTTTAATGAAAAACGCTTTGTAAATACCTTACCTGGGTTAATGTTTCCCTCTAATACTTCCTTAAGTAAACGCGATTTATCATAGGTAGTCACCGGTGCAATTCCACCACGTAAGCCAATATTTTTCCAAAATAGTTGGTTAGAAGCTGGTTCAGTTTGTGGAACACCAACACGACCAATGATACTACCTGCACGGCCAAGTTGACCTGCTTGTTCAATTGCACTAGTTGCGCCGACACATTCTAATACACTATCTACTCCAACACCATTAGTTAATTTAAGTACTTCAGCTACGGCATCATTACCACGCTTGCTGATGATATCAGTTGCACCAAACTCTCGTCCTAACTTTGCACGATCCTCATGGTGACTCATTAAAATAATTCTTTTAGCACCTAATAAACGGGCACCAATCACACCACATAGTCCGACAGCACCATCACCAATTACAACAGTGGTATCACCCGGCTGAACTTCCGCACTAGCTGCAGCATGGTAACCAGTTGCCATTACATCTGACAAGGCTAAAAAATTATTTAACTGTGCATCCGTATAATCTTTAGGTTGTCCTGGAATCTTAATTAATGCCCAATTTGCATTAGTAAAGCGTAGATACTCACCCTGATAACCGCCATTAATACCTTTTTCTTGATTTAAACAATTGCCATCAAAACCAGCACGACAATTAACACAGTACCCACAACCATGAGTAAATGGGGCAATAACAAAATCAGCTGGATGGACAGCAGTCACATCGTCCCCAATGCTTTTTACAATTCCAATAGCTTCATGACCTATTGTTGAACCACCTTCACGTTTAGCAATCCCACGATACCACCACAAGTCTGAACCACAAACGCATGCGCGAATAACCCGAATAATTGCATCTGTTGGCTTTTCAAGTTTAGGCATTGTCATTTCTTTAACTTCAACTTTTTTAGGTTCGACAAATATTGCTGCTTTCATTTCATTACCTTCTTAATTTTTAATTTAAGTTTATTTTACTTATTAAAAATTAATAAAGAAATTACTATCTTTTGATGGTAGTATACGTTTTAAGTATAGTTCGTTATACAAAAAATCCTGCAATTTCTTGCAGGATTTTAAATTATTAAAGATTCTTATCCATATCGAATGTTAATTTAGACATGTTAATTGAATCAATAAACATTTGACCCATCAACTTTTCACTATCTGCTTTAGTATGGGCAACAGTCATTTGATTTTCTTTAGTTAAGTAGTCAGTCAATTCATCTCCAGTTAAGTCGCCAGCGTTTTTGATAATTTCTTCTACACGACCACGGTAATAACGATTTAACTCTTCTAAATACTTAGTATCTAGTTGTACAAAGTGTGAGTAGTGGCTTTCTACCAATGCAGCCAATGATTTGTAGTACCACCAAGCATCATCACGGTTATAATTCATAGAAGTGTTGTTGTAAGATGGGTCAGTATCATTCATATTTGCAAAGAATGGAACAAATGGGGTAAATGTTGGTCCACCAATACACAACCACATAATTCCTGCCATTTCTTCAGGAACATCACTTCTAATTTGTAAAATATGTGAGTTCTGAGTTCTATTCAAACCAATTGGACGGAAGCGATGCTTTTCTTCTTCATTCCCCTTACCATAAGGATCATAAGGGGTATCTTGGTAGTGTGAACCTAATAAGAATTCAATATCTTCACGTGTAATCTTTTTATTGGCACGACGGATGAATGGAATTTCTCCATCTTCAGGATCTTGTTCAATATCTGGGTTAAAGTATTTTTGAATATACCACTGACGGCTAGTATTATAGTGACGATCTTGTTCAGTATAAGTACCAAAAATATGACGGAAATTCCAACCTTCATGATCTGGATTTAAATTATGTTCTTCAACAAATTCTTGAATTCCTTCAGACCACATAAAGTTATCGGGATCATTAAAATCTACTTCTTGAATAGCAACACGGTTACCAGTAGCAGCATAACAATCATCAGGAATACGTTGAGCTACCCAGTGGTGACCAGTCACAATTTCCATATACCAAACTTCATCTTTATCACTAAATAAAACTGAGTTTCCGGCAGGTGAACCGTATTTAGCAATCAACTTACCAAGGTATTGTACTCCATCACGAGCTGAATGAATGTATGGCAATATAACAGTTTGCATACAATCTTCATCAAGACCGTCTTTTACTAAAGGATCAAATGCTAAAGTTCTTTCATTTCCATAAGTTGATTCAGTACATGACATAGCTACATTTTCTTCATTAATACCACTTTCATCATAGTAGCCTTGAGTCTTGTAATCTACATTTGGAACAGCTGGAACACGTTGCGCATTTTCTGGTAATTCCATTTGGAACTTATTGAGCCATGACTTAATTTTACGTCCCTTTTCTCCCTTTACAGCTGGTTCAATAATGAAACGTTGTGGTGTTATAGGACGAAATGTATCATCATTACGCGCAATCATCGTTGAACCATCAATCGAAGCTTTTTTCCCTACTAAAATAGTAGTGCATGCACTTAATTTACTCATATTTGTCTCCTTACATCTTTAAATTAAACCTTGGAAAAGGCCAATTGCAAACTTCTCGGCATCAAAGTCAGCTAAATCATCAACTTTTTCACCTAAACCAACAAGCTTTACTGGTAAATTCATTTCATTTCTAATGGCAATTACTACACCACCCTTAGAAGAACCGTCCAGTTTTGTCAAAACTAATCCGGTTAATTCAGTGGTCTTATTAAAGTCTTTAGCTTGTAATAAGGCGTTTTGTCCTGTTGATCCATCTAAAACTAACAAAACTTCATTTGGTTGATCTGGCAAAATTTTCTTAATAGTTCGTTCGATTTTATCGAGCTCATTCATTAAGTTAACTTTATTTTGTAAGCGTCCAGCAGTATCAACTAATAAATAATCAATACCTTCTTCCTTGGCCTTAACTACACCGTCATAAACTACTGAAGCAGGATCTGCATTTTCTTTTCCGGTAATGACTTCTACACCATCACGCTTGCCCCATTCAACTAATTGTTCAACTGCCCCAGCTCTAAAAGTATCACCGGCTACCATCATAACCGACTTACCCGCATCTTTGAGCCGTTTGGCTAATTTACCGATAGTGGTAGTTTTACCAGCACCATTAACACCAACAAAAAGATAAACGTTTGGCTTAGCAGTAGGATCATAGGTTAAAGCTGAATCTTTATTTTCTCCACTTTGATCATAAATTTCAACTAGTTTTTCTACTACTACTTGTTTTAAATCCTCATGGGTTTTAGCTTTTTGTAATTTTGCTTCATCTCTCAAAGAATCAGTTAATTGCATTGCAGTTTCATAGCCAACATCTGATTCGATTAAAAGATCTTCCAAGTCATCAAAGAAATCTTCATCGACACTTCTAAATTTAGCAAAGAAAGCATTTAATTTCTCACCAAAACTGCGGTTAGTTTTCTCTAATCCTTTATCATACTTTTCTTGATCTTCTTGTTCAGACTCTTCCTCCTCTGATTCATCTATTTCATCTTCCTCAACAGAGGTTTCAGTTGCCTCTTCTTTTACCGACTCTGGAGCTTCCGACTCTTCTTCAGTTACTTCTTCACTACTTGTTTGTTCTCCAGCACTTTCAGTAGTTTCACTTTCAGCAGAACTTAAGCTTTCAGTACTACTTTCTGAATTAGCTTGGCTATCTTCACTAGTAGCTTGACTTACTTGAACTTCATACCCTGCTTCACTTGGCGCTTCAGATTTTAGAGTTTCCTCTTGGAGAGGTGGTGTCAATTGAGGAGCTTCGGAAAATTTAGGCTCTGTAGTTTCAATTGATTCAGATTCTGACTGTTCAGCTCCAGATTCAACTTGATCCGTTTCTGATTTTTCAGCAGCCTCATTAGTTTCAGGTGCAGCACTTTCAACTATAGATGCTTCACTTTTTGGCTCTTCTGCATCATTTTTATTCTTTTTACTAAATAATGATTTTTTATACGATCAAATAATCCCATTATTTCACCTCATCTTTTATTTCTTTTAAAGAAACCGATAATACCTGTGAGACACCAGATTCTTGCATAACCACTCCATAAAGTTGATCAGCTTGCTCCATCGTGCCACGTCTATGAGTAATAACAATGAACTGAGTATCTGACTCATAGCGACTCAAGAATTTGGCAAATCTGGTGACATTGGCTTCATCTAGTGCAGCTTCAACTTCATCCAAAATACAGAATGGAACCGGGTTAACCTCCAAAATTGCAAACAGCAACGTTATTGCTGTAAGTGCTCGTTCACCACCAGATAATAATCCTAAATCTTGCAACTTTTTACCAGGCGGTTGAGCAATAATATCTACCCCAGTTTCTAGTAAATTGTCAGGATCCGTTAAGACTAATTGAGCCTTTCCTCCACCAAACATAAGCGGAAAGATCTTTTCAAACTTAGCTTCCACTTGCTCAAAAGTTGCTTTAAAACGTTCTTTTACATTTTCATCTAATGCAGCCATTGATTGCTCAATATCTTGACGAGCTGTTAAAAGATCATCTTGTTGTCCATGCAGAAAATCATAACGAGTTTTTACATCTTCATATTCTTCGATCGCATTTAAATTTACCGGACCGATATCATCAAGGGACATCTTATTTAATTTAACATCTCGTTGAAGTTGTTCCCGGATTTCGGGTGTATTATCATTTTGGCAAAGTGCACGTGCAGCTTCATAAGTAAGCGAATAATTTTCACGGAGTTGGGCTAATTTCTGATCAATCTGTCCACTCAATTTACTTATTTGAACTGAAACTTGTTCTTGTTCTTGAGCAGCATCTTTACGTAAATCATAGTTTCGATTAGCCAGTAATTCTAGTTGATTAATTTTGGCTTCTTGTCTCCCAAGAAACTCATTAGCTTCAACTAATTTAGTACTTAGCTCTTCTTTTTGCTGAGTTAGTTGCTGAATTTGCGCATTAATCTCATCAGGTGATTTTTCTGTTTTGTTACTTTCGCTTAAACTATTGATCTTAGTATTCAAATCATCAATTTGCTGTTGATTGTTTTCAAGATTATGTTTTACTTGATCTTTTTGTTTTTCCAAGTTGCTGGCTTGCGTTTTTACTACGGCAATTTTTGAGCTTAATTCACTTAATTGTGTTTGGAATTGCGCATAAGCTTGATCTAAATCAGCTAACGTATGTTTAATTTGATCCATCTTTTGCTGATACTCATCAGCTTTTTGATCTAATTTAGTTTGCTGTTCTTTTTCTGACTGCAGTTTTTGCTTTAATTCTTCTAACTCACCAGCACGCGCAACTTCTTCTGCATCCTGAATTTGTTTAACTTTTTTAACCCGACTAAGCTCTTTTTCTTGAGCTTGGTATCTGATGGCTTGTTCATTAATTTGTTGTTTTAATTCTTGCACATTATCTTGTAAACTCTGCCATTCAGCCTCTTCTTGTTTTAGACTTACCTGAATATCATGTAGCTTTTGCTGACTTTCTTTTAATTTTTTAGTCAACAAGTTAATATTTTGTGTCAACTTAGTTATTTCAGTATTAGTTTGTAATGGTGAATTATTACGACGTGTTCGGGCTCCACCTGTCATGCTACCGCCAGGGCTAATAATATCACCTTCAAGTGTTACGATACGATAATAATGTCCAGTTCGTCTTTGAATTCTTAAAGCGGTATTCATATCTTTAGCAACTAATACATTCCCAAGTAAATAATTAATTGCGCGTGAAATATCTTTATTTGTAGTCGAAGTAACCAGCTCAGCAGCTACACCAACAAATCCTTCTATTGTTTTTAAAGTGTTAAGAGTAGAACTAGCAATTGAATTTTGACGAACTCCATCTAGTGGTAAAAAGGTTGCTCGGCCGGCATGATTCTGTTTTAATTGTCCAATTGCATCTCTTGCATCTTCCCTAGTTTGCGTCACAATATTTTGGACGCCAGCGCCTAAAGCTGTAGTCAAAGCTGCTTCTAATTCGCTTGGAAAACTAATTAATTCCCCAATTACTCCAATTATCCCATTAAAGTTTTGCTGGTGATTTAAAACATATTTTACTCCACCATAATATCCTTCATGGCGCTCTTGCAAACGTTTTAAACCATTTAATTGAGCCTGATCTTGACTTATTTGCCCTTCAACTTGTCTAATGCTCTGAAGTAATTCTTGTTCGTTATGTCTTTGAAGATTAACCTTATCTGCCTGTGCAGCTAACTTATCTTCAAGCTTTTTTCTTTGTGCAACTAAATTACTTCCCTTTTCTTTAAGCTCGGTTAACTTATACTCAGCTTGTTCAAGTTCGGTATCAATCGAAGAACTGCTCTTTGAACTGTGTTGCAAACGCGTCAATTCAGAATTAAGATAAACAAGTTGATTATTAGCAGAAGTTTGTGCTTGTAAAACATCGATATATTCTGCTCGTAATTGTTCTAATCGCTTTTTTAATTGATCTGGATCCTGTGCTAAATTATTCGCCAAAGTCTGCTTTTCTTGGTCTAAGTTATCTAGTTGGTCTTTCTTTTTACTTATATCATTTTCATACTCAGCTAATAATTTGTTTAAATTATCGCGCTGCTTAATTAACTCAGCCTTTTGACTTTCATATTCTTTTTTTGTAGCTGCATTATACTGACTTGACTGTTCTTTCATCTGTAAGTCAGTATTTAAACTGGCAATATCTTGAGTTAAAGTTAATAAATCTTTCTGCTGTTGATCTTTTTTATCATGCCAACTTGTATATTCATCCCGATATTGCGCTAAATTCTCTTTGCTTTCTATAACCTCTTTATCTAACTTAGCCAGCAATTCTTGGTTCTTTTTTGATTTAAGCTCTACTTGTGCCTTTTGCTTATTTAAAGTTTCAATTTCCAAAGCTAGTAATTGTTTTAAATCAGCATCAAGTTTTTCTTTTGTAAACTTATATTCTTTGGCAAGCGAACTTTGCTCATGCAAGGGTTCAACTCTAGCCTCTAGTTCTTTTACTAAGTCATTAATCCGGATTAAATTATTATTGGTCTGATCAAGTTGCTTAAGGGCTGTTTCTTTTTGCTGTTTAAAATGTAAAACTCCTGCTGCTTGTTCAAAGATACTTCGACGTTCTTGCGGTTGAGAATTTAAAATCTGATCAACGCGTCCTTGTGAAATAATAGCTAAACTATCATGTGATAAACCAACATCCATAAAAAGATTACGTATATCTTTTAAGCGAACTGATTGATTATTTATATAATATTCATTTTCGCCAGAACGTAAAATTGTTCTTGTAATTGTTACTTGATCAGTATTGAAGTTTAACTTGCGATCTTTATTATCAAAAACCAAACTTACTTCAGCCTTATTTAAAGGTGTACGTGATTGACTTCCAGCAAAAATAATATCTTTCATTTTCGCACCACGTAAAGATTTGGCTGAACTTTCTCCCATTACCCAACGAATAGCTTCGGTAATGTTACTTTTCCCACTACCATTGGGCCCAACTATCCCAGTAATTCCTGCATCATAATTAATAGTTGTTTTGTCTGCAAATGATTTAAAACCATTTAAAATTAGTTGCTTAAGCGGCAAAATCTCACCTATTCTTAGTTTATTTCTTTAACGCTACAGCAGCTGCTTGTTGCTCTGCTGCTTTTTTATTTCTACCTGTACCAGTGGCCATTTTCTTACCATTAACTAACAGTTGTACTGTAAATGTTGGTACACTCTCATCTTCTGCAATCACTTCATACTTAATCTCAATTGCACCATTAACTTGTAATTTTTCCTGTAATTCAGTCTTATAATCACGCGAAGCATCAAAGTCACCTTCATCAATTAAAGGATAAACTGTTTGCTTTAAAAACTGTTGTACTGCTGGCATCCCTTGATCCAAAAATAAGGCTCCATTAAAAGCTTCAAAAACATCTTCTAAAAGTGTCTTACGATTGCGCGCGCCAGATTTTTCTTCACCATTACCCAGATAGATTTCCTTTTGAAATCCTACTTCCTTAGCAAATTCAGAGAACCCTTCAGTTCTTACAATATTGGAACGCATCCTTGTCAATTGTCCTTCATTAAGCTTAGGAAAATGACGGT
This sequence comes from Lactobacillus sp. PV034, assembly GCF_014522305.1. Taxonomy (NCBI): domain Bacteria; kingdom Bacillati; phylum Bacillota; class Bacilli; order Lactobacillales; family Lactobacillaceae; genus Lactobacillus; species Lactobacillus sp. PV034. The sequence continues at coordinate 245,049 of NZ_CP041982.1, read as the reverse complement.
AAAGATAATCGGAAATAGCTAATTCTAAAACTGCATCGCCCAAAAATTCTAATTTTTCATAGTTATACTTACCATGATGCTCGTTAGCATAAGAAGAATGGGTAAAAGCACGTTCTAATAAATCTTCATTAATAAATTTTATGCCATATTTTTCTTTTAAATTATTTTTAAAAGCTACTGATACCATATAATTGTCCTTTCATGTATGTATTAATTATACCCATTTTTAGAGTGATAAAAAAGCAAAGAAAAAAGCCATCTCGCAAAAAAGATGACTTCTTAAATATTGTACTTAATTGTTTATTTTGCGTAAGCAATCTTGAACCATAAACCATTGGCATCTGCTGGCTTAGTTGAGTAACCAGTTAACTTATTATTAACTGCAGTAACTTGGTAAGCATTAGTCATTGGCAATACATATGCTTCATCGTGCATATATTGTTGCCATTCATGGAACTTATCAACACGGTACTTAGTATTAAATGCTTTTTCAGAATCCATTTCATCCAATAACTGAGTATTCTTAGCAGTTACAAAACGACTAAAGTTGAATGGTGCCTTTTCACTGTATGAATCATTTGGTGAAGGTTCACTAGACAATAGCCATGACCCTTGGAACATATCAACTGATGAAGAATCATTTTGAACCTTATCGTAGAATGAGTTGAATTCCATTAAACGACCACTGGTTAACTTAACATTTAAGCCAAGTTTTTGCCATTGTTGGATGTAGTTCTGGATAATTGGTTCTTGAGTTGAACTACCGGACATAGCCGCAAAGTGGATGACTAAAGGCTTACCATTAGGTTGTGTACGCCATTTACCCTTCTTCTTGTAACCAGCTTCATCAAGTAACTTGTTAGCCTTCTTCATGTTTTGAGTGTAGGCTTTAACATCTGGATTGAAGTAGTCACCAAATTGCTTAGGGATTAAAGTTGGTACTTGGAATGAAAGACCCTTAGTATAACGCTTGGTTACTGGTTCAATATTCATCCCATAAGCAATTGCTTGACGAAGATTCTTATTATTCATCTTTGCATTTGGATCCATGACATTCTTACCTGCCTTGGCATCCCATTTACCAACCTTAAAGCCAAGGTAAGAATAACCAAGTGGAACTTGTTTAACAAAGTTTACATCACTTGTATTCTTTACTTGATCCCATTGTGAATTTACCACATCCGCAATGTCATATTTATGAGATTTAATTGCTTGACTAGCAGAATTTGGATTAACAACTGAAAAACTTACCTTATCAAGTTTTGGTGTTCCACGCCAGTAATACTTGTTAGGAACATAGGTTACTGATTGACCACGGACAACTTTAGAAACCTTGTAAGGGCCAAAGAATAATGGCTTCTTTCTAATTTGATCGGAAGATTGAAGCTTCTTAAATGGTACATCTTTTAAGTAGTGATATGGAGCTACTGATTCCCAAATATAACCATTACCAGACTGTTCCATACCTGGTTTCATTTCTTTAAAGTGAAGAACTACTTTAAGTCCATTTTCACCATCAGGCATTTCAAGACCAGAAATTGTCTTTGCCTTGCCATTATGATATTCTTCAAGACCTTCTAGGTCAGCCAAGCTACTGGTATATCTTTGTGAAGCAGTATCAGGATTAGCAATAATTTCGTAAGCATATTCATAATCTTTAGCAGTTACTTGCTTGCCATCTGACCACTTTACGCCCTTCTTAATATTAATAGTTACAGTCTTTGCATCCTTATTAATATCAATTGTAGCAGGACCTTTATTGTTATACTTGTAAGTATTATCAGTATCAAACAAAGATTCATTCGCTGGTGCCATTACGCTTGTATCAGTTGCAGAAGTTGATAATTCGTTTGAAAAAATTCCTGTAAATGGAGTATCAGTTTCAATCGCTTGTGAAACTGTCCCACCCTTTTTAGCAGTCTTTGTAGGAACAGCTGCTTTCATCTTCTTTACAGAACTTGTATCGTTTGAACTTGAATTACCACATGCAGCTAATGTTAAAGCCACACCAGTAAGAAGTGTTAAACTTCCAAATAACTTGGCTTTCTTCATGTATTTATCCTCCAATTTCTGGAACTAATTTTAATCACAATTAGATATTAACATCACTTTTTTTAAAATTCAATAATTTTACTTATATTTTTTTAATTTTATTATTACTTAAGCTAACCGTTATGAATACTTGCATTAATAAGCACTAATCCCCTTACATCCTTGCAATTAATTATTAAAATATTTTAATCTAAGTATTATTAAGGCAAAAAAATAAAGATTCAGAATAAAATCTGAATCTTTATTGCTAGTTTACACGTTGACGGGCATCAAAGGCTCTTTGAAGCGCACGACCTACATAGTTAATACTTAATGAAATTGCTAATAATAAAATTGTTGCCGGTAACCATAACCATGGTCTGGTAGTAACGTTAACTGGATCATTCGCATAACCAATCAAACTACCAAGTGATGGCACATTAGGTGGTAACCCATAACCGATAAATGAAAGAGTAGTTTCAATACCAATGTTTCCAGCGATGGTCAATACGACATCAATAATAATCATTGATGTAATGTTTGGTAAAACTTCTCGGAACATAATTTTCATATTTGAAGAACCTGAAGTTTTGGATGCTAAAACATACTCGCGACCACTTTGCGATAAAACAAAAGAACGATAGTATCTAACAGTTGTAGTCCAACCAAACATTGCAATTAATAATACCAATGTAAAGGCATTGTAATTAGGGATTACAGTAACCAAAACGATCAAAATTGGCATTTGGGGCAAGATTTGAATAAAATCAACAATACGCATGATAATTGAATCCGTAATCCCACCGAAATATCCTGTAACAAGTCCAATTACCAAACCGATACATTCAGTAATAACCGTAATGGCAATCCCGATAAAGATTGAGTTTCGACCACCCATAATAAGTAGTTGGACAATATCACGGCCACCATCATCGGTTCCAAGTAAGTGTCCAGCTTCACCCCAACCATAATAGGCATCGGCAATATTGATTTGAGTCACTTGAGTACTATTCAAAAACAGTGAACCGACAAAGGTAAATAATAAAATTAAAATAATAATGATTAAAGCTACCATAGCGGTAGGATCATGAAAAATTTCTCTTGCAACAACTCTCAATCCCGATGAAGGAAGAGTTGGCTTGGTTTCTTTTTTTGCTTCTTCAGCCATTTTCTCTCTCCCTCCTATTGAACTCTAATTCGTGGATCAACAATACTCATTACGATATCGGAAATCAAGTTACCAACTAAGGTTAAAATTCCGAAAATCATAATTAAAGCAGTTAAAGTGGTGTAATCACGTTGGCCAATTGAGTCCAAGAATAATTTACCCATTCCAGGATAACTAAAGACCGTTTCAATAATCATTGAACCAGAAAGCAAACCAGTAATTGTTGTTCCTAAAAATGCTGCAATTGGAAGTAAAGAGTTTCTGAGAATGTGTTTATTGAAAACAACCTTGTCAGGAACACCCTTACTACGTGCTGTTCTAACATAATCTTCAACTTTATTATCAACAATACCTGTTCTCAAGTATTGTACAGTTGCAGTAGTTGTAATCAAGGCACACAGAATTGCCGGTAAAATGATGTGATATAACCTACTTCCTAAAATACCAAAGAACCCGGAAGCAGTATCAGAAACTGAACCTGAGACTGGGAACCAGCCTAAAACAAAACCAAAAATGTATAAACCTAAAATATAAAATACAAATGCAGGAGTTGCTAAGGTAATATAGTTAAAAATTTGAATTGATTGGTCTTGCCATTCATTTTGGTGACGACCAGCAGAAATTCCAAGTGGAATTGCAATTGCGTAAGTGATAATAACTGTAACTAATGACAACCAGAAAGTATTTACAGCACGATCCCAAATAAGTGATGCTACTGGTACTTTTTGGATATAGGACATCCCTAAGTCACCATGGAATAGATTACCAACCCAACGGCCATATTGAACCCAAACCGGATCATTCAAACCATATTCCTGTTTTAACCGTGCAATCGTTCTAGGATCAGAATTTGGGTTAATCATCCCAGTAAAAGGATCCCCTGGCATCAATTTAGCCAAAAAGAAGACTAAGATACTTAAGATGATTAATTGAGGGATCATAACAAGAATACGTCGTAAAATTGTTTTCCACATTTTATTCTTCTCCCTCCTTTAATTCTTCTTGAATCATATCTTCTGGTAAGGCAACATAGTGACGATCTGAAACCTTTTTTAGCGGTAACACACGTCCATCTTTGTCATACCATTTATCTTGATTATCTAAAAATTCTTTTTCAACTTTTTGACGTGCCAATTTATGCTCTTCACGACCTTCAACATCTACTTTAGGAATAGCTGAAAGTAAACGTTTAGTGTAAATATGCATTGGATCATTATAAATTTGATCACGTTCGCCAATCTCTACAAACCGACCACGGTGCATAATCGCAATATCTTCTGACATATGCTTAACCACACCTAAATCGTGAGAAATAAAGAGAAAGGCAATGTTATATTGTTGCTGTATGTGCTTCATAAAGTTAAGCACTTGTGCTTGAACTGATAAGTCCAGGGCTGAAGTAGGTTCATCGGCAACAATTAGCTTAGGATTAGTTGCAACAGCACGAGCAACCCCAATTCTTTGTCTTTGTCCACCAGAAAATTCATGTGGGTACTTATAAATTGCATCACTCGGCATCCCTACGATATCAAGCAACTCTTGCACTCTTTTACGTTCTTCATCAGTGGTTAAGTTTTCAAAGTTTCTAATTGGTTCGGCAATGATATCTTCTATCCTCTTACGCGGATTCAATGAAGACATCGAATCTTGAAAGATCATTTGAACGTCCTTATTGTAGTTCAATTTTTTGCGATTGCTTGCCTTGGTAACATCTACACCCTTATAAAGAATTTGTCCACTTGTTACCTTTTCAATACCAACAATTGCTTTACCAGTTGTTGATTTTCCTGAACCTGATTCACCGATCAATCCATAAGTTTCTCCCTCTTTGATTGAAAGGCTAACACCATCAACAGCGCGAACGTAATCAGTAATACGATTCCAGAAACCAGAACGAATAGGATAATGGACTTTTAAATCTTTGATTTGAATTATTTCTTCTGCCATAAACTACTCCTACTTTTTACTTTTCATCCTCAAAATGAAATCCTTGCCAGCAAGTACATCTTACAAAGTGATTTGGCTCTACTTCATGAATTCGGGGATTATCTTCATGAGCTGAAGCCGGAATCCAAGGAATACGGGCTGCAAAACGATCACCAGTACGTGGCATATTTTTTAATGATGGGACAGTTCCTTGAATTACATGTAATTCTTCACTGTTATCATCAGTTTGAGGCATTGAATGCAATAATGAACGAGTATAGGGGTGTAATGGATGTGAAAAAATCGTTTTAACATCAGCTTTTTCAACAATTTGTCCAGCATACATAACCGCTACTTGATCTGCTGTTTCAGCAACGACACCCAAATCGTGAGTAATTAAGATGATTCCTGAATGAGTTTCCTTTTGAATCTCTTTTAATAAATCCAAAATTTGAGCTTGAATAGTAACATCCAAAGCAGTTGTAGGTTCATCAGCAATGATAATCTCCGGCTTACATGCAATTGCAATCGCAATTACCACACGTTGACGTAGTCCACCAGATAATTCATGAGGATACATTGAATACATTTCTTCAGGACGTGGCATCCCAACCTGATTGAAAAGCTCTATTACTCGATTATATCTTTGCTTTTCATTCATATCAGTGTGATATAACAAGGTTTCTGCTACTTGATCTCCAACTCGCATCAAAGGATTGAGGGAAGCCAAGGGATCTTGGAAAATCATACCGATTTTTTTACCGCGAACTTGATTAAAAAGCTTATCATTTAAGCCCACTAAGTTCAGTTCATTATATAAAATATCTCCCGTAACTTTAGTATTTTTTTGATCGTATAAACCAATAATACTTGAAGCAATTGTACTTTTACCTGAACCAGATTCACCAACTATCGCTAGAATTTCATCTCGCTTCAATCTCAAGTTAATGTCATCAGCGGCATCATAAAATTTACCTTGCAAGCGATATGCAGTATGCAAGTGTTCGATGTCTAATAATACATCACTTTGCTTTTCCAAAGCTCATTCTCCTCTCAACCTTTATGCAATTTTGAATTTAAAATTAAAATCAACTTGATTCTTAATAATGCACTCATTATATATAAAAAAACCTATCAATTCAATATTTCCCTAAATATTTTTCATAAATTGATAGGCTTTTCTTAATTTATTTCTTAATTTTAAATAATTAATTAACCTTGGTGTGCCTTAATATAAGCAACAGCTTCACCAACAGTTTGAAGTTTTTCAGCTTCTTCATCAGGAATTTCTGCACCAAAAGTATCTTCTAAATCCATGACAAATTCTACAAAATCAATTGAATCTGCATCTAAATCGTTTTGGAAGTTTAAATCCATCGTAATCTTATCACGATCAAATTCAAAGCGATCGGCAATCATATCAGCAATTTTATTAAAAATTTCTTCTTCAGTCATTTATATTCCCCTCTTTTACTAAATTTACTTACTATTTTACAATTATTTAGTCTTTTCGTCTTTAAATAGCTCTGTATATTTTTCTACTAAATTTTGGTCAAGCATTTTATCTACTTGCTTAAATACATAATAGATTGTTGTGGCATCAGAGCGACCGTGTGATTTAACTACTACTCCATCAACACCTAATAAAACAGCTCCACCATATCGTTTAGTATCAAATCGTTTTGCTAAATTCTTTAAAGCTGGTTTAGCTAATCCCGCACCAATTTTAGGCACTAAACCACTATTTAATAATGAATCTTTTAACATATGAAGAATCACAGAAGCAGTACCTTCAATTGCCTTTAAGACTGCATTTCCAGTAAAACCATCAGTTACAACAACATCAGCCTTACCTTCCATTAATTCATTACCTTCAATATTACCGGTAAAGTTTAAATCAGTTTCAGATAAGAGCTTATATGCTTCTTGGTGCATGGGATCGCCCTTATCATCTTCAGCACCATTATTTAAGAGTGCAACTTTAGGATGGTTTACATTACGGATTTTTTCAGCATAGTAATTAGCCATTTGAGCCCATTGAACTAAGTAACTAGCTTTACTTTGAGCATTCGCTCCAACATCAATAATATTAAAACCTTGTTCACCCTTTTGACTTGGCATCGTAGGCATTAAGGCTGGACGTTCTACGCCTTTAATGCGACCAATGATAAAAATTCCACTTGAAAGCAAAGCCCCAGTATTTCCTAAAGAAATCAAAGCATCAGCTTTCTTATCTTTAACATATCTTGCTGCTACTACCATGGAAGAATCTTTTTTCTTGCGAATTGCTTTGACTGGTTCATCACTATCTGCGATTACTTCAGTAGTATTCACAAATTCTACTCGTTCAAAATTTTCATCCTTAGGAAAAGCAGCCTTTACCTGTTCTTCATTACCAAACAAGATAAAAGTTACATTGGTTAATTCTTTACGAGCTTTAATAACTGCATCTACAATAGCTTGAGGTGCATGCTCTCCGCCCATTGCATCTACGGCAATTCTTTTCATAAATTTCTCCTATAAATGATCTACTTTAATCTAATAATTAATCATTATTTTGTAATTCTTTGCTATATTTTAACACTTTATTCAAAAAGTTATATTGTTTACCAGTCAAATCCGGATCTTTTTTAATAAGAGCGCGCGCTTCTTTTTGGGCAGTAACCAGAGAATTAAAATCTTGAACTACATCACCCAATTTAAACTGAGGCAAGCCAGATTGCGCTTTACCAAAAATATCTCCTTCACCACGTAGCTTTAAATCTTCTTCAGCCAGTTTAAAACCATCTGTAGTATTGGCAACAATTTCCATCCGTTTTTTTCCAACTTCTGTCTTCGGATCACTTACAAATACGCAGTAACTCTGAGTTTGACCACGACCAATTCGACCACGAAGTTGATGTAATTGACTTAAGCCAAATCGATCAGCATTGAAAATAATTATCATATTAGCATTAGGGACATCAACCCCCACTTCAATTACACTTGTGGTTACTAAAATATTAATTTTTTTATCGGCAAAGGCATCCATGATCTTATTCTTTTCTTCCCCTGCCATTCGTCCATGAAGCAAGACAACATTTTGCTCTTTAAAGTATTGTGCTAATTTCACTTGTAAGTCTTCTGCATTTTTTAAATCAGTAGCTTCAGACTCACTAATTAGTGGTGTAACTACATAAATCTGAAAGCCTTGGTCTAATTGACTTTGCACTTGCATGAGTACATCACGTAACTTATTACTAGTAACCCAGGAAGAAATAATTGGTTTTCTTCCCTTTGGTAGCTGGTGAATTGAAGAGACATTCATATCACCATAGACAGTTAAAGCGAGAGTTCGCGGAATTGGTGTAGCAGTCATTGCCAAAACATCAGGATTATTACCCTTGTTGATTAATTTATTACGCTGATTTACCCCAAAACGATGCTGTTCATCAATAATTGCTAGACCTAACTTTTTAAATTTGACTTTATCTTGGATTAAAGCATGAGTTCCAATAACTACGTTAATGGTTCCATCTTCTAATTCACGATAAATTTCTTTCTTTTCTAATTCTTTAGTATCGCCAGTTAGTAGTGCTACTCTAACACCTAATTGACTTAACAGTTCATTTATTTTATCAAAATGTTGTTGCGCTAAAATTTCTGTCGGCACCATTAAGACTGCCTGATAACCAGCAGTAATGACAGCAAAGATAGCAAAAACAGCGACAATTGTTTTTCCCGCTCCTACATCCCCTTGCAGTAAACGTCGCATCTGACGCGGTGCATGTAGATCCGCAAAAATTTCATTGACAACTTTCTTTTGATCATCTGAGAGTTCAAAAGGTAACGAGGAAATCAATTTAGAGATTTCTTTTAAATCATATTCTTTTGCTTGACCTGGAGCAGTTTCATCTTTTTGATTAAGCATTTGTGCTAATTGAATTTGAAATAAGAAAAATTCTCTAAAAATTGCACTTCTTTTGGCCATTTTGGCCATAATTCCATTCTTAGGATGATGCAAATCTTGCACAATTGCTTGATCTGTTTCAAGTTTATATTTTTTCCTTAGATCATCAGGCACTACATTATCTAATAAGGGCAGATATTCGGTAATAGCTTGATCAATCAATTCTTGAAGCTTTTTCTGTTTTACGTGACGATTTAAAGGATAGATAGGTTCCATACTTGAATCCTCTTTTTTCTCAGCCACTAATTTAAAAGCACTTAAAGATTGACGAGTCGTATTATATTTACCATAAACTGCAATTTCTTTGCCTATCTCGATTTTATCTTTTAACCAAGGTTGATTAAAAAAATTGACCATGACAATATCATGGTCAATTTGAATCTTAAAGCTCAAGCGACTCTTTTTATAGCCAAATCTACTAACATATGGTTCAGTAACAATTACTCCTTTTAAAAGAGCTTTCTGACCGTCCATTAATTGATCAAGTGGCAAAGTTTCCAAATCATTATAGCGAAAGGGAAAATACATCAGTAAATCATAAATACTGTTAATCTCTAAGGTAGCTAGTGCTTCCGCAGTCTTATTACCGACGCCTTTTAAAGCAGTAACTGGAGCAAATAAATCTTTTGTTTGAGCTAATTCAGTCATTTTATTCCACTGATACTAAGAAGTAGTATACAGGTTGACCTCCATCATGAACTTCAAATTCTAAATCATCATCTTCATGAGCTGATTTAATTTTTGCAATTACTGCATCTGCATCTTTCTTAGTTGCATCGCTACCGTAAAGAACGGTAATAATTTCACTGTCTTCATCAAGCATTTTTTCGATCATGGCAACTGTAGTATCAATTAAATCAGGATTATCAACTTTGATTTCACCATCAATAATACCTAAGTAATCGTCTTTATGAACTTGAATATCATCAATTTCGGTATCACGAATAGCCTTTGTTACTTCTCCAGATTTTACTGTATCAAGATCTTCTGACATGGCTTCAACGTTTTCATCTACGTCAGCATCAGGATCAAATGAAAGCATTGCAGTTAAACCTTGAGAGATAGTTTTAGTTGGTACAATTCCTACTGGAATATCTGCAAGTTCTGCTGCTTGTTTAGCAGCCATCACAATATTACCGTTATTAGGTAGAATAATTGCCTTGCGAGCTCCTGACTTCTTAATCGCATCAAGAATATCCTGAGTTGAAGGGTTCATTGTTTGACCACCAGAAATAATACGGTTTACCCCTTCACTCTTGAACAATTCACGAATACCATGACCAGATGCTACAGCAATAACAGCAAAGTCAACAGCTTCTTCTTGTTCATCATGATTTTCAACAATGGTTTCATGTTCAATTCTCATGTTATCAATTTTAATCTTACCTAACTCACCAAATTGCTTACCATATGTAAATACTTCGGCTGGATGTTCAGTATGAACGTGAACTTTAGCAATATCACCATCTGATACGGCTAACAAGGAATCACCAATTTCAGACAAATGCTTTCTAAATTCTTCTAGATCGAATTTCTTTTTATTAGGAACATCAGCAGTTAAATCTACCATAATTTCAGTACAGTAACCATTTTTGATATCACTAGTTGCCAACTGTACTTGTGCTGATTCAGCTTGGTGGTGAGCCGCATTAATCAACTCATCCATTTCAGTGTCATCTAATTGGTAATCATTATCTTTTTCACCTAGAAGGCCTTCAAGAAAACCTTGATAAATAAAGACTAATCCTTGACCACCTGAGTCAACAACACCAACCTGCTTCAACACTGGCAATAAATCTGGGGTAGTTTTTAAAGCTTTGCGAGCACCATCAACAACTGCACGCATAACTTCGGTTACATTATTTGTTTCTGCAGCCTTGTTTTTACCAGATTCGGCAGCAACCCGTGCAACTGTTAAAATTGTTCCTTCGACTGGCTTCATCACAGCTTTATAAGCTGAAGCAACACCATTTGAAAATGCAGTTGCTAAATCTGTCGCAGTTAAAGTATCCAAATCTTCGGTTGCCTTGTAAAAGCCACGGAAAAGCTGGGAAGTAATAACACCAGAGTTACCTCTTGCCCCCATTAACATTCCCTTAGATAAAGCTTCGGTTAAATCGCCAATCTTATTACTATCACATTCATTAACTGATTTTGCTCCACTAGTTACAGTTAAATTCATGTTAGTTCCAGTATCACCATCAGGAACTGGAAATACATTTAATTTATCAACAAATTCAGCATTTTTACTCAAACGATGAGATGCTGAACGAACCATATCTTTAAATTGTTGACCTGTTATTTCGGTTAATTCCACTGTGTCTTCCTCCAAATAAGCACTATTCGTCTAAGACTTTTACGCCCTGTACAATTACATTGACTGATTTTGCTTTAATGCCTAAAAGATGTTCGAGATTATATTTTACACTATCTTGCACATTGCGGCTAACCTCAGAAATTTTAAGACCATAACCAACAATAATATAAACATCGACAATAATTTGATTATCTTTTGATTTAATTACTACACCACGCCGGTAATTTTCACGATTCAAAATCGTAAAAGCACCATCACGAATTGTATTCTTAGATGCCATCCCGACTACTCCATAATTAGAAGTAGCTGCACCACCAACAACAGTAGCAATGACATTATTTGAAATATCAATTAATCCATATTTAGCTTTAATTTTTACTGCCATAATTTCCTCCATTTCTGAAGAATACTTCTTTATGTTTATTTTAACATAGCATAAGCAACATCAAAGTACCAACTTAAACTATTCAAGAAAAACTCAATATTAAAAATATCATATTGAAATCAATTTAAGGATATGATAACCTTATAAGGTACTAACAACCGAGATAAAAGGAGGGTTTAGCACAAATGGCAAAAGACTTTATTACTGGCCGCAAGACCACTTTCGGTAACAAGCGTTCAAAGGCTTTGAACTCTACTAGACGTTCATGGAAGCCAAACCTTCAAAAAGTTCGCATTCTTGTCAATGGCAAGCCAAAGCGTGTTTGGGTTTCAACTAAAGCATTGAAATCAGGTAAGGTTACCCGAGTTTAATTAGCGAAAAAAGCCTTTTAGAACAACATTTCTAGAGGGTTTTTATTTTTGCAATTTTTATTAAAAATAATTAATGTGCATCAAAAAAGACAGTTTTGTTTGATATGAACCCCGAAATTTGGACAAGAATTTCGGGGTTTTATTATGTCTAAATTAACAAAACAAGATAAAATTGATATTTATAATTATTGGAAAAAATATGGAAAAACTTCTACATGGTTAAGTAAAAAATACAGAATAAACTCAGGTAATATCCGTTATATGCTTAATTTGATAGATCGTCATGGAATCAATATTTTAGATAGATCTTCTTCTGCTTATACAATTGAATTTAAGGAAGAAGCAATTAGAAGAGTACTTATTAACAATGAAATTGCGCAACACGTATCCTTAGATTTAGCCTTGCCTAGCCAGGGTCTAATCCATAATTGGATTCGCAAATATAAAGAAGATGGGTATAATGTCATTAATCACAAGAAAGGCAAACCATCTCATGAAAAACAAAGACCAACAAATCAAAGAACTTCAAAAACAACTAAAAGACCTAAAACAAGAGAACTTAAGGCTTACTGTCGAAAACGAATTTGTAAAAAAATTAAGCGCCTTAGTTTCTCAAAGAAAAAACCAAAAGCCAAAGAAATAGCTCAGGTGGTTACTGAACTAAGGCATGAACTTCATGTAACCGTAACTTTTATCTTAAATACAATTAATTCTAATCCTGATTTGCCTCATTTATCTAAAAGCAATTACTACTATGTTTTAAAACAGGATGATAAAGATTTAAAAAATCAAGATATCATGAAACGGATTAAAGAAATATTTGAGGAACACAAGCATAGATACGGCTATAGGAGAATTACAGCCCAATTACACATTGAAGGCGTTAAAATTAATCACAAGAAAGTAAAGCGTCTAATGAAAAAGATGCATCTATTTGGTATTGCAATTAGACGTAGAAGAAAATACTCAAGTTATCAGGGTACCGTAGGTAAAATCAAACCTAATTTGATCTGTCGCAATTTTCTAGCTATTTTGCCAGATAGAAAGTGGTACTCTGATATAACCGAATTTCATTTAAATGGAGAAAAACTATATTTATCACCAATTATGGATGGTTGCACTCATGAAATAATTTCTTACACTCTTAGTCGTCATCCAGTCTTAGAACAAGTAATGAACATGCTTGAATTAGCTTATAAAGATCATCCTGCATTAAATGGGCTTATCTTTCATACTGATCAAGGCTGGCAATATCAACATCCAGCATTTCAAAATTGGCTTAAAAATCACGGGATTGAACAATCAATGTCTAGAAAAGGTAATTCATTAGATGATGGATTAATGGAAGGATTTTTTGGCATTTTAAAGCGAGAAATGTTCTATGGCTTTGAGAAAACATTTAAGAATTTAGATGAGCTGGAAGAAGCAATCAAAGAATATATTTATTACTACAATAACAAAAGAATTAAGAGCTCAATAAAAAACCATACTCCGATTCAATATCGAAATATGGTTTTAAATCAAATGGCTTAATAATATGTCCTAATTTTAGGGTTCATATCATGTTAAACTGTCTTTTTTTGTTTAAATATTACTAAATCGCTCCTGATCACGAGAATAAATTGCTATTACATCTCCTTCATCAAAAGTTACTTTAATTTGATTTTGCTTGATAAATTCATTTGAAGAAAACATCCGGGGACTATGAGAACTAAACTGCTTCAAGGGATATTTAGCCCCTTCAATATTAAGATTTCTTACTGGAGTCAGGTTGCCAACACCTAAGTAATTATAACTAGCTAGTGGTTGAAGAGAATTTGTTCCTGGTTTCAAAAAAAGAATTAGATTTTGCTGATCAATAATTCGTACCTGCCCCATATATTTATTTAACGGTGCATTTAAAAAAGTAAACAAATTAACAAAAAAGTGATCTAATCTACCACCTGTTGCTCCATAAAGTTCTACCTGCTCAATTTGATAATCTTCGAATAAAGTTAAAAATAATAATTCTGAATCAGTTTCATCTTTTTCCGGCTTAGCATAACGGATATCTTTAACTTTTTCTTCGATTTTATCTAATTCTACTTTTCTTAAAGAATCAAAATCACCTACAGCTAAATCTGGGATAATCCCTAATTCTAATAAAAAAAGGCTACCACGATCGCTAGCGGCAACCACTGCACCACTAGCTTGAGCCTTTTTAATTTTTTCTTTGATATCTATCGGCCAATTGGCAATTGGCCCACCTAATACTGCTACTGCCCTCATATTAAGATATTCTCTAGTTTAAGAATTTGTTGAGCAATTGGACCCTTTTTAAAGATAAATGATCCAGCCACAAAGACATCAGCTCCAGCTGCTTTTGCGATCTCAGCGGTCTTATCATCAATTCCCCCATCTACTTCTATTGGAATATCTTTACCTGCTTCAGCAATAATTTTTTTAGCTTGTGCGATTCGAGTACTTGAGTCTGCTCTAAAACTTTGACCACCAAACCCTGGCTTAACGGTCATTATTAATAATTGGTCAATTTGATCTAAGTAAGGCTTAATAACTTCAACTGAAGTATCAGGATTAATCACTAAGCCTGCTTTAACATTATGATCTTTTAAATATTTTAACCATTTTTCTACATCGTCAGTAGCTTCATAGTGAAATTCTAGAAGATCAGCACCAGCTTTTACAAAGGCTGGAATAGTTACATCTAAATTATTACTCATTAAGTGGATTTCAGCTTCCATATTTGGAAAAGTAGTCGTAAAATTCTCAACTAATTCTGGTCCATAAGAAAGATTAGGCACAAAGTGTCCATCCATAATATCAATATGAAATCTTTTAACGCCACCATCGATGGCCTCCTGAATATCACTACCTAGATTCATTGTATTAGCATTCAAAATTGATGGTGCAAGTATACTCATAGTTTTACCCTCTATTCTTTTATTATTTTAAATAATCTGGCATGCGTTTATCTTGAATTTCTTGACGGATCTTCAAATAATCATCATAACGACTTTGAGCGATTTCGCCTTCTTTTACCAGCCTTTTCACCTCACATTTTGGTTCTTGTAAATGCTGACAACTTCTAAATTTACACTTTGCGCTTGCCTTTTTAAATTCATAAAAATCATTAGCCAGTTCATCTAACTTAATCTTATAAAGATCTACTGCTGAAAAACCAGGCGTATCCGCAATATAGCCTTTTCCATATTTAAATAATTGCACTTGGCGCGTTGTGTGTTTACCACGATTAAGTGCATAAGAAATTTTGCCAGTTGCTTGGTTAGCATCTTTTTCTAAGTGGTTAAGCAAAGTGGATTTTCCTGCTCCTGATTGTCCAGCTAGGGTCCAAATCGCATTCTTTTTAATTAATTCAGGCAACTGCTTTTCTAGCTCGTTTTGATTAGTAAAGACACGATAACCAATTTTTTGATAATAAGCTAATTGATCCTTTATCTTTGCTAAGCGCTCAGTCGGTGTAATATCAGTTTTCGATAAATAAATAGTGACACCAATATTTTTCCAAGCAAAAAAGGTTAAATAACGATCTAATAATTCCAAAGAAAAATCTGGTTCAACTGCTGATATTACTAATAAAACTTGGTCAACATTGGCTACAGCTGGACGGCCAATTTCATTTTTCCTTGGTAAAATCTCAACCAAATAATTCATGCCATGATCATCTACTTGAACAATTACATGATCACCTACTAAAGGCTTCTGTTGTCGATTACGAAAAACGCCACGCGCTCGAGAGCGAATGGCGCCTTTTTCAGTTTCAACATCATAGTAGCCTGAAATTACACTAATTACAATTCCTTCAATTTTTTCAAGCATTATTTATTAATTTCCTCATCTAAAATCGTATTACCATCTCTTTCAATTCTAATATGTCCGTTTCCCTTACTCAAATTAAAAGGTATAGTAAATGTTTCATTTTGAGTAATAACTTGGTCACGATAAATATTACTTAATGAATGATCTGCATCAGAAATATAGATTTGAACATGATTTCCTTGGTCGTTAGTTCCACTAGCTTGGTATGGAACTGTAAAAGCTTTGGTAACCTCAGTATTATCTGAACTATCATCATTTTTACGGTCATCATCAGAATTACCACTTGAAATTACTAAGTGAATTCGTGACCCTTTCTTTACTCGGGTATCAGGTGCAGGATCTTGTCTAATAACCGTATCTTTTTGGGCTGAAGCTGACTTTTCCTCAGTAATATCAAGGTTCAGGCCATTATCCTTGGCATAATCTTGAGCACCTTTTAAAGTATAACCAGTTAAATCACGCAGCCTTACTTCATCTTTTGAACTTGAAGCTTTCCCCCTTGAAACATACAAAGTGATTGTAGTTTTATTTGCGTCAACTTTTCGACCGGGAGGAATGTCTTGGGCAATTACGCTGTTCTTAGGAGCTTGTGAATCCTGCTGTGTTACCTTTTCAACCTTAAATCCCACCTTAGTTAACTTTCTTCGTGCGGTTGTATAAGATTCTCCAACTACATTTGGTACCGTTTTAAGTTTGGCGCCGCGTGATACGATTAAATCAACTATTTGGCCATTTTTTACAGTTAGGCCACTTTGTGGATCTGTCGTAATAATTCGGCCCTTTTTAACACTATTAGAGTATTGGTAGCGAGTCTTACCTACTTTTAAACCGCGAGCAAGTAGAGTTTGGCGTGCTTCACTTTCACTCAAATTATTAACACTTGGAATTGTGATATCATCTTTACGTCCCAGCGCAAAAATCAAAATTACCATTATGCCAATAAAAGCAATTCCCGCTCCAAGCCACCACCATTTATGCTTTTTAATATTTTCCCATAAAGTTGGTGTTTGAGGCGACTCATTCGTTTTATCAGGAGCTTGCTGAGTATCTTGGACAGAACCCTCCATTTGCGGCAAAACGATGGTGTTATCTTCATTTGGATCAAATTTTGGTTTAAAAACAGCTTCATTTTGACGACTAGGATCAAGACTTGAATCAAGATCTTGCTTCATTTGCATCACGGACTGATAGCGATCACGCGGATCCTTAGCTGTAGCCTTAAAAACTACATTTTCAAGCGCTTGTGGAATCTGAGGATTTTGCTTGCGCAGAGAAGGTGTAGTTTCCTGAAAATGTTTCAGCGCCACAGCGACTGCATTTTCACCACCAAAAGGCACCTGGCCCATCAATAATTCGTAAAGAATTATTCCTAATGAATATATATCTGATTGCATAGTAGCCCGACTGCCGCGCGCCTGTTCCGGTGACATATAATGCACAGAACCAATTGCAGTATTAGTTTGACTCATCGTGCTTTGATTTAAAGCTACTGCAATCCCAAAATCCACTATTTTAATGTTGCCATTTTTATCCATCAAAATATTTTGCGGTTTTAAATCGCGGTGAATAACATGATGCTTATGTGCCAAGGTCATAGCTGCTAGAATTTGATCCATAATCCTAATGACTTTTTGTAAAGGAATTGGATTATTCTTTTGAATATACTGCTCTAAATCAGGTCCATCAACATATTCCATCACAATATATTGCCGATTATGATCAATACCAACATCTAAAATTGAAACGATATTGGGGTGACTCAATTCACTGGTTGCGCGAGCTTCTCTTTTAAAGCGTTCTACTGTTTTAGGGTCTTTTTGCAAGTCTAAACGCAGAATTTTAACAGCAACTTTTCGTTTTAGAATAATATCTTCTGCTAAATAAACGTTTGCCATCCCTCCTTCACCCAGTAAAGCAAGGATTTTATAGCGACCCCCTATCAGGTAGCCCTTATCAAACACTAGTGTTCAGCCTCCTTTTCAGTATAGGAAATTAAACACACAGTGATATTATCTCCACCACCCAAACGGTTGGCTTCATTAATTAATTTATTACATCTTTCTTTTAAAGTAAGATTCTTAGTTGCCAAAATTTGTTGAATCTGAAGATCGGTAAGGGAATTAGTTAAACCATCAGTACATAAAAGGAAAATATCACCAGCATGAACTTCAAGGGTTTTAAATTCTGGGTTAACAGTACTCGAGACTCCTAACGTTTCAGTAATGATATTTTTTTGTGGATGATTACGCGCTTCTTGAACAGTTATTTGTCCCATCTTAACTAACTCATTGACCAAAGAATGATCTTGCGTAATTTGCTTAAAATCATTATTGCCATAGATATAAGCTCGAGAATCACCAAGGTGAGCAACTAAAATTTTTTCCGCAAAAGCTATTGCTAATACTACTGTGGTCCCCATGCCATTAAGATCTGAGAATCGATCTGCCGTATTTAAAATCGTTTCATTTTCTAATTTTAATTGAACTTCGAGCCACTTTTTAGCTAAATGAGGATCAGTAAAATCAGTCTGTTTAAATGCATGTCCTAAATGATTCACAGCCATGGTAGAAGCCACATCTCCACCCTGATGACCGCCCATGCCATCACACACAATTCCCATACTGATATCGTTCTGATTATTAAAAACTTTAACAAAATCTTGATTTGTTTCTCTCACTCTTCCGATGCTGGAAGCAAAAGCTGTTTTAATCAAAATAATTAACCTCGTTTTTTAAATTTAGCAATAAAAAATCCATCGCTATTAAATTCATCTGGTAATATTTTAACAAAATCTTGTTTTGGTAAATTACCGACTTGAATTGGAACTAATTCAAATTCAGGATGATGCTTCAAAAAGTCACCAACCACGTCTTCATCTTCTTCTTTAGTAATTGTACATGTAGAATAGACTAATTCACCCTCGGGTGCAAGTAGCGGGGCAAGTTGAGTTAAAATAGCGCGCTGAATTTTACTTAGACTCTGGATATCTTTTAAGCTTTTACCATATCTAATTTCTGGCTTTCTTCTAATTAATCCCAAACCAGAACATGGTGCATCTACCAAAATCTTATTAAATTGTCCTTTAGCAAATACTTCTCCTGCTTTACGGGCATCCAGTGTTTTAGTCTCGATTTTATCGCTAACTTTTAGTCGTTGAGCAGCCTTTTGAACCAATGTTAGTTTATTCTGGTGAATATCTAGTGCAATCACGTGTCCTGTAGTTAAATGCTCAGCTATTTGGACTGTCTTTCCGCCTGGAGCACTACATGCATCTAGCACTTCTTCATCCCCAGAAAAATCAAAAGCATCAACTGCTAAAGAAGCAGCACTATCTTGGATTGTAATTTTCCCTGCTTTAAAAAGTTCAGTATCGGCGACATTACCATGTTCGATAATCAGATTATGATCAGTCAACTTTGATGGCACACTTTTAATTCCAGCTGCATTTAACTGTTCTTGTACTTGCGCTGGGCTTAAGTCTTCAGCCGTAATTCTAATACTGGTGGAAGCAGGAACATTACTTGCTTTTAAGATACTTGCTGCTCTTTCTTGACCAAAAGTAGTAATAAAATAATTTACTAGCCACTCAGGAAAAGAATATTTTACACTTAAGTACTTTTTAATATCTGACTTAGGAGGTAATAATTTTCCTTGGCGTTCAAGTGAACGTAAGATTCCATTAACCAGGCGAAAACTACCGGAATTTTTCTTACCGTATTTCTTAGCTAATTTGTTCGCTTCATCAAAAATCGCATTAGTTGGAATGCGTTCTAAGAAAAAGTATTGATAAGCTGACATCAAAAGTAAAGGATAGAGATATTTATCCTTCAATTTTGTTTTAATTAATGGCTTTAATTGATAGTCTAAAAAGATTTTATATTGAATTGTCCCATATACTATTTTAGTTACTAAGGCCTTATCCTTATCACTTAAATTGCTTTTTGCTAAAGCATGGTTAAGTGCAATATTTGAATATGAATTTTGATTCAGGACTTTAATTAAAGTATCTAAGGCGACACTTCGTGCACTAGTCATCGATTATTTTATCTCCACTCTTAAATTTACTACCTTGACCATTGAGATAATCTTTAACGGTCATTTTCTTTTTACCAGTTGGCTGTACTTCCAATAAATCTAATACTGTACCATCCGCAAAGGCAAGTGCAAAGCGTTTTTTATTAGTAACTAAACTACCTGGCACCAGGTCAGTTTTTTCATCACTAACTTTAGTTTGCCAAATCTTCATTCGCTTGCCATCTATTAATAGATATGCGCCTGGATCTGGATTTAATCCTCTTACTAAATTATGTGCTTGTTGAGCGGTCATACTAGTTTTAATTTGTTCTTGATCTTTTGAAATATTGGGTGAAAAGACTACACCTGCTTCATTCTGCTTAGTTCTAGTTACTGTACCATCAAGAAATTTTGGTAAAGTTTCTAATAAAAGATCACGTCCTAGGACACTAAGCTTTTCAAAGAGACTACCAGAAGTATCATCATCCTTAATTGGTAAACTTGCTTGTGCAAAAATATCACCGGCATCCATCTTTTTAACCATTTCCATAATTGTGATTCCAGTTTCTTGATCTCCATTTAATAAAGAATATTGAATTGGAGCACCACCACGATATTTAGGAAGAAGTGAACCGTGAACGTTTACAGGTGCAATCTTTGCTGATTGCAAAAACTTGCTTGGTAAAAATTGGCCATAAGCTGCCGTAACGATAAAATCAGGTTGAATTTGCATTAATTCAGCTAATTCTTCTGAACCTGATAATTTTGCTGGTTGATAAACTTTTAAATCATTAGCCAATGCCAATTCTTTAACTGGAGATTGATGTAAGACTTGCTTGCGGCCAACCTTTTTATCAGGTTGAGTAACAACAGCTTTGATATCATACCCTTCCTTAATTAAGCCATCTAAGACAACTTTGCCAAAATTTGGAGTTCCTAAAAAGATTACTGATGACATCTGTAACACTTCTTTCTAAATTATTCGTTCTGGTTCATTATCAATATAGACATTTAGTCCTTGTTTTTTTATTTTTTGAGCCTCATCTTGCAACTCATGCAAGATCGGATTTAATTTATCTTCTTTTTTATATTTTACCAGTATTTGATAAAAATATTGATTCTTGATTTTTGCAATACTACTTGGTGTTGGTCCTAAAACAATTGTTGGTGCATGCAATTCTTGCATTAATTTTCTTTTTACTACAAAGGCAAATTTAGCAGCAGCTTGTTCGTTTTTCGAGGCTACAGAAATTAAAACGGTATAGAAAAACGGCGGATAATTTCCTTGATGTCTTACCTGCATCTCTTTACGATAAAAACTTTCGTAATCTTGGCTCTGGGCTAGTTCGATTGCATAATGCTCTGGATTATAAGTTTGAATCATAACTTCACCCTTTTTATCTGCTCTTCCCGCACGTCCTGAAACTTGAGTTAACAAGTCAAAGGTCTTTTCCGAAGCATTAAAATTTGGTACCTGCAATGAAGTATCTGCATTAATTACTCCAACTAAAGTAACATTTGGAAAGTCTAAGCCTTTAGCAATCATTTGCGTACCTAATAAGATATTAGCCTCTCCTGCCCCAAATTTATCAAGAATTTTTTTGTAACTACCTTTTCTTCTGGTAGTATCAACATCCATTCTTAAGATAGAAGCTTGCGGAATTAATTCCTTTAACTCCTCTTCAACTTTTTGGGTACCGGTTCCTAAGAAACGAATTTGAGTCTCTTGACAATTAGGACATTTATTGGGGATAGGAGTTTTGTATCCGCAATAATGACACTGCATTTGACCGGTATCTTTATGCATAGTTAATGAAATATCACAGTTAGGACATTGCATGACATAACCACAAGAGCGACAAAGCATGAAGTTAGCAAAACCGCGTCGATTTAAAAGTAAGATAACCTGCTCTCTGCGAGCTAATTTTTCCTTAATTTTTTCTACTAAATCTACTGACAAATCAAATTGTCCGCCAGCAAATTCTACTTGCTTTAAGTCAATTAAGGTAACTTCTGGTAAAGCTTTACTATTAGCACGCTCAGTTAAACGTAGCAATTCATAATTACCCTTTTGTGCTCGTGCGCGACTCGCTAAAGATGGTGTTGCACTTCCAAGTACTAAAGGACAGTGATGATATTTACTGCGTAATAATGCCACATCACGCGCATGATAACGCGGTGTATCTTCTTGTTTATAGGAAGACTCATGCTCTTCATCAATAATAATCAATCCTACATTAGATAAGGGTGCAAAGACAGCACTGCGTGCTCCTACAACTACCTGTGCTTCTCCTCTCCGAATTCTACGCCATTCATCATATCGCTCACCGGTAGATAACCCACTATGTAGCACAGCCACATTTGAACCAAAACGTGCCTTAACTTGCTCTACCATTTGAGGAGTCAAAGAAATTTCTGGTACTAACATTAATGCATTGCGACCACTTTCTAAAGCTTTTTGGATAGCATGAAGATAGACTTCTGTTTTTCCACTTCCTGTAACCCCTTCAAGCAAAAAAGTCTTATTTTCTCTTTCTTTTATTGCTTGAGAAATTTTACTTAAAGCCCGGTTTTGACCAGGATTTAAGGTAATCTCTTTTGATTTATTCTTACCTTTAAAATTAGCCAGTGGATCTCGATAAGTTTCAATTAAGTCTCTTTTTAACCATCCCTTTTCTACTGTTTGTTTTAGAAAACCGGCTGAAAGATTGAGCTCACTTTCTAGTTGCTTAGCTGTCTTAGGGTAAGATTCTTGATTATTAATAATATCCTTAATTAATTTTTGCTGGTTTACTGCGTTAGATTTTATCTGAGCTTTAATATTAAGATATGCATTTTGCCCTAACGCTAAGTTATAAAGATATTCTTGCTTTTTTTTAGCCTTATTTTCTACTAAGTATTCTATTTTTGCTTTGTTTTCTTCAATTAATTTTTTTATTTTAACAATTTGCTTTAGATCAGTTACTTCATTCAGATCAATTTCTTCTTTATTAAATAAAGACAATTTCGCTGTTTCTTCGTCTAGAGGAGTTAAAATTTTCCGATAATTTGCCTTCATAACACGTGGTAACATCGTCTGTAACAAAGTAATTCGATAAGCAAAAATTCTTTTAGCTAATATATCTGAAAGCTCAACTAATTCCGGTGTTAAAGGTGGCAGTTCATCTACCACTACCAAGAGATCTTTAAGTTTTCCAGAAAATTCAGTTGTTTCACTAATTCCAACTACAAAGCCCTGAACTTTTCTACGACCAAAGGGCACTACAACACGTGAACCTATTTCTACATCTTTTAGTTCAGGCGGAATATTATATTCAAAAACGCGATCTGTTTGCTTTGCAGCTACATCTACGATAACTTGCGCAATCATTAGTTCACCTACTAAAAAACCCCCATTGCTTAAACAATGAAGGCATGATTTAAATTATTAATCAAGTTTTTCAAAATGTTCAGGATCAATTGTTACTTTACCAGCAGCAATTTCTTCTAACGCCTTACCAACATCTTTTGCAGAATTATAATGAGTCAAAGCACCAGGAGCACCTGCTTCTAATTGATGAGCTCTTTTTGCAGCTAAAACTGAAAGAGAGTAACGTGAATCAACTTTTGACAACAATTTATCAATGGATGGATAAGTAATTCTCATTATGATTAGTCCTCCTTAACCATATTTCTATATTCATTAATAACTCTAGGAACGCGAACATGCTCAGCTTCTACAATAGATTTGATATGATCTACTGCATTAGCAACTGTATCATTGACCACCGCATAATCGTAATCTTCCATCATTAGGATTTCTTTACGCGCCTGTTGCATACGCATAGCAATCACTTGTTCAGAATCTGTACCACGATTTACAATTCGATCTTTTAACTCATGTAAATCTGGTGGAGTTAAGAAAATAAAGACTCCATCAGGCATTAATTTACGCACTTGACGGGCACCATTAACATCAATTTCTAAGAAAACATCTTTTCCTTCACTTAGCATCTTTTTAACCGGTGCTAAAGGAGTCCCATAATGATTTCCTACATATTGATTATACTCTAATAACTCGTCATTTTTAATTGCTTCCTGAAAACGACTTTCAGAAACAAAAAAGTAATCTTTCCCATCAACTTCGCCAGGGCGTGGTTTACGTGTGGTCATAGAAACCGAATATTCAAATGAAAAAGCTCTTTGCTTAACTAATGCACTTTTAACTGTTCCTTTACCAACTCCAGAAGGGCCAGAAAGAACTATCAATAATCCTTGCTTTGTCATGATTGCTCCTAACGAATAATTGTTTAACAAGAATATTTTGCATTAAAACGTATCTTAATGCAAGTTTCAAAGATAATTTTTATTAGATTTAAATTTTCCCTTGCTTTTCAGAACGTTCGTTCGTATAATAACTATTGCAAACATTTGTTCGAAATTAAGGAGCTGCAAACATTATGTCTTTTGCCCAAAATATTCAACACAAATTAAATACTTATGTTAAAAATATTTATCAGCATTTCTTTGAATATGATTTAGCTAAACTAACTACCTTTGAACAAGATCCCAGTTTAATAATCAGAAAATTAGAACAGGCATTTTTTCAAAGACAATTTGTCTTAATTACTTATCAAAACGGAAAAACTGAAATTGGTCAATTAATCGCTCGTTCAACTAATGGTCGTTTTGTTCTTCGGAATCATGATCATACAGTATATCGTTTAATTGATCTCTCTTCTATTTTTAACATTGAAGTTGCGTAACTCCTTATTTTTAATAAAAAACGCCACGTACTTTTTTAGTGCGTGGCGTTTTTTATCAATTATTATGTTTTTTAAAGCTATTCATTAAATCTGCAGCATTTTGTTTAGCAGCATCAGTAACATCTTGACCTGCCATCATTTTTGCAATTGCAGTAATTGCTTCCTCTTGTGTTAAAGGGCCTACTTGCGTATATGTAGCTCCATCTTCCACTTTCTTTTCAACGGAATATCGTTGATCTCCAGCAGCAGCTACTTGTGGTGAGTGTGTAATGGCAATTACCTGCTTTTCTCGACCAATAGCATGCATTTTTTTACCTATTGCTGCAGATACCCGTCCAGAAACTCCAGTGTCAATTTCATCAAAAATCATAGTTCCAACCGGCTCTACTTTACTAAAGATTGCTTTTAAGGCCAAAATTAATCTTGATTGCTCTCCTCCAGAGACTATTTTAACTAGGGGCATTAATTCTTCCCCCGGATTTGGAGCAATCACAAAAGTTACTTCATCTTCCCCAAGTTGGTTATATTGAGTAGTCTGATTAATCCGAATTGCAAAGCGAGCCTTTTCCATATACAAGTCTGCTAATTCTTTTTTTATCTTTTCTTCTAGTTTACGAGCTACGGCTTCTCTTTCTTCATGTAATGCATCTGCCTCTTTATCCATTACTTCTTCTAAAGCTTGAAGTTCTGTTTGTAACTTTCCTTCATCAAGACCACCAGTTTCAAATTGATCTAATTCTTTTTGAACTTTTTCGTAAAATTTAAAAACATCTGCTAAAGTTGGCCCGTATTTTTTCTTTAAGGAATTTAAAGTATCTAGGCGACTAACAACAAATTTATAATGCTCTTCATCAAAGTCCAAGCTATCCATTAATGAAGATAATTCACTACGGGCATCATTTAAGGAATATACACCGTCATTAAAACTCTGAGCAAAATTTTCAAACTTTTTCCCATATTCAGCTAATTCATTAGCTGAATTTTGAGCATCCCCCAGTAAAGTAGCTAAACCATGTTCCTCCTCATCATAAAGCTGCAAAAAATAAGCTGCTGTATTTGCAATTTTTTGATAATTACTTAATTCGTTAAATTCTTCTTCTAATTTTTCATCTTCATTTGGATCTTCTAAGTGTGCATTATCTAACTCATTAATTTGAAATTCCAAAATATCTTGGCGTTGTGCCAATTCTTGGGCATCTTCATTCAATTGACGTAATCTTTTATTTAATTTTTGCCATTGTTGATAATGTTTTTTATAAGATGTTAATTTAATTTTAAAGCTTTTATCCGCATAATTATCAACCAAATCAATCTGACGATCTGGATCCATCAAAATTTGCTGATCATTTTGCCCATGAATATCAACCAAGTTTTGTCCTAATTCACGCAAAACATTTATTGTCGTCAGTTGTCCATTAATTCTAACTACATTTCTACCTTTTGATGACAGTTCGCGACTAATAACAATTTGTTTATCATCACAAGGTAAGCCATATTTTTCACAAATTTCTTTTACAGTTTCAAATTGATCTTCTAATTCAAATAGACCAGTAATAATTGCTTTTTCTTCTCCACTACGAATCATCTCATGTTGAGCACGACTACCTAATAGTAAAGAAACCGCATCGATAATAATAGATTTTCCTGCTCCTGTTTCACCAATGATTACAGTCATATTTTCTTGAAAGCGAACCTTGAGTGCTTTAATAATGGCAAAATTTTTAATATCAAGTTCTACTAACATTACAATTCTCCTACAGACCAGCTACGGCTTTATTAACTAAAGTTGTAATATCACCATTCCATAAATTTTGACCTGGATTCTCAGTATCTTTCTTTAAATGGATCAAGAATTCAATATTACCCTTTCCTCCTTTAATTGGAGAATAATCTACACCAAGAATATTAAAGCCCAGTTTCATTGCTTCTTGCATAGTATGTTCAATTACATCATGGTGAACCTGATGATCATGCACAATTCCATGCTTACCAACATTTTCTGGGCCTGCTTCAAATTGCGGCTTAATTAAACATACCGCATCACACTGATCAGCTAATATTTCATACATTGGTGGCATAATTAAATCCAAAGAAATAAAAGATACATCAGTCATTGCAAAAGTAGGACGCCCTAAGGTAAAGTCTTCTAATTTACTAAAACGAAAGTTTTGTTTTTCCATTACGACTACTCGTGGATCATCTCTTAACTTCCATGCAAGTTGATTATAACCAACATCAAGTGCATAAACCATTTTCGCACCATTTTGTAAAGCTACATCTGTAAAACCACCAGTAGAGGCCCCAATATCTAAACAAATCCGATCCGTTAAATCAATATGGAAAACTTGGAGAGCTTTTTCTAATTTAAATCCTCCCCGAGAAACATATTTTTTTCCATCTGATTTAATATAAAATACTTCATCTTCATCGAACTTTTGCCCAGCCTTGTCAATTCTTTGATGATTATGATCACTGACTAGCCCTGCCATAATTGCGCGCTGGGCAGCAGTGCGTGAATGAAATAGATTTTGTTCAAAAAGTAATACGTCTGCTCTTTTTTTCCCCATTACAATACCTTCTGATATAAATCAAAGAACTCTGCCAAAAGAGAACTTTCAAAAATGTCGAGAGATTTTTTTCCTTCATCAACTAAAGCGATTAACTCTTGGCGACTCTCATCTAATCCTAATAAAGTAAAGGTATTATTCTTTCCTTCTGCTTCATCTTTATGAGTAGCCTTTCCTGCTTCTTGACTACTTTCAACTACATCAACTAAATCATCATAAATTTGATAAGAACGACCGAAGGTATAGGCAAACTTATTTAAAGCAGTAATTTTATTCTTATCTGTCTCTGCAACTTTAGCAATTGCCATTTCTACGCTAGCTTGTAGTAAACAACCAGTTTTGAGCCATTCCATCTTTGAAATAAATTCGCCATTATCTTTAACCGAACTATTATTAGTAGAATCAATATCTAAATATTGGCCTCCGACCATACCGTTAGGACCCACTGCTTTAGTAATTATTTCTACTTCAGTAATATTTTTACTACCTTGTGCTATCCATTGGATTCCTAAGGGAAGTAAAGCATCACCAGCTAAAATTGCCTCTGCCTCGCCCCATTTTTTATGACTAGTTAATTTGCCACGACGATAATCATCATTGTCCATTGCCGGTAAATCATCATGAATTAATGAATAAGTATGGATTAATTCAATGCCACATGCCGTTTTTATGTCATCTTCATTGATTTCATGATCTAAACTTGCTAAGGTAGCTAAATAAATTAATGGGCGTAATCTTTTACCACCAGCCATTACTGAATAAGCCATAATGTTACTAAATTTTTTATTATCAATGTCTTCTTCTAAATGTTTTTCTAAAAAGCTATTTATAATCGGAGTATATTTATGTCTAAATTCTGTTAAATTCATCATTATTCCTCCGGTGCTGCTGCATCTTCTGGATTAAGATCTTTTTCATTGCCGTCTTCGTCAATTAGCTTAGCTACTGTTTGTTCAGCTGCAGTTAATTTCTTTTCTAAATCTCGACTTAACTTTACTCCAGCTTGAAATTCACTTAATGCATCTTCAAGTGGAACATTTCCTGATTCTAATTTATTAACAATTTGTTGTAATTCATTTAATTGTTCTTCAAAGTTATTTTTCTTTTCTGGCATTTTCATTTCTCCTAATTTCAGTTACTTTAGCTTTAGCTTTTCCATCTTTAAATTGTAATTGTAAAGCTTGATCTACTTTTAATTCGTTAACTGAAGTAATTGTTTGACCTTCTTCATTAGCAGTATAAACAAAACCACGACTAATTGTTTTAAGTGGACTATTATCATCTAGCTTTTGCTCAAGACCTGCAAAACGATTACGTTCATTTTTTAAATAATTAAGCATAACTCGATTTAAATTGCTAGTAAGATATTTTTGTTTTTGTTCAAGTTGTACCAACTGTTTTTGAGGATTGATTCCCATTAATTTTTGGCTTACTAACTTAAAATTAGCTTTCTTTTGGGCAAGAATATTTTTTTCTACTTGGAAAAGTCTTTGTCTTAGCAAATCAACCTTTTGCAGTGGTTCATCATATATTCTACTTGGATCACGTAAAACAGGAGAATT
Organism: Lactobacillus sp. PV034; assembly: GCF_014522305.1. NCBI lineage: Bacteria > Bacillati > Bacillota > Bacilli > Lactobacillales > Lactobacillaceae > Lactobacillus > Lactobacillus sp. PV034. Next base: position 216,177 of record NZ_CP041982.1, on the reverse strand, counting down.
CTCTAGATTTCTTACCTGTTCACGCTTATTTCGAATAATTGATTGAATTGAAGCAAAAAGTCGATTACGTAATTGATTAATTTGCATAACCACTTCTACTAAATTGGGAGTTGCATATTCAGCAGCTGCTGTTGGTGTCGCTGCCCGTGCATCAGCAACTAAGTCAGCTAAAGTCGTATCCGTCTCATGACCAACTGAAGAAATTACTGGCATTTGCATTTCATAGATTTTACGCACAACTTCTTCTTCATTGAATGGCCACAAATCTTCTAGTGATCCTCCTCCACGTCCAATGATTACTGCATCATATTTATCACTATTTTCAGCGATTTGACGCAAAGACCTCACAATTGAATCCGCTGCATCGTCCCCCTGTACTTTAGCTGGAAAGAGATCAATTTCAGCATGGGGGAAACGCCGATTAGCTGTAACCATAATATCATGGATAACTGCACCTGATGCACTTGTTACTACTGCAATACGATCCGGGAATGCAGGAAGAGGCTTTTTATGCTCTTGATTAAAGAGGCCTTCTTTAGCCAGCTTTTCTTGTAATTGACGTAATTGTTCATATAATGCACCCAATCCTGCTGGCTCCATAGTTTGAGCATAAAATTGATAAGATCCTTGTGGTCCGTAGACGCCTACATAACCACTTACGTAGACCTTCATTCCCTCTTCCGGCTTAAATTTTAACTTGTCAAAGTACGATTTAAACATCACTACATTTATTTTTGATTTTTCATCTTTCAAAGAAAAGTATTGATGGGAATTCATGCGAAAACGGAAGTTAGAAAGTTCTCCCTGCAAAAATACTTTATGTAGATAAGGATCATTTTTAAATTTTTGTGAAATATAATAATTTAAATCACTAACTTTTAAATAATTTGAACTATCAACCATTTATTTGGTTCTCCGCTAATATAAGAACTTGTTGCATTAAACTAACTACTGTTAAGGGACCAACTCCTCCTGGCACCGGAGTAATTGCACTTGCTTTATCGAAACACTCTTGATAATCAATATCTCCCATAAGATGACCATTTTTACGATTCATCCCTACATCAATTAAAACCGCATTTTCCTTAATCATGTCCCGTTTTAGTAAATGAGCTTGTCCAACATCTGAAACTACTATATCTGCTCTATTAGTTAAATCAGCTAGATTCTTTGTTTTAGAATGAGCGATAGTAACCGTCGCATCTCGCCTTAAGAATTGACTAGCTAGAGGCTTTCCCACAATCAAGCTTCGCCCGATAATTACAGCATCTTTGCCACTTACATCTAGCTGATAATAATCTAAAAGTGCTAGAATTCCTCTCACAGTTGCTGGAATAATCTGAGTTTTGCTCTGCCACATTCTTCCCTGATTGTAAGGATGAAAACCATCAGCATCTTTTTCAGGAGCGATTGTGGCAACTATTTTTTCAGTATCAATGTGCTTAGGCAAAGGTAACTGTACCATAATTCCATTTACTTTTGGATCACGGTTCAGCTCAATAATTTTATCAATTAACTCTTTTTGACTAATATTTTCAGAAAATTTAAGAGTAACTTCTTTAATTCCAATCCTTTTAGCTAAATTTTCTTTTGCCTTTAAATATATTCTACTTGCTGGATCTTCTCCAACTTCTATTACGTACAAAGTCGGAATAATATTTTTAAGATTAAGTTCTTTTACTTTCTCCTGTAACTTTGTAGTTAATTGATTGGCTACATTTTTACCATCTAATATTGTAGTCAAAATTTTCACCTCATAATAAAAAAAGCCGACTTTTCAGCCGACTTAAGTTATTTTTCTTCAATAAAGTTCCCTAAGACACCATTAATAAATGCCTTTGACTTCTCTGAAGAAAATTCTTCGCCAAGATTTAAAGCTTCATCTAAAGCAGCAACTGGATCAATTTGATCACTATTCTTTATTTCATACAATCCTAATTCTAAAATTGCACGATCAATTTGAGCCAATCTTTCAATACGCCAACCTGATTTTAAATAATTACCTATTTCTTCATCTAATTCAGGTTTTTGCTCTAAAATACCCTTTAAAAGGCTTCCTGATAATTCAGGAAAAGCCTTTAAATCAAGAGCCTTAGTTGTGCGACCAACTATATCATTATAATTTAATTCTGGTTCTTGATTTGCTAAATAGAGTGCTTGCAAGGCTATGCGTCGCATTTCATGTTGATTCATTATTTATCGGCCTCGCTATCTTCATTTGAGGAAAATAGTGCTTCAGAATCTTCAACCTTATCATCTTCTGATACAAGACCTACAACATGAATATTTACAGCTTTAAGATCCAAATCAGTCATTTGTTGTAACTGAGCAACAAGATTTTTTTGAAGTTGAACAGCTACCTTAGGAACATTAACGCCATAGTCTAAGTAAACATAAATATCAGCTGTTAATTGGTTATCCTCCACTGATAAGGAAACACCCTTACCACGATTTGAATGACCAAAAAGTGAATTTAATCCACTGCGCAAAGAACCGCGCATTTCATTTACACCATCAACTTTTTTAGCGGCAATGCCTAAAATGACTTCAAGAACACTCAAATCAACTCTAGTTTCGTCGCCGTTGTCATTGCTTGATAAAAGAATTGTTGAATTATCAGCCATAATTTACCTCGAAAATATAATCAATTACTTGTTTGCACGAGATACGTAAGTACCATCAGCAGTGTTAATAGTTAAAATATCACCTTGGTTAATAAAGAATGGTACGTTAACTACTAAACCAGTTTCCATAGTTGCTGGTTTACCACCACCAGAAGAAGTATCACCCTTAATATTAGGTTCAGTTTCTGCAACTTCTAAGTCAACAGTATTTGGTAATTCAATACCTAAAGTTTCGCCTTCATGAGTAATAACATTAACTTGCATATTTTCCTTTAAGTATTTTGCTTCTTCTTCAATTTGAGAATTTGGAATTTCAAGTTGTTCATAAGTATTGTTATCCATAAATACATAACTTGAACCATCATTGTAAAGGTATTGCATACCCTTAGTTTGAATATCAGCAGTATCAACTTTAGCAGTTGAACGGAAAGTATATTCTTGAACAGCACCAGTTCTCAAACTCTTAAGCTTTGAACGTACAAAAGCACTACCTTTTCCTGGCTTAACGTGTTGGAATTCAACGATACGCCATAAATCATTATTGTATTGAATAGTAAGTCCGTTTTTGAACTCATTAACGGAGATCATTGTCATGTTAAATTACCTCATTTCTATCTAATATTATATTACCAATCTTGCTCTATTTTTAGCAACTTAAACCATTAAAAATAAAATTAAATTTAGCTTTAAAAAATAGTAACCGCTATTTAGTATAGCAAATGTGCAAGTTATTTAACAAAATCTCCCTGTTCCTCTCTCTTACCGATCGACTTTTCATTTTCTTGTTTCTTATTGTACCAATACCAATGTAATGTCCAGCAAATTGCCACAAAAGGCACTGTATAATACAAAGCAACTCTTTGACTTGGGTCAAACCAAATTAAAATACAAGAAATTAAACTAGCAAAGAAAGCAAAATAAGGAACTACGGGATACCAAGGAGTGTGATATTTTAAATCGCTAACCTGGTGCCCTGCTTTAAGATACTCTTTTCTAAACTTCAATTCACACCAAGCAATTGCCATCCATACAAAAACAACTGCTAAACCAGAAATTGATACTAACACTAAATAAACTGTACTTGCAGCTACTTTACTGGAAATTAAAGCTAGAACTCCACCACACATACTGGCTAGTAAAGCGACAACAGGAACGCCTGCCCTATTTGTTTTAGTAAAAATTGCAGGTAAAGTCTTTTCATTTCCAAGTGACCAGAGCATTCTAGTTGAAGCATAAAGGCCCGAATTTGCCGCCGAAATAATTGCAGTTAAAATGACAAAGTTCATAATATTAGCCGCAAATGGAACGTGAATTTCATCCAACACGTAAACAAAAGGACTTTCTGTAACCCCTGCTACTTTATAAGGTATTAAAGCAGCCATGACGACAATACTACCAATAAAAAATACTAATAATCGCCATAATGTTGTCTTAATTGCTTGTGGAATAGCTTTATTGGGATCTTTTGCTTCGCCTGCAGTTACACCAATTAATTCTGTTCCTGAGAAGGCAAAGTTAACAGTTAACATGGTTGTAAATACGCCACCCCATCCATTAGGAAACCAACCATTTTTACAGAAGTTAGCTAATCCTGGTGCATGAGTTTGTCCACCCACTGGTAACAATCCAATAATTGCTGCTCCTCCTAAAATAATAAAAGCAACAATTGCCAATACTTTTACTGCCGCAAGCCAAAATTCACTTTCGGCAAATCCTTTAACTGAAAAGAAATTACTCAAAAAAATTACCACCATACATACTAAGCTCCAAATCCAAACGGGAGTGTTAGGGAACCATTTCTGCATAATTAGCCCCACAGCAGTAAATTCTGAGCCTAATGCAATTGTCCATGTTAACCAATATAAGATAGCCACCACAAATCCTGCAGAAGGACTAATAAGCTTTTTAGCATAAACATGAAAGGCACCTGTATAAGGCATTGCTACTGATAATTCTCCCAAGCAAAGCATTACTGCAAAAACTATTAATGCTCCTACGCCATAAGCTAGGACTGTACCTAAAGGACCGGCTTCATGGATGGTATAGCCCGAACTTAAAAATAGCCCTGTACCAATTACTCCGCCTAAAGAAATCATTTGAATATGGCGTGTACTCATCTTTCTTTTTAAGTGCGTTTCATGCTTCATTTTATTTACCTTCTTTCTTTAAGTTCATTCAAGGTTGTACTTATCTGGTTAACTTCTTTGGGACCCGTAGTGCAACATCCCCCAATCAAACGTGCACCTTTTTCATACCAAATTTTAGTCAATTTCGAAAAATCAAAGTTCTCTTTAACTTCTTCCCACTCTTTAATTTCTGGATTATAACTTGCTCCTTGGTTAGGATAGACAATTAAAGGCTTTGTTGTATTTTTATTTAACAATTCCAAAGCTGGCGTCACCAAATTTGGAGCCACACAATTAATCCCAATTCCAATCACTTGATCATAGTTATCTACTACTTGAGCTGCCTGAGCTAAAGAAGTTCCATCACTAATTGTCGTTTCATTTTTCAAAGTAAAGCTTACATAGACTGGTACTTTTGGTGCATTTTGAGTTAACCAATCAAGTAAAACGAGCGTCTCATCTAATTTAGGCTGTGTTTCAACTGCAATTAAATCTGGCTCCTCAGATAAAATTAACTTTAATCTTGGTAAATGAAAATCCAAATATTCTTGCTTACTTAATTCATAATCTCCTCGATATTCATTACCATCGGCCAAGTAAGCACCATATGGTCCCACAGTACCTACTACATAATTATGGATACCTGTTTGTTTTTCATAATCATCTCTTGCCTGTTTAGCAATTTTAACCGCCTGTTTAATAAAGCTTGCTGCTTGTTTTTGACTGTAGCCTGCTTTTATAAAAGCGGGAACATTAGCCTGATAAGTATCAGTGATTACAAGATTGGCACCTGCTTTGAAATAATTTAAATGAGCTTGATAAACTTTTTCTTCTTGATCAATCAGGGCAGCTGCGGTCCAAAGTTTACTATTTAAATTTGTTCCTTGTCTTTGTAACTCATCAGCCATTGCTCCATCAAGCACTAAACCTTTTTTAGCTTCTTCAAAAATTGTCATCACGATACCTCCTATTTCAAACAAAAAAGCACTCATCCAATAAGGACGAGTGCTTCGTGTTACCACCTTAATTTATTATTTATTTACATAAATAACCTTAGTAAGTAGCTCTCTAATGAGAATTACCTTGCGACTTTTAAGAAAGTGTTCGTCATAATTGAATACAGATGAGTAATTTCTTCAATGCGCTTATTATAACCCACATCTTTTTGCGTTTTAGATTCCGGTCTAAAAGTAAAGGTATAACCAATTAATTTTCTTCCTCGAATTCCCTTAGAATAATTCTTAGTAATTCGAAAATTCATAAAGTACGGCGCTAAATATTCTGCTGTCGGATTGAGTATTTTTTGGTCAATACTTCCGGGACGATAGCTCTTAGGTACATCAAGGGCATTTCTAAATTCCTCTAAGGTAAATGTCTTTTTGCCTACCGTACGCCATTGCTTTAAATACATAAACAACTTCTTTGAATATGAGGTATGAAGTCGAGTGGCTTGTTCTAAGGCAAATCTCGTCCATTGCGATAAATTATTGAAATACTTTGTTGCCTGTGGTGAAACTCTAATCCAAGCATTGTAATCAGTATCGATATAAGATTGGCTAAAGATATTAACATTCATATATATCTTTTTGTCCCCATCTTCTTGTTCCAAGCTGGCCTGAATAGTCATAAATTTCTTCAATGTATCATTCGATTTTTTGATAAATTCATCATTTGTTATATGTTTTCTAAAATACATTAATTCTTTTACTTTAGAAATTGGAATTTTGATTAGATTATCTTTTTGATCGAGAACCTGAGAATCAATGATATTCCACCAGTCAATATCAAAGGGCGTCCACTTTTTGGAAAAATTAGGAAATCCTTTTACTAGCAGATCATTATCCATCTTGACAATGGTACTCAATTTCTTATTTTGATCTTCGTCACTAATTTCAATGAGATTAAGTTCTTCAGACATCACAAACCATCCTAATTATCTTTTTTATTAATTATAAAAGAAACACCATATCAATGCAATTTGGTGTTCTAAATAAAGAAGATAATTTTTGTTTTCCCTTTTGGGTGTCCTTTATTGGGTATTTTCACTATATTTTGTATTTAAGATAAACGTGGTCATCTATATATAGTGTTTTTAACCTTAAATAAGTTATCCACTCCCTTTTGGGTGTTATAAACCTCCCCTTTTGGTGTTCCTTTTAGTATTTTTACTCCCTTTTGGGTGTTCCTTACTCCCTTTTGGGTGTTCCTTATATAGAGCAAATGCAGATGGCTCAAGGGCTTACGAATGTGCTAAAGGTAATTAAAGGTAATTAAAGGATTATATATAAAGGTATATTAGTATTAAAGGTATTAAAGGAATGTCATTTTCAAAGAAAAAAATAAATTTAGAACATAAATTGTTCAAAACTTGAATTATTGTAATTAAGTATTAATTTCTTTACCCATAAAAAAGAGACTAAGAAGCTACATTTTTGAAAGTTATCTACTTCTTAATCTCAAAACATCTATGGTTTATTTATACTTGCAATAATTTCAGCATCAGATTTTTCTTTTTGAGGATCATTTGAATAACAAAAACTACGTCTAGGATCGACGCCCAATTCTTCAAATAATGCAAGTCTGTTTAATTTAGTTTTATCTGAATTAAATGGTGATCGTTGTTTCCCCACTGGATTCATTATTGTACCGTAGCAATAAATTTTAGTCGGATCTTCTGAATCGGATCGGCTTAAAGAGGAGTTTAAACATGCAAGTTGAGTTTTATCATAGCTATTTGTATTTGGAACTTGAGTGGGAACTGCACTATTAAGAGTTTGAGCAAATTGCTTCATCAATTGCCCCATATTTAGCTTGTAGGCAATTCCAAAGTATTTTCTGATAGATTTAATATCATCAAGTAGACCATTACTATGAGCTTCTACTACATAATTGTCTTGGATATTGTTGTATTTCATAAATTCCAATTGAACCAATGCATATGGATTAACTTTTTTTATTGGACCTACAAATAGTTTAACGAGAACGACATATTTAATATTTTTATAGACAAAAATAAAACTAGAAATGGTCCACCCCTTAGCTTCCATATCAGTTCTTAATAACTTAAGGTGATCTAAATTACCCATTTATTTTCCTCTCTTTCGTAATCAGTTGAATAATTTAATTTATTCTATTACAGCTAATTATAAAAATTTTGTGTAAAATTCAAAATCCATTTCTTCTACTAGAGTTTTGATTATAGTTTCATTTTAAATTACGGAGTAAAAAATTTTAAACCAGCATATCGTACTTTTTATAATAAATAAAAAGCCCCAAAATGGGGCTTCAAAGATAAAGTAATGGTACCACTAACCTATTCAATTATCCTCTAGTCTTAATACTACAGCACTACAAAATACTAATTGTTTTCATGTAATTTAGCATCTTTTTTATTTAACACATCAACTTGTAAATCAAATAAGCGTTGATTGTCTGCATCTAAATTATCACGGAATTGTTGAACTAAATATGCAACAGCTTCTTTTTGATTTGGAGCAACTCCTAAATTAGAAATTGCTATCAGACTATTTCTAACTGTATTGTCAATTTTGATATTTACGTTAAACGTCTTCTTATTGTCATTACCCTCAATTTCATTAATTGAAACTTCATGCTTTGGCTTTACGTTAATTTTACGCTTGTTACTGTTAATTAAATTACTCATTTGCTTTAATCCTATTCAAAATATCATTCACAACTTGCTTATAAACTTCAAATACCTTTTCATCATAGCGACTATCATTGGTAATCCCGGTTACCCCATAGCGCTTTAAACGCTGCATTTGATGAATTGAAGTTGGCAAAATATTATCTTGGCCAAACTCTTCTTCTGCGTTTTGCAAGGTCAAATTATCAACAGGAGCTCCGGGTTGGATTAGTACAGGTAAAATTCCTACTAAGTCCAAACTAGGTGCTTTATAGGTATCGATTACTTCTTGCTGCATATATTGAATAAATGCACTAGCCCCATCTAAAGCTTGTTGTTGTGTTTGCATGACAATTACGCACCAATCGCTGGCATAAAGAGCAGCGTCAGTAATTAAACTAATCGTAGGCGGAACATCAATAATCACATAATCATAATTTTTAGTAATTGGAGATAGTAATTCATTCAAATATTTGACCCGATCAATATACTTTGAAAATTGTTTTTCCATTACTCGTGGAAATAAGGAAAAATCTGCCGATGATCCTATCAAGTCTAAATTACTTGTAATATTAACTAAGGCCTTTGATAAATCCTTGTTTTGGATAGCAGCCATTAAGGATAAATCAAATTGATCGATTTTATCCGTTAGGTTTGCTTTAGTTTTAAGCATGATGTTTGTGGCATTCGCTTGCGGATCTAAATCTAAAAGAAGAGTATTTGCTCCTCTTTTTGATAATTCAGATGTTGGAAATATTTTGTATAATTTTGGTTACTACCTGTATGATCACAGTATTAATATTATTCTAATAATTTTAGCTTTTGTAGGACTTTTAACGTTGATATATACCAAGGATTGGTTATGGTTTCTTGAATATAGTACTGAATATATCGACGGCACAACTCGTGGATTTTCTTTAGCTACTGTGATTAGAAATATAGTCCAGCTATTATGGGAATTTATTCATAAAGGATGGATTATTTATCTTGCCATTATTTTGGCTAGTGGGCAAAAAGATTCGCTGTATTACACACTTACAAATTCGAATGCGAATTTTGGTGATAATAACTTTTTACTATATTGGCTGTATATGGCAATTAATAGTATTTATTTGATTTGGACCATTATTTATTCTTTAGGATCATTTACTGTTCCTACGAACTATATTGGGACTTATATTGATATTAATGCATCTTCTTATTTTATAATTGATCAAGAAAATGAATATGCATTTATTAAAAATCAAATTTTAAAATCTCCTATATTTTATTTGGTAGAAAAGGTAGATAACCTATCCGATAATTATAAAATTTTAGATTATTCCAGCAAGTTTGATGAAATTAAAAATGAATTTGAAGCAAAAAAAGCCAATAATAAAAGTCTAGGAAGTAAGTTTTAATTTAAATTGAAATTTATATAAAGAAAAAACACTGATATATCAACATTTATTTAATGATGATTATCAGTGTTTTCTTTATCTTATAATTTTAAATATTACTTACTTATATCTTTTTACAGTTAAGTTTTCTGAAAATAGTTCAGTCATTAGTTCTTTAATTGCTATTAAAGTATCTTGAAATTCAATATTTTCAGCATACGCTTTTTCATGAGTGTAATTTTCCCACTTCTTTTTCATAGCAGCATTACTTTCTATTTCGCTGAATGTAAATTGCCACAAAAATTGATTGTCATCTAATTTTTCGAAAATTTCATCATAACTCTTTCGTGACATAGCAGTATTAATTAAAGCCTGTTTGGTTAAAGGTAAATCTAATTTTAGTTGTTGGTATCCCGTCAATTTTCTAAGATTATTCAACATGTATAAGTCGTAAAAGTCTTTCATTCGGGTATTTGCGATACTGCGACTAAATACTGTTTCCAATTTTTGAGCAATAATAGTTTCATTATTATATGCAGCTATTTCTATCGGAGTGCCGTCAATTAAAGATTTATACGTATATTTTATTTCTTTTGGGGTTATTACATCTCCTGTAGAGACATCAATCTTAATATTGGCCCTGGATTTGTCGTATAGAGTACCAAGTAAATGAACTCTATATCCAACATATCTTGCTCCTTCATGCAATTTTTCAATTTTGCCTACACGTTCAATAGTAATAGGATCATTTTTAACTGGAATAATTTCACAAATTTCATCAACCATTTTCGTTACTTCAGGAAGAGATAGATCCTTTCCTTTAATATCAGTATCAATATCTTCGGTGGTTCTATTATTTATTCCCATTAGACTTGATAAAAGAAAGCCGCCTTTTAGAATTAAGTTATTTCTATACTTTGATTTTGCAATTCGTTGAACAAAATCATCTAAAGTATATTCCTCCAGAATTACTTCTGTTGTAGTTTTACTTTCTTTAGCTAATTTACGCATATGAGCAATCATTTGTTGATTATTAGTAAAGCTTCTAAAATTATCATTCATATTTATAGTAATACCTCTACATAGTTCATAACTTTCTTAGTGGTTTTAAAAATTTTAGCAAAATACATTAACTTAGCAATATTCTTATTTGCTCCATTTAAATATTGCTTAAACGCACTATTTATTATTTCTGGGTCTACATGATATTGTGGTCTCAGAATTTCGGCCATAGTCCTATCTAAAGAATAAGCTCTAACCTCATTTCCTTGTGGTGTTTTAATGGTGACAATTCCTAATTTATAAAGATTAGGTAATTGCTGATGCGCCACAATCTCTTTTCTTAATTTAGGATTTTTGTATCCTCTAGGGAAAGTAAAGTCTATTTTATCTGGAAGGCGATCACTAAGCCCATATAAATAGAGAGCGGAATTAAGCGAAATTATTCCCTTTTGTAATCTTAGTTGAGTAGTATAAAATGTATCTCCTAAATGACTAGCACTTCCATAAATTCCTTTATCTAGCAAAACTAATACATTATCTTTAAGATATTTTTTGATTTGTTGACCAGAGAAATTCTTTTCTGAAAGTTGTTTTCTAGACGCGATATAGTTATTTTCTTTTAGCAACTTGTTTAAAGTAATAATATTAGCCATAGTGTCCCTCCTTATTTATCTATATTATACCCCATAGTATTACTAAATGGGGTATAATATAGATAAATTTGCGTTTTAAAATTTAATTTTTTCGCTATGCTAAAACGATTTCTAAGTAATAACCATGAAGTAATAATAAGAGACAAGATTATAATAGTATTAACACTAAAAGAATGACCAAAAAAGGATCTATGTTAATTGTAATCGTCAAAATAATCACCGCCTTTATAGAGATTTAGTTTATTATGCCAAAGTAATATCGTTTAATGGAGAAATGTAAAAGTAAGCAAAAAAACGACAAATCTTTAGACTAGATTTGTCGTTTCTTTATATTCAAGATTAATTAAGACTAAGATTTTCTTTTTTTCTTAGCCTGCGCAATCAACTTATTCATTTCAATCATTTTTTCTTGATAAACTTGGAATTTTTCTAATGCTTCATCATAACTAATAAACTTCTCTGAATAATTATCTAAATTTTCAGAAAAACTACCAATTGTATAATCGTAAGTACAATAATCATATACAAATTTTACAGGAGTCTGCCACATATTTTGAGGCAGACTTTCATTTTTATCAGCATAATAATTTTCAAACTGAATTTTAGCAGTTTCATGTTTTTCATCAAAGAATTCAGCGTTAAATGCCCATTCAGGAACAATAATTGCATTCAGAATTTCAGTATGCTCTACCATTTCTTCTCCAACTGAACGAATATTTATTAAATGTGCCCCGTCTGGTTTATCGGGATTATAAATAAAAGATGGGTCATTCTTAATCGTATTAAATGTATTTTTAAGATCTTCAATATTAGATAAAAATTCTTTTTCGTGTGCTTTCATTGCATGCCTCTATATCTATGATAGTACCTTACCTTTATTTTATATTATCTAAGATTGATAACTTAATTTATTAGCTCGGGCTTAATGAAAGCTTAAGTGGTAAAGAGATAGCGAGATAAAATAATGCTAGCATTACTATACTAGATTATTCTTTTATTCTAAAATTTGATAAAAGCTCCCTTCCGTTGCGGGCAAGTCTATTCTCGACGCTTCAGCCGGCTAAAGCCGTCTTCCGTACCGTCTCGAAGTAGCCAAGCCCTCCACTACTGGGAGCTTTAAAATACTCAAGTGTTCTGAACTCCATTGGTGTGCCTATTACAATGAAGAAAAATGTAAATTAAAACCTATATTAATTATATAAAAAGGAGAAAACAATGCTTAAAGAACTTTACGATATTATAAAGAAGTACTTTCGTAAAATGAATATTCCTATTTTCAATTATATTTTTATTTTAGAGATCATTTTAATAATTTATCTACCTAATAAAAAATTCAATCTGTTTTACTGGAATAATATAGATATTGGAAATATTTTGTATCATATTGGGCAGCTACTTTATGGATCACTCAGTATCTGGATTATTTTCTTACCTATCTTAATAGCTTCCGGGTTAGCGGTATGTGTAAATGAAAATTGGCTTTCATTTTTAAATAGTAATTCTGAATATATAGATGGTACTACACATGGCTTTTCTTTAGTTCGTGCTGTTAAAAGGCTAATGAAATTATCATGGATATTTATTCATCAAGGGTGGATTATATATGTTGCTATTATTTTGGCAATTGGTAAACGAGCTTATATTTATTCGGTATTATTTCATCCAGTAATTGATGAATATGAGTTCTCTCTATTATATTGGCTCTTCATGACTGCAAATGGAATTTATACTATTTGGACCATATTTTATGCAACCGGGGCATATGTTATTCAAACTGATTATGTGAGGAAAGAGATTAATGTTAAAGAAATAAGATACTTAATAATTGATCAGTCAAACGAATATTTATTTGTCAAAGATCAAATGCTTACTACTCCTGTATTTTATTTAGTGCAAAGACAAATAAATGGCATAAATGTTAAATATAAAATTATTGATTTTTCAAAAAAATTTGAAGAAATTAAGTACGAATATGAAGCAAGAGTAGGAGACACGCGAAATACAAATAGTTAATCATTAATACTACATAGTGCTAAGACTAAATTAGTCTATAGTCTAATTATCTTAAAATAAAAGATGCTAAGTTAACATGCTTAGCATCTTTTCCTATCCAAAATCAATTGTATCTAGAATGTGTTCTCGGGTTTCTTGATCTAGTCCTAAATATGCTAGGGTCATGTCTTCAGATGAGTGATTTAACAGCTTCATTACTAATGCAATATTATGGTTAGTTTGTTCATAAACACGATAGGCACCGGTTTTTCTCATGGTGTGAGTACCAAGATAATCGATATTTAACTTCTTCCCTACTTTATACATAATCATATAATAACGCCGCTCATCAATGTGCTTCTCAGGACGCTTAAAAGAAGGAAATAACCAAGGACTGTAAAAGACAGTTTGAGTGGGATTTTCTTTTTGCCACTTTTCAAGCCAATCGTAGTAAGTTTCTAAATCTTGCCTAATCGGATTAAGATATAAGGTATTTGGCTTTTTAGTTTTCTTATCTATTATATAGGCGTTTTTCTTAACCCGCCCCCGCTCATCATATACATCTGACTTCTTTAATCGTAGTACATCACTAACTCTAAGCAAGGTAGCCTTACCCGTCTGAAAAATAGTATAGTTTCTGCATCCCAGATCGAAATCTTTTAAAAGAGATTCCTGAACTGAGCGCAAAACCCAAGAATCTTTGATTGGCTTAACTATCTGTCTCATATGCTATTTTATCTCCATGCTGATAATTGTATTTAAGCATCACAAATGATTAACTATTAACCTAAATAAATTTTAAAGGTCGTAGAATGCTCCTCTCAGCATTAACCATCTTCATTTTAGTCATAGTATCATTTTATGCTATTTTATAATTATAACACTATTACTTTATATATTTACGAAAATGGCGATATATCAATATTTTATATAAAAATAGCTAGTGTCATTATCTACAAATAACACTAGCTGTTTCTATATAAAATTAAAACTTACAGTAATCTAATTAAATCTCCAATTATCTCAAATCCAAACACTATAGAAAATGCAAAGATAAAAATAAATTGACTTGATTTTGAAATATATAAATAATTCTTATTAAAAAAAGGAGTGTCTAAAAATAAGAATAAAAACAACATTATTTGAACAATATCCAACAATAATAAAATTAATAAAATCATTTTATTATTAGAATACAGAGAAGATATGTTTTTTGCTAGTCCAACAAAGAAAATGACTATATACAATGGTATAAGCTGAGACCAACTCTTCAAATTATAGATATTATTTAGAGTATTACTAATCCTAGCAGGTAAAATACTAGCAATATTAGGTAAAAATATAAAAAATAATGCTACTAATAAGCCCACAATAGTACTAATTATCAAATTTAATTTTATATGAACTATAGCATTCATTGGTTTTCTCCTATTTTAATTTATGGATACTACACTTTTGATTATTTAGGTATTCTTCTTCTTCCGCACTTAAATTGAACTTATATAATTTAAATATTTTACCCCCTGAAATCGTATAGTTCTTTATTGTACTTTCAAGAAGTAAAGGAAAAAGTTTAGGAATTTCCTCGCTTAACAATGCATTTAAGAGATTATTATCTAGAGAAGGATTCGAGTTATCTAGATAGTTTTCTCTACAAAAGAAGCACCCATAATCATTGCCAACAAGACAAGGGCCTATTTTTAAATAGTATCTATTTTCTTGGACGTAGACTCTAGTAACACGATTAGTACTGAATATTGCTTCTAATTTTTTTAATTTAGATTTATGAGAAGAATTTGGAACTATAATATATAATTCATATCTAAAGCTTTCAGTATGTAGATGCTTGAGGGCCAGTTCTATTGCTTCATCAATACTTATGCTTTTAATATTTAGTCCATCAATTATTAATGAATTCTCTGCATCGACCAAATATACTTTAGTAAAAAGAATGGCCTTTTTAACCAAGCATAACAATCCTCCTTCCGTCAGTTCAAATGCTTGATTGAAATTGGATGTAAAATTATACAATAGCTTATAAAAATGATTTTCTTTTTTTAAGATTGTTGTACTGTAGTTAGTAAAGTATTTGCCTAGTTTTTTCTTAAATAAAGTTGATGAAATAAATTGCTTAAGAAGTGGATTGCTCTTAACTGATTGAGGATAATTAAGAGACAAAAAAAATGATATTAATTTAGTATTAGATATAGAAATTGCGTCTATAACTGTATCATTTATCAAATTATAAAATTTTATGATGTTATTTTCTCGGAGTAAACATAGTTCTTTATTGACTACATAATAATTTGTCATTTAATCACCCTATTGCTGCCATGTAAGTACAAATTTGGTCATCAGTTAGCTTCAAAGTATCTTCGACAAGATGGTCATAAAATCCTCCTAGTGCAACCATGGATAAATCATATTTAGTAGAATTTAAATATAAATTCTCACACATGTGTCCACTTTCTAAAAATGCTAATCGATATGCGAGTCTACCATATTTTTTAAATAAAAGTTTTAAATTAGAAACAAAAAAGAAAACTACATTAGCTTTTTTAAAAGTTTGTACATTAAATTTAGTAGTAGACGTTAGTTCTTCTATCTCTGCTAGTGCGGCCTTTTTTATAAAAATCAATGAATTGTTTGATAACTGTAATTTCCAAATCTTTTGTTCCATGTTAGATCCCAAATGTTGAGTCCATATATATACATCTACCGAATATAGAGCGCCGGCAGAAGGATAAGCTCTCAGGTTAACTTTTTGACCTTTAAATATGATTGAGTCTGTTTGAGCAAAAGAATCTAATAGTATATTTGAAAATTTCTTGTAATCAAGATTAAACTTAAAATTCCAACTGGTGCGCCTTTTAAGTAATATCTCATTAAGTGAAAGCGTTTTATTATTCTGGATATCACCAAATCTTTTTAATTTTATGTCGCCTACTTTATCCTTTATCTCAGGATCGATACTTTTAATGCCATTAGCCGATAAATTTGAAATAAGATGCATTGACCCTGCATGAAATTCTTTGATCGAATTCCAATCTCTAAAGGAAGAACTAATTTTTTTCCATTTCTTACTATTCATACGTTTTCCTCATGATTAATTTAGACAATGATTTAGCAATTATATATTCAAACTCAGGGGTCACAGATATACGGTTGTTATTCATATGAATTTGAGAACTTAATACATATTGAGCTTCAGAAAAAGATAAAACCTTTAACAACTCAGACCATATAATGCTAATTTCATCAGTAAAATCTTTAATTTCTAAAATATTAGGAATCCCAATTGACTTTTTTGTAATAAGATATACATTCTTTTTTGATAATTCATTTAAATTGTCATAACTCTTCCAGTAGTCTGAATATTGCTTTAAAAAGGATTCTTTCCAACAATCTGTTATTTTTAGTAATTCTTTCATTACTATGGAAGCTATTGCAATACGTTTAGATAAAGAAAAATTATCCGAAAGTTTAATTATTTTTAGTGCTAGTTTGCTTGATACGAAGAAAAAGTTCTCAGAAAGTTCTAAAGCTGTGCCAGTACCATATCTTTCAAATTCTGGTTGATATTCTGTATAAAACCATGTACCATGCTTATGCCATGGCAAGTTATTTGGAACAATTCCTTCATTAGAAAAGTTTATATTTGAATAATATACAGTTGGAGAAATAATAGGAGCTACCGATTGATGAGAAAAATCAGCTGCTAGTTTATCAAAGCTGTTCAAAAATTCATCACTAGGATTCAAAAATCTAAATCTAAGGTGCGGACCTCCATACCAATATTTAATAAAAAACCATTTATTATTGTAGTGTTCTAGAAGATAGCTAGCTTCTCTTAAAAATGCTTCCTGCTGTTGTACGCTGTGTAAATAAAAATATATTGCTTTCCACATATTCTTGTTCCTCCACAATGCTAAATAGGTATCTGCATTTGTGTATTCATTGACTTTCCGCCAATAAGCATATACAATGCCAAATTCTTATTCTGTGATACTACTTTTTCAAAAAATAATTCATTAATATTTTTCAAAGTACGAACTCTAAATTCCCTATCATAATCGGAAAAAAATAAACTTATACAGTGTAAACAACGGGCCGCTTCTATTAAAGACTCCCCACAATCACTCATAGAATCGCTATGGGATTTTCTTTTATTTACTGAAGCCCAGACTACTAATGCTGCTTCTTGAGGATTCAAAAAGTCGAGTGAATCATGAATTACTCGGTTAAAGGATATATCAACAGGCTCTCTCTGAATGCTATGTTTATTAATTATCCATTTTTCTTTATTGAATGGTGAAATTTTAGAGATAATATATATGTCAATTTCTTGATTGAAAGAATGGAGCAGTTCTTTTACCATTTTAGCCAATGATACTAAATCATTTCTTTTAATATAGTATGGGAAAAATGATAATCCTTGATTAGATTGATCCGACATGCGCCTATGAATTTGATTAAAGGAAAAACGAGAAAACATCGTTTTTTCTAAAGTTATTTCTTTCCCAGAATAATGCATAAAATAAGTCAATATTTCATCAAAAACTCCACTTGGTTCCATTTGCAATTTTTGTTTACAAGTGATTTTACTTTCTATCGGAAAAAGACTGTTCTTTTTTGAAGAAAAATATAACTTTACAATAGGAAAAAGTTCTTTTTGATTGTAAATAGAACACAGGGAACTCATTTCATATTGTGGAAATAGTTTAATTCTAACGTTAAATTTGTAGAGCATAGATAATTGTCTGCAATGTTCAATTTGATGGCCTGCATCTAATAAGGATAAGGTCCAACCGAAAGAGCCATAAATATGGCCGATATTATTAATATCTCCTACTAAATAAATGTTTGCTACCTTTAAATCAATATCTAAATCATTGCTTTTTGGTACTTTTCCTACAATTAATCTAAAAAAATTCCCGCTCAGGTGAAATTCAAACAATGATCCTTTGTATTCTAAAATAATCCGATTAGAATTTTTCCCCCTAGCGGATGGAGACAGAGTATGGAATACATATGGATTTTCTACAGACATCCAGTTAAGGGAAAACAGTTTAACAAATAACTGTGCAAATAATGTTCCTGATTTTAAATAATATTTTTCTTCATTAACATATGTAATCAAGTTGCTATTGGTTGGCAGAATTTCTTCCCTAAATAACTCATATCTTTTCTTTATATATCGTTCTTGATATTTTTGATTAAGCGTAAGGATGGACTCGGTCAATAAACTCACCTTTTCGTAATTTAGAACTATTTCGATAATAAGAATGTTCCAAAGCAAAATCTAGTCTTTCCACTGATGCTGTTCTATTTGCATACCCAAATTTAATATTTGAAAAACTGGGAATTAATACTTTCGAGACAGCCAGACCAAAACTCTTTGCCAAATTATCCGTAATATCAACAAAATAAATTTGATAATCAGTAAGGTATGTATTAACAATATAATCAAGTAAATCTTTAGGATTATCATATTTTTTTAATACCTCTACTGCTTTATTGTTATAAATTGCTCTCCAGTCACTTTTTACATCATTTAGAATACTAGAATAATTTTTTCGGAAACTACGCTTTGAAGCAAAACATACGTGATCAAATAATGTTTTTACATCATCTACACTTTTATATTTATTAGAAGCTACTGCTCGGTTATGTTGATATACATTAAACCCTACTATACATTCATTTATAGCTTTAGAAATTGCTTCGAGTGGATCAGGATGAGTAGCAGTAGAAATAAATTGGTAGACAGGACCAGTATTAGAAATAATTAACGCAAGAACAGTAGGTACTTTTATATCAAACGTCATATCATATAGGTGTAGAGTAGCATTTTTCGTTTCTATATCCTTTATTCTTTCTCTTATGTCTTTGGGGAGAGACTTTAAATGTATTTCTCTAAGACACACATCTTTTTGCCAAAACGTTAAAAAAGCATCTCGTTCAATTAATTCCATCAATGCATATAAGCGAGATTCATACAAACTAGATCCTAGTGCAACTCCAGAAGAATTAGGTACCGTAAAATATGGTTCATCCGGTAAACTTAGGTCAATAAATTGTTTTGGAATCCAAATTTTTCTCTTAGTTTTATAATCAAAGCCTTCTATCCATGTGATGGTTGCTTTACTATCATAATCTATCCGTTCTTTAGAATTTTTCTCAACGTAAAAAAGAAAATCAGCTGGATTAACACATATCTTTTTATTTAGCCTATAAGTCATACTTTTGCTATTTTTTTGCAAACCATACATTGCATGTCTCTCTAATAGTTCTAAAAAACAATCTGATTCTGCTTTATCAAAACTAGTGTTTCTCCCATATGCCGTAATTATTTGCTCATCTACAATAAATTCTGCACCAACAAAAGCTATTTTTTTCGAATACAAATCTTTGTAAATCTTTGTTATAATTCCATAATCATAATCATAAAAATTAATCTTTAAATTCTTAAAATTAAAATTTTCCTTTATTCTCCAGGAATTATGTAGAAATTTTCCATTGATTATCATCTTACTAGAGTTTTTTGATTTATTAACAGCTTTAATTTTTCTACATTCCAAGGTAAGATTATTAAATTCTCTCGCGAAGCTATCAGTATTCCCTTCTAAAAAATTTGTATAATCATTTAAAAGTTTTTGTTCTACTTTTCCACACTCATTAATCCACGTTTCATTACTCCTATGATTTAATTTATATTGTTGCCTTAAATAAGTAATATCTTGATTATTAGCTGAAAGTAGTTCTCTGTCTAAATTATTAATCACATACATAATAATTATTTCTTTCTTATAAAAACACCAGAATCTTCCATTTCAGGCCAAATTAGCCATTCGGAAGTTATAGTGTTCTTCTCTTGCAATGACTCTTTTCCTATAAAAACATCTACTTCATAGTCATAGGATTTAAAGTATTTAAAAACATCTACTTCATAGTCATAGGATTTAAAGTATTTTTTTAAAACAGATATGACTTCTTTTTTTATTGTTTGTTCTAGATTTTTGCCTTCTATTTGTGAATTTAACAAAAGTTTGTTGGAACTCTTAAAAGATAACGAACAATTTCCAATTTTTGGATCATCGTAGTGAGTTTTTAACTTAAATTCTCCAATCAAATTGCTAGCAACTAATAAATGATTTATGCTCTCAGAAGTGGTAAATACTTTATCAATATCTATTTTTTTATTTCTAAATATAAAATTTCTCTTTGTAAAATGAGTAAATGAGATATTTCTAATTTCTAAGTCGTCTTTTATCAGAAAAAAATTCTTAAACTTATGTCGATCACTAAGACTATCCATAGCTAATAGGAAAATATAATTCATGATGACTTTTTCTTTAAGATGATTCATCATAAAAGTGTTTTTTGAATTTAATGATTCTACATACTGCTTGGCATGCTTATAACTGTTATAAAAGCTTATTGCTACAGTTCCATTTTCTACCCAAATGGGAGACACAAGAATTATATCGCCGTCGTCTATGCATTTGCGTGCAACTCTAAGATTTTTCTTTAGTTCAGATTTCGTATTTCCATATATTACAAAGATCTTCTTACCTAACCCATATTCTGCGCTCATAAAAAACTTTTTTTTATCTTCAAAAACAGAAGAATTTAATCCTTTACCTAAAACACATACCTCAGTATTAATCCATTTTTTATAAACTGTACTGGGATTACTATAATTATGGAGAAAATATTCTTGTATGTAATTTAGTTCAGTAGGCATTTCATCATAAACTAGTGCTCCTACTTTAAGCAAAAACTTAATAAGATATAACTGACAAGAATCAATTTGACTTATATCTTTGGGTGTAGACAAAGATGTCAAAATTGAAAGAATATCTTCATACAAAAATTTATCTTTAGGAATTTTAAATACTTTTTTATCAATACGTAAAACTGTATAGTTCTTATCTTTTGCTAAAAACACATTTCCACGATAATAGAGCCTCTTCATAATCACTTATCCTCAGTTTCCTGCATAATTTTAACTAAGATATAGCCACCCTGAACTCGTTTTCTAGAACTTAAACCCAAATTTGGTAAAATTAAATATGTAAAGTTTACTAGCATCCTATATGCACAAAATTCCTTTGTACTAAACATAGATTTATGTCTCTTATCGAAAACGACTTTATGAAACTGAGAATATCCTCTAAATTTAGCTTGTGCTATTTCTCTTCTAATTGCATGTACAAGTGATAGAGTAATATCTCTTTGAACATAAAATAATTTTTCATAGGTTTTATCCAGTACATTTTTCCATCGCCTTATTAAGGCTAATAACTCAATATCATCAGTTAATGCTGAATTCATATTTTTTATCAGTTTATAAAAAGATAAAAGAATTGCATGATTTACTTTATAGTACTCCTCAAAATAATTTTTATATCCGTCCATATTTTCTTTTTTATAGCTTAAAAAGCCTAAAACATGTGATTGGTACGATCTGTATCCTAATCCAATACCAGTTTTATCTAAATTCTTTGCTGAAAAATAAAATAAACCAAATATAAAAAGCATCTCTTGTTGAGGATGGTTATAAAGATATAGATATGTATCTTCATATAATCTTTCTGACAATCTAAATGTATCATTATATATCATTGGTTCTTCAGCATATGTGTATTCTCCTTTTCTCTTAACAAAACTAATACATTCAGCCATGATAGAAAAATTTTGAGGTAATCTATGGATTCTCTTCAGCCTATTCATTTTTCTAATATCATTTTTTCTATTAATATAAACGTTGTTTGGCATACGATCAGATAGAGTTAAGGATTCCTTAAAATCATTGAGTAATATTTTAAATGATTTTAAGTAAGGAAATTCATTTTTATATGATCTTTTTCTTATCACATAAATGTCAATCACCGGTAAAATTTCAACATGACGCTCAATCCAATAATCACTCTTTACGTTTTTTCTAAGAAATGGAATTAAATACTTACAAATAAATTTATTTTTACTGTGACTAGATACATTTAGGAAGACTTTATAATGGTCAATCACAAATATCACCTTCTGCCTTTAGATTCCATTCAGTAATATATTCAGAAGACTTTATATTTTCAGGATATAACTCTGAAATCAAAACATAACTGTTAGTTCGAAGAGAATTTATAAATACTTTTACTAACATAGCATTCTCTAAATCAAAATATTGAGGTTTGGAAAATTCTTGAGAAATACTGGTTATAGTTTCACTTCTGCGTTTCTTACTTTGATAAAAAAACTTAGTAGGAATTTTATTTTTAGTCAAAATCTCTGAAATATAGGTAAACATTTCCAATTCATTTTGTTTAGAAAAAATTTTTTTAAAAATATTGGTATCTACCAACATCATTTTTCTAGACAGAATCATATTTTCATATACTATACGAGGTGCTTTTATAATTTTTTTATTTTTGATATCTTTAAAAAATAGACAAGCTAAATCACTAATCAAAGAAATATTAGAAAAAAGAGATGAATAAAATGCAATCTTACCAGGATATAATATCCTAATTAAGCTAGTACCTATTACGGGCTTTATTACTTTTCCTGTTTTCGCTTTTAAGAAAAACTCACCGTTTTTTTCTACTAAGAAGAGATCGTGAAAATTGTAGATTTTTTTATATTTTTTATTTAATGCCTTATCTCTGGTGATATCAAATATAAGTCTTCCATCTAATATCGGGACAAAGGCGTTTGCATTAAATCCGACTGTTTCATTTATATCCACTAACTCTGTTGATAGAATTTTATAGTAATTATCAAGTTCTCGCTTTTGTTTTTTAGGAATATCAGTATAACGTAAAAATCGGTTATAAAAACTTTGATATCCTGGATAAATCTTATTTACTACAATATTTTTATCTTCAAGTTGATAAAAGAAAGTATATGAAGCTGACTTATTTTTTAAATGATAGGGGATCTCACTATAAAGATTTTTCAAAAATTCAGGGGTTATTTGGATAGTCTGAGTTTCATCTAAATCATAATTAAATATGTAATCAAAAAATCTCAATTTTAAGATTTCTAACTTTTGATTAACATTACTTTTACATTTAAACAATTGATTAGGATTAGTCCAATATGATTGAAATTTAAGATTAAGATTTCCTACCATATTAAATAGCCATGGAGTTTCAATTGGATAGTCTATTTTCTTATTCTTTTTCTTTAACTCAAACAATAACTCTTCCTGTATCCTAGTATTAATGTCAAAAATTGGATAAAGTTTTACTATATTTTCAAAAACATTCTTGTATTTTTGAATTCCATTAAATGGTTCTTTATCACATGTAACATTATCTATATATAAAAGAGAATTTTTGTCAAATGAGGGTAGATTTGCTATAGCAGAAATACGGTTAAAAGTAGATATTATTTTTCTATGTAACTCTAAAGAGTAAGCCCGATTAATACGCGAGAATTGTAATTTAAGTTTCTCCAATTCACTTACAATGTTGGAAATCGTGGAGTTCCATGTTGCTTTATACTGATCCATTTTTTGAAGTAAATTACCGATTGAATTTAAATCATCACAAAAATAATCATCAATCATCAAAAAACCATATTTTAAGAGCTCTTTTTCAAAATTTAATGCTTCTTCTTTATTTAATTTGAAAGTTCTTTCTATATCCTTTAAATTCCACATTTCTTTATTTGAATTTATAATATGAAGCAGCATCGAATTACTTTTAACTTTAATGTAACTATCTTTAGTTTTAAAAGTTTTTTTATTAATTAAATTATCTTTCAAAACAAAAAGGTATATATTATTATCTTTCACATAAAAATTTCTATTTTTACGTAATTGAATTTTTGGAAGGATACAATCTTGTTGTAAAAAAAATTCATACAAATATAATAGAAATACATTATTTGGTAAAATAGTATTCGTAATTTTACTGCTTATCCGTATATTACGGTTACTTTTGATATGTGTTTTATTTAAAAAACCAATTGGACTAGTTTTTGTTAAGGCATGGCTTGCTGTCCGAGCCAGAACTAGCTCAAGTTTTCTGGTGCTCTTGCTTTCTTCTGGCAATTTTAAATATTTATCTAATTTCGAATAAATGTTTGGATTTATAATTTGAATAGAATTATAAATTGATTTATTATGCAAATATAGTTTTTTAAGACTTTGTCTAGTTCTGATGTTGTCACATTCAATCTGATTCAATAACCTAGTTCTGTCTTCCTTTATATTATCAAGTTGATCTTGAAATTTTTTAAGTCTTGAATTAATATCCTTATTTATCGAAGTAGAAACGTAATCAAAATTTAAATCCAAATTTCTTAGTTTTTTTATTAATTTTTTCTTCTTTGAATTTCTACTAAATATAGAATTACTAATCTGATCAGCAAGTTTGTTTCCTTCTTCTTTAGCTATAGCTTCCTTTACTAAAATATCTTTTTCAAATGATACTTTAGTATGTGTATCTAGAAAATTATGATCGGGTAGTTTCTCTCTTTCAAGAGTAAACGGATGGATTTCTATTTTCATTTATAACTCCTGTACTGTCCTTGGTTCCATCTGTATCCAACAATTATTAAAAATATCACCATAAAAATACTCAAATAAGTAATAGAGAAAAGAACCTTTTCCGTTGAAATATTTGAAGCAGTATTCCAAAAATATCTCAAAAAAATATTTAGTCTATACAGTGGATTATAATTTGCAAGTGTTTGCATCCATTTTGGAAAAATTGATATCGGCATCATAGCATCTGAAAGTATAAACAACGGAATAAAAATCATCATTAATACCCCTGAATATGTATTGATTCTATTAATAATTATTCCTAATCCTACTCCCAGTATTAGGCTATATATAACTGCAAAAGCATATATCACGGAGAATGTAATTAAGTTAGGCATTGAAATTTTAAAATAAAATACTGCAAACAAAATTATTAGTATATATGAAATCATTGAAATAATCATTGCTTTCAATACAAGGGCTAAAATAATCTTCCATAATTTAATAGGTGTGACGCGCAGTCTTTTATATATTCCTTTTTCTTTATCACTAACCACTTGATTACCAACATTATATACACTGGATGAAAATAAAATTATTACACAAAAACTGGGTATATATTGAGAAAAGAAGTCAACATTTCCATAATTCATATGTCCATATATACTTCCAAAAATTGCAAAACTTATTAGTGGCATAAAAACACTAAATATTAAATATAAAGGTTGGCGTAAATACACTTTAAATTCTATTTTTAGTTGTTCTAAAAACATGTTACTTACCTCCAATAGTTTTCATGTATATTTCCTCTAAATCTGGCTTATCATATTTGGATAACAGCTTTGACATTGCTCCACTATAAATTAAATCCCCTTTATTTAAAAATATTAAAGAGTCGCAATTTTGCTGAATTTCTTCCATGTAATGTGATGATAAAAATACTGTCGTATTTCGTGCCATATCTTTTAAATTGTTCCAAAATTCTCTTCGAGCAAAGGGATCTAATCCAGTAGTTGGTTCATCTAAAATCACAATACTAGGTTTATTTAAAAAAGCTAAAGCAAGATTTACTCTTTGTTTCATTCCTCCTGATAGTTCATGATAATATCTATCTCTTAAGTCAGAAATGCGCAATCTATCCATCAAATCATTTACTTCATAACAATCTTCATAAAAAGTTGAAAATAAAATAAGCAATTCTTTTACTTTTATCGAATCATAAAAGTTATTTTCCTGAAGTACTGCTCCTATTTTTTCATTTAGTTTACTACCAGCTAGTTCTTTAGAAAAATCTATCTCCCCTGACATAGGTTTTCTAAGACCCATGAAGCACTCTAACAAGGTAGTTTTTCCACTACCATTTTGACCAATTACACCAACAAATGAATGAGCAGGAAATTGAAATGATATATTATTCAAAGCTGTTACATTTCCATATTTCATAAATAATGATTTTACTTGCATAGATTTCCTCAAAAAAAGGATGCGTAAATATACACATCCTAATACCTAAAAACTTTATAAATGAATGTGTACGCTACAACAGGATGTAGAAGCACAGCATGAACAACTATTACATGATGAACTTCCTGAAGAAGCAGCTGTTTCAGAAAGAGTCATCGTTTCATCTAATTCGATTACTTCAATATCATCAAATGCATCACTTAAATCATTTAAGTTTTCCAACTTCTTTTGTTTTTGATTCTTCATAGCTTATTCTCCTTTCTTTTTATTTAGTACCAGATTCTATTCTTCTCTTTACTTAAACAAGTTATTAAAAAAAATAACTGGTAATTGCCACCAAGTCATATTCCTATACCCTCCTTTTCTATGTTTTTACTGATGTTATCATAAGAATTTATAATCTGAATGTCTTTGTAATATATTTATTACAATTCAACTTTTGGCCAACTCACGATGGCTTTTCCATATCCATATTTTTCAAGAGATTTTATAATATTTTTAGCTGTTATCCTATCATCTTCAAATAGAGCTTTCATGTAGTATGCATGTAATCTATATATCATAAAGTGAAAGGATGCCGTATTCTTTATCAAATATTCAAAGACTTTATCAATAAATACTTTTTGGTTTTTATCTTTATATTTTTTTCGATCATAACAACTAACTAAATAATTTTCTAAAATTCTTATATATCTTTCCATCATTAATTCCGATGTTACTTTTCTTCTTTCGATAGTATGTAACAGATGTTTCATTAATGAAGTTAATCGATTGTATTCCCATAATGGCATTGTATTAGCCAAAAGACGCAACAGCGATGGACATCTTGTCCACTCTTCTTTATCAAACTTTTTATATATTTTAGTTATTAAATCGTTATTCAATTCATCTAATTGATTTGCAAAATATGCAGCTGTTACTCGTGCTCTGAGCTTTAATATTTCATCTGTAGCAACTGTAGATATCTCTTTTTCATAAAAATTAATAGCGTTAATATTTTTTTGAGTTAACTGCGTATTCCATCTTATTTTGTAATAATTGATCTGCTCTATCTTCTGGAGTAACATACGCATCTTTCACAAGATTAAAAAAATAATCTATATCTACCTCGTGTTTAATCAAAATCATAATTAAACTTTCTGCACCAATTCCACTTTTTTCACTTTCAACTAAAGCATAAAAAGGTCGTTGTATAATTCCTTCACACATTTTAGCCTGACTTAGACCTAAATTAAGACGAATCTCTTTCAAAGCCTTCCCAATTTTCATAATTCTTACTCCTTCAAACTATCAATAATTAAAACGAGTATACGATTAAAGCTATAAAAGTTAAAGATCTTCCACTCAAAAGAAAAATCCTAACCAAATCAAGGTTTATTAATCCAAGATTGAATTGTCTAATAATTGTTAGACATAAAATTTAACAATGAAAATACACGCCTCCTGCAAAATACAGGAACCGTGTATTTTCGAATCTTTAAAATTTTATAAATGTCTAACTCTTGTATGACACTTCAGTATCCGAGTTTTGAGGGTTACTACACATCACTACTGAGCTTTGTATCTTATTATTCAAAGATCAAAGAGTCTTAGCACTACAGAATAATAAGACAAACTTCAATTCGTATGGACGCTTATCTTCTTTTTGCTTATATTTTCCAAAGTTTTCTCGGACTAATCTATTTATTTCTAAGTCAATTGATTCAGACTTGTAATCATCTAAACGATGACTATCAATTAACTGTATTACCAGCGGATTAATTAATGTCTTACGGTGCGGGATGTAAGGTTTATCTGAATGTTCTGTTTTAGCAGCTAATTTTATTTGTTTATCAAAACATGCTCGTTCAATAATTGCTAAATCTTGCAAATCCCACTCTTTTAGTTTTCCATTTTTAAGCAAGTCTTCGTAAGTCATAATAATTGCTTCCAGATCTGCAATTTTATAGCCTGACAAGCCATATAAATCTGATCTGTGAGTTATTTCTCGTTTTATTCTATGATCGCTCTCAGGGTCTAAAAATACGGTTTGTGGGTGTGCCGATTCATAATACTTTTTAGTAGTGCCTAACTTCAATCCACGATAACGATCTATGGCACGAAATTTTTGTTCTACGTTAACGAGCGCAACCCCGTAATTAGCTAACGCTTCACTAATTCTGAAATCCAAGCCCATTTTCATCAATTGCCTTTACTTGACTCTCACCAACTGTCAATTCTCTGTATTAAATTAAAATTGATTCCTCTGCTCTTCAAAATCTTTTAATTTATTTACTAAAGATTTTAATATCTTTATTATTTTTGTCAAGCCCTTTAGGCAAAAAAAGACTGAATGTGATACCACATCCAGTCTTTTAAAATTCAAAATATTAATTATTTTGCTTCTTCAGCTGGGTAAACAGAAACTTGCTTCTTATCTCTACCCAAACGTTCAAATTTAACAACACCATCAACTAAAGCGAATAAAGTGTCGTCACCACCACGACCAACATTCTTACCTGGGTGGATCTTAGTACCACGTTGACGGTAAATAATTGAACCTGCGTGGATTTCTTGACCGTCAGCACGCTTTGCGCCTAAACGACGACCAGCTGAGTTACGACCATTGGCAGTAGAACCACCACCCTTGTGGTGGGCAAATAATTTAAGTGCTTCAAGATTATTAATCATCATATTGTTTCACCCCTTAATTAAGCTTCGATGCTTTCAACAGTAACCTTAGTGTAAGGTTGACGGTGACCATACTTAGTATGTGAGTGCTTCTTAGGCTTGTACTTGAAAGTTACAACTTTCTTTTCCTTACCTTGCTTGTCAACTTTAGCAACAACCTTAGCACCATCAACAACTGGAGTACCAATCTTAGTTGACTTCCCATCATTTACAAGGATAACTTCATCAAAGGTTACCTTTTCGCCTGGTTCAACTTCAAGCTTTTCAACGAAAATGCTGTCACCTTCAGCGACCTTGTATTGCTTACCACCGGTTTTAATAATTGCGTACATTTGTACACCTCCGAAATAAATACTTAGACTCGCCACTTGAGGTGAGATTACCACTAATCTTCTTCCTTACCTTAAGTGTGCGGTTGCAGATGTGAGGTTTCCACAAATACAACTCTTATAGTGTACTACCACTCTTGATTTTTCGCAATTCTTTATCAAGAAAAAATCTGGACAACTTATAAGCCCCACTTACCTCCATGGACACTTACTACCGTGTCAGTAATGATAAAAGCATTGGGATCAATTTCATGAATTTTACTAATTAAAGGACCATAATCACGGGTATCAACTACGATTAAAATTTGCTGTTTATCTTCTTCTGAGTAGCCACCAACTACATTGTAAAGCGTTAAACCGGTATAATTCTTCATCAGCATTTGCTTTATTTCCTCAAAATCATTATTGCTCATGATTCTAACTTGATATTTCCGATCAAAGCCGGCTTCAGCAAAGTTCATAGTAATTGCTGTTACGAGTTGAGAGAATGCTGCTAAGAAAAAAGCATTTAAGCCATCGACAAAAATATTAAGGAAAATGATTATCATATCAATGCATAAAAGCGAAATAGCTGGATTAATAAAGAAGTATTTCTTTAAAATCATCGGTGGGATCGTGGTCCCACCACTTGACGCATTAACACGATATAGCAGCGAGACCCCTAGCCCCATCAAAGCTCCACCGTATATTACGGCAAGTAAATCATTATTAGTAACCTTAAAACTGGGCGTGATCTCCATTAGCACAGGTAGAATAAAGCTACCTAGAGCGATATTTTTAGTAGTAGTTTTTCCTAAAAAAATTGCTGCTAAGATTAGCATTAATACATTAACCACAAAAACTGTAATTGAACGGTTAATTCCCCAAACAGCATCAACTAAGATTGAGATCCCAGTTGAACCCCCAGCTGCAATATTGATTGGACCATAGAAAAAGTTAATTGAAATTGCAATAATCTCAAGTGCAATTAAAAATACAATCCACCTCATCCAAGAACGTTTTTTTAGTTTATTTGGCATCCGACCGTCCTTTCTGAATAATGTCTTTCTCTATATCATTTTATAGATAAAAGTAGTAGATGAGCAAGATTATTGCTAAAATGTTATTCAATTATAATTTTTAATTAAAATGAAGGACATTAGGATCAAAACTAGTCGTATTTTTTACACCAGTATACATCATTAACTCACTAAGCTCTTCATTCATTTTAACCACTTTATCTTCTACTGCAGCTGTACCATGATCAAGTAATTCCCGCAAAATTGCCCTTCCAATGAGAACACCATCAGCGCCAAGTGCTAAAGCTTTATAAGCATCATAACCACTCATTAATGAGCCATCAACAAAAATAGTTACTTTGCTATTCCCAAGAGCTTCTTTGATCTGTGGCAATACTTGCAATGGTGGTACACCAAAAGGCAAACGTCCATGATGATGAGAAACAACAATTGCACTACAACCAGCATCACGCGCTTTTAACGCATCTTGAACTGATAAAACTCCTTTAGCAACAAAAGGAACATCAGCAAAAGCAGCATACTTAGCTAAATCAACTTGAGTGATCGGACCAAGCTCAATGCCATCAACGACATCATATTTACCATTTGTGCCAGGGACATGATCAATATCAATTCCTACCGCAACAGCTCCAGTTTCTTGTGCAACTTTTATTTCATTAAAAATTCTTTCATGGTCAGCAAAAGGCTTAATAATACGGACACTATCTTTGCCTTCACTTACAATATCACGATACTCAGCATCAGATTCCATGCCAATCCAATTCAAAACATTCAAATTTTTAGCCGCACGAGCTTTTTCTTGCATTGGTTTACGACTTTTATCTTCCAAAACCTTATTTAAATGAGAAACTGCAGCTAAATTGATTGGCGAAGCATATTTTCTACCAAAAAATTCAGTTTCTAACTTAGGTTCGACAGCATCAATAATGCGCATTTCTACCAAAATATTATCTAAGTAAGCCCGATTATGCACATTAGCATCTTCTGCTTGGCCACTTGTTACTGGAATCATCCCCTTAGGGCCAGGCCAGGGACTATTCACAGGAGTCTCTTTTATTTCTTCAAGATGATGTTTCGATGCTCCAGTTGCAGTATCAATTTCTTTATTCATTTTTTACATCCTTTCTAAATCTCTCTTCTTAATTACCAATTTAAAATCATTAGTTGATGATTATTTTACAGCTAAAGTTCATAAAGTACTTAAAAATATACTATTTTTATGTAAAAAATCTGTGCGAATGCCCTAAAATGAGCTATAGTTAACTTATAAAATAAAAAGCGAGGAATTAATTATGACTAAATACACTGTAAAATTAAGCGAAGAAGATCTTCAAATGATCAAAGATTGTCACTCAAAGAATCCTTCAATTATGAAGGCTTTAAGTGAAGCCAAAAAAGAAGATTAATAATTTATCTCTTTAAGGGAAGTAAGTCAATCTTACTTCCCTTTTATTTTTGCTTTTCGCTTTAATCTCTAGATATGTTAAAATACAAATGAAAACGGTTACTAGAAAGGAGCCTTTACATGCAAGTATATGAAAATGATTTTGGTAAAGTCAATGATAAACAAGTTACACGCTACACCATTGAAAATGACCATGGTGTAAGAATAAGTGTCTTAAATTATGGTGGCATTTGGCAAGAATATTCAATTCCTACTGCTAAAGGCAATTTTAATTTGCTACTAGCGGGAAATTCAATGGCTGATTATTTAAGAGCGGGCTACAGTATCGGTCAATTAATCGGACCAGTTGCTAACCGCACCAAAAATGCCGAGTTTCAAATTGATGGCAAGACTTTTTACCTGCAAAAAAATGAAGGCAAGAATAATATTCATAGTGGTGATCAAGGCTGGCAAAACCAATTTTGGGATACCGAAGCTAAAGTGTTTAAAGACCGTGGTCAAATAGTTTTACATCGTAATTTTGCTCCTGACGATGATGGTTTTCCAGCCAATACAGATATTGACATTGTTTACTCTTTAGACAATTTGGATCAAGTAACAATTGATCTTTACGGTCAAAGTGATGCTCCAACTCTTTTCAATCCAACTAGTCATACTTACTGGAATCTGAGTGATACCGATAAAACCATTGAAGGTCAAAAGTTAACCATCAATTCAAATTATCATTTAGCAGTAGATCATGAAAAATTACCAACTGGTAAATTACTTACTAATGAAAGTATCGGTTATGATTTTAAAGCAGGTGCTTGCTTAAAAGAAACTCTGGCAGCAATGAATCAAACTCCGGAAAAGGGTTACGACGACTTCTTTGTGGTTAAACCTAGTTCAACTTACGCCCATGATCCAATTGCAATATTGCAAGATCCAAAATCTGGACGGGAAATGAGAATGTATTCTGATCGCAATGCTTTGATTATGTTCTCAGCCAACGGTTTACCAGATGATGCTCCTCTTAATCATCAAGGAAACTGGAGTGCGCTAGCTTTAGAAGCTCAGAATTTGCCCGATGCGACAGATTTCCCTGAATTTGGTGATATTACTTTAAGACCACTTGCTCCAGTCCACCACCGAATTCGTTACGAAATTAAATATTAATTTTCTAATTTATTTACAAAAAAACAGTATCTTAATTATGAATTGCCTCATAATCAAGATACTGTTTTTATATTTGAGTGTTAGTTGAACATCATATTTTTCAAAGCCATGTAATTAACATCACGACCCTTATAATTTTCGGTCAACTTATTAACTAAATTATCTAACTCTTGTTGTTCCTCTGGAGTAAGAGTGTTATAAGCAGCTTCAGAAATCTTATTGCGACGATCTTCAAGCCATTGAGCTGCTTTCTTACCTTCTTCGGTGAGAGTTAAGGTATAAGTATCATTTTCACCATCTTGTTTTGTGACCATCTTAAATTTAACTAGAGCATTAGTCAAATCAAGTACTTCAGTTACACGGAAATTATATTGTAAAAGAAAGTCTCTATTAGTTAGACTTCCGTTATTCTTATTAAGAACTCTAATTGCACGGTGATAAATATGCTTATCAGGAAATGCAGTTGAATCAATCAAATTCTTTTCATCTAAATGAACTTGCTTTTTTAGCATCTCTTGATACTTTTCGAATTCTTTAACATCGAGAAATAATTTTGTAGTTAATGCAGTCATAACAATTACCTCCACCCATAAATACTACTTATTTACTAACTACGTTTATCCTAACACCATCACAAAAAATATTTAAATAAAACGCTTTAAAACGCAAAAACACACGCTTCCTGTAACAAATAGGAAACGTGTGTTAAAAAGATAATTAAATTTTATTTAGTCAAAGCAGCCTTAATTGCAGCTAAAGTTAATTCACTTGTATCAGCAAATTTAATATCAGCATTCTTAAGACTTTCGCCAATTCCAATTGATAATTCACCGGCTGCATTAATTGAAGCAATTCCTGCTTGGGCATCTTCAATTCCTGCAACTTGATCGGGCTTTAAGCCAATTGATTTAGCAGCTTCAAGATAAATTTCAGGATCTGGTTTACCCTTCTTTAAATCAGCAGGGTTAACAATTCCCTCAAAGTAATCAGTTAATTGTAATTGCTTTAAAATCTTAGGTGCATTCTTGGATGCAGAAGCCAAAGCAATTTTATAATTCTTAGCCTTTAATTCATCTAAAAAGTCCTTGATTCCAGGTAAAATATCGGCTGGGGTTAAGGTGTCGACTAACTTAAGGTAGTTATTATTCTTTTCTGCTGCTAAGGCTTCTTTTTCAGCTTGCGAATAGTCATTTTCGTGGCCGCCAGCTTTAAGAATTAATTCTAAAGAATCCATGCGGCTAACACCCTTTAAATCAGCTGCTAGTTTTGGAGTCCATTCAGTCCCCACTTCTTTAGCCACATCACTCCATGCTTGACCATGAAAACGTGCAGTATCAGCAATGACTCCATCTAAGTCAAAAGCAAAACCTTTAAGATCTTCAAATTTCATTAATTATGCCTCCAGCATTACTTTAATTCAAGTTTTTTACCGGCTAAATCAATTGTGATTGGATCACCAGAAATCAACTTAATATCAGTACCGTTCTTATCAACTTTAACTTCTAAGATGCGATCACGGAAGTTTTGACGGAACTTGTAAGAATTCCACTTCTTAGGTAAGAATGGTGCATAATGCAATTCACCATTACGTACACGCATACCAGCAAAACCTTGGACAATATCAAGCCAGCTACCAGTCATTGAAGTAATGTGTAATCCATCGGCAGTATCATTGTTGTAGTTGTCTAAGTCAAGACGAGCTGAACGTTCATATAGTTCAACCGCTTTATCTTCATAACCAACATCAGCAGCAATAATTGAGTAAACTGAAGCAGATAAACTTGATTCATGAACAGTAAATTGTTCATAGAAGTCAAAGTTACGCTTCTTTTCTTCTTTACTGAAATCATCAATAAAGTCCCAAAGACCTTGGATAACATCACCTTGTTTTACATATGGTGAACGTAAGATCTTATCCCATGACCAGTGTTGGTTCAATGGTAATTGATCACTTGGAATTTCTGAAACTGGAGTTAAATCCTTATCCATGAAGCCATCATTTTCAGGGAAGATCTTCTTTTCTGGATCGTATGGAAGGTACATGTTATCAACAATACCCTTCCACTTACGTTTTTCATCTTCAGTAACGTTTAATTTTTCAGCTACTTCTGGATCAACTTGATCAAGAATATCTAAAGTGTATTGAAGTGTCCAGCGGCAAAGTAAGTTAGTGTACCAGTCATTGTTAACGTTGTTATCATATTCATCTGGACCAGTTACAGCATGAAGCATGTACTTGTTCTTTGCTTGTGAATAATGAACACGGTCGGCCCAGAAACGAGAAATTTCAGTTAAAACTTCTGCACCTTCATGAAGAACGTATGAACGGTCACCGGTGTAATTAGTGTAAAGGTAGATTGCATAAGCAATATCACCATTACGGTGGATTTCTTCAAAAGTAATTTCCCATTCATTATGACATTCAATCCCATTGAAAGTAACCATTGGGAATAAAGCTCCGTCTAAACCTTGGCGTTGAGCATTAATGAAAGCACCATCTAGTTGCTTATAACGATACATTAAGAGGTTACGTGCAACTTCTGGGTTTGCGACACCCAAGTAAACAGGAATACAGTAAGCTTCAGTGTCCCAGTAAGTAGCACCACCGTATTTTTCACCGGTAAAGCCCTTTGGACTAATATTCAAGCGGTAATCTTGACCATAGTAAGTTGAGAAGAGTTGGAATAAGTTGAAACGGATCCCTTGTTGGGCACCTTCATCACCATCAATTTCAACATCTGATTTTTCCCACCGTCTAGCCCATTCTTTAATATGAGGAGCAAGTAAATCGTCAAAGCTTTCGCTATCTAATGCACTACTTAATTCATCAAGGTAGTTAGTAATAGCTGATTCAGATTCAAAATCTCTTGAAGTTGCAACAATAGTACGCTTCTCAAATTCTGCTTCTTGACCTGCAGCAATAGTTCCTTCAAAAATATTTTCGACTGACTTTTCATTTACGCGATCTTCTTTATGGCTTAAATCAGTCTTAGTAGTTGACTTCATACCTACAGTAAAGCGAGGAGTGCCAAAGTCATTCTTCTTAGTCATTGAAACTAATTCAGCATGATCGCCATCAGCCTTTTTATCTAAAATATTCCAGAATTGTTCATCATAGTTAGCATCTTCGTTGTAAACATCAGCATCAATCATGCTGGAAATTTCAATTTTAGCTTCACTATTACCTAAATTGTTGATCTTAATACGTTGACCAACTAATTCCTTTTGAGTAACACTAACAAAACGTTCAAAACTAAAACCTAGTTTTGCGCCACCAATTTCAACAGTAAAGGATCTAGTAAAAATACCTTGCTTCATGTCTAAATCAAGCTTGAAGTCAGCTGGAGTTTGCTTTGCAAGATCAAGTTGTTCACCATTAACTTTAATAATTACCTTCATAAAGTTAACAGCGTTGATCATCTTACCAAAATATTGCGGATAACCATTCTTCCACCAACCAACACGAGTTTTATCTGGGAACCAAACACCTCCAAGGTAAACCCCTTCTAAGGTATCACCAGAATAACCTTCTTCAAAGAAGCCACGCATTCCCAAATTTTCATTAGCTAAACTAGTGATAGATTCTTGAATACGCTTATCTTCAGGACTCCACTTAGTAGTTGTAACATGCCATGGAGCAATCTCAAATGTTTGTTTCATTTCTTTGTTCCTTCCTATACAATTTACTTAACTCTAATTGTATTTTACTTTTACGCTTTACTCAACATATGTCTCACGAATTGCACCAACTGAAATTGCAGCTAAAACCATTGCAATTGCGCCAGCGATGAACATGTGAACTTGAGACCCACCAAGTAATGGGAATAAAACAAAGCTGAGTAATGAAGCTACGATTTGTGGTAAACAAATTGAACCGTTAAATAAACCTAAGTAAGTTCCCATGTGTTTACCTGATAAAGCGTTAGTAACAATAGTTAATGGGTAAGTGTTAATTGCAGCCCATGAAATACCAACTAATGCATAAGAAATAATTAAAAGCCATTGGTTAGTAATAAAGAAGATTGAAATAAAACCAACTGCGCCAGCAACTAAACTTCCAGCATAACCAAGCTTGTGGTACTTGTTAGGTACTTTAGCTAACACAAATGACCAAATAACTGCTGCAACTGATTGAACAGCTGCCAAAACACCGTACCAGTTACCAGCTTGTTGGTAACCAGCAGTGGTTACATCTGTAGTGTGCCATACATTCTTAGCAATCGCACCAACTGAATAAGTCCAAAGGTATTGGAAAGCAAACCAGCAGAAGAATTGAACTAAAGTAACAGTCCAGAATGCTTTAGGAGCGTGACGTAATAAGGTAAACCAGTTACCGCCCTCTTTGTTATCTGCTTCAGTAATACCATGATATTTTGCATAAGTTGCAGGATCATATTCATGAACGCGGAAAACACTAAATAAGGTAGTCACAATTAAAATAGCTGCACCAACATAGAACGAAATAATAACTGATTGTGGTACAACACCCTTTTTGGCAACGTTAGAAACACCAAAGTAAGTTAATACAAATGGGAAAATAGCTGCTAAAACAGCACCTGTATTTGATAAGAAACTTTGAATACCGTAAGCATAACTCTTTTGGTTATCATTAACCATGTCACCAACCATCATCTTGAAAGGTTGCATTGCCACATTTGATGATAAGTCAAGTAAGGCAACCGTTATCGCACCAAACCACAATGCTGCAAGTGAACCATAACCAAAGCCAAAGCTACCTGCATTTGGCAATAAGATCATAACAATTACTGCAACAATTGTTCCCAATAAAAGATAAGGTAAACGACGACCACCTAATTTGGGTAACCAGGTACGATCTGATAATGAACCAATAATTGGTTGCACAATCAAACCTGCTAGTGGTGGTAAAATAAAGAACCATCCCAAACTATTAGGGTCTGCACCAATAGTTTGGAAAATTCTACTCATTTGTGAACTTTGTAAAGTAAAGGCAATTTGTACACCTAAGAAACCAAAGTTAATCATCCAGATCATTTCTTTAGAAAGCGTTGGTAAACCAGTAGTTTTTTCTTGCTGATCCATATTATTCCTCCAATCTAAAATTCTTGTAAGCTCTTTTCGTACTTGCAATATTAATATATCAGTATTTTTAGTTTCTTGCAATCGCTTGCAAAAAATAAATTATTAAATAAATAAAAAAAACTTATCCTGAAAAGATAAGCCTTCTTATTAAATAATTAATGTTTAAGCCTTCCATTCCCCATTATTGCCATAGGTATGGTGGGTTAATTCATTGATAATTACATGAATATGTTCTTTTGGTGCTCCAGTATCCTTATGAACAACTTCAGTAATATCCTTCATCAAATTAGTTAATTGTTCCTCACTACGGCCCTTAATTAATTCTACATGTACAAATGGCATAATAATCCTCCGTTTTAATTTATTTTTCTTTATAAATTTTACCATGAACTCCAAATAATCATGCTAATTTATATTGACAACTTGTCCTCTTTTCCAATATAATAGTTTTTGTTGTCAGGAACGGTTCGGTAGCTCAGCTGGATAGAGCAACGGTCTTCTAAACCGTGGGTCGTGAGTTCGAATCTCACCCGAATCACTACAACAGACGCCCTTTCGAGGGCGTTTTTTTATGTCTTGAATTCGATGTGCATCATTTGTGCATCACAAAAAGAGAGTGCAGTTCACTGCACTCTCTTTTTGTTTTATCTATTTTTAACACGTTTATTGACTTTAATTGCTGCAGGTTCTACCTTGGCAAGACGAGATTTAATTCCCCAGCTATAAAATAGGTATGAAGCAATAATAATCAGCAAGAAGTCCCAAGGATATTTGATCCAATCTTGACCACCAAAGCCTGTACTTCCTACATATGACATGACAGAAATAAAGACTAAATAACCTAACATCCACCAAAATCCTTTAAGTTGTTTTTTAAGAGATGAATGCTGATAACGAATTTCATAATAAAGATAAATTGGTAAGCCCAAAATAATTACAAAAATTACTTGAATTGTTGTTGGCCACATTGTCCAATAAATTGCTAAACTGGTCAAAACAAAGCCCAGCGGTGCTACCCACTTCATCCAATTTGGTTTGAAGGGACGTTCTAAATTCGGTGCAATTTTTCGTAAAGAAATTACGGTTACAGGACCAGTTAAATATGCAATTAGGGTCGCTGCCGTGATTACAGTCGCTAATAAATTCCAATTCCTAAAGACGCTTACCAAAATCATCGCTAAGAAAAAGTCTAATATCATCGCAAATCTTGGCACCATATAACGACAATCTAAGTGTCCTAACCATTTTGGCAAATGCTTAGTATGAGTCATCGCCGCAATCGCACGCGAAGCTGTAGCCACAAAGGCAACTCCCGTACCAAACGGTGAAACAAAGGCATCTAAGTAAAGTAAAATTACTAACCAATTAATGCCGAGTAAAATAGCAATATCGGCAAATGGTGAAGAAAAGTTAACTCCCTTCCAACCACTCTGAGCTAACATTTTCGGATCAATTGCACCAATAAAAGTCACTTGTAACATAATATAAATTGCTGCTGTAAGTAGCATTGAAATTAATACCCCACGAACAATATTTTTACGTGGATTTTTTAATTCTCCACCCATATTAATTACAGTTTGGAAGGCATCATAAGACATAATAATCCCGGCTACTGAAGTTGCTTCAAAAATAGAGCGACTGCCATAAGGCATAAAACTATGAACATCATGACCAAAGTTACCCGGGTGAAAACCACTACACAATAAAACAATAATTGTTAGTGTTGGTAATAAAACTTTAAAAACTGAAATTAGGTTAGTAAAGTGAGTCATTAATTTTACTGACCAAAAATTGATCAGAGTAAAAACCAACATGAATAAAAATACTACTAATAGTCCTGGAGTCGTAATTACGCCATTTTTCATAAATTGACTGGTCCAGTTTGCCCATCTCCAAGGCCATGAACTCATATATTGAACTGCCGCTACTGCTTCCATTGGCACTAATGTAATTAGCGAAATCCAATTAGCCCAGGCAGCGATAAAGCCTAATAATGGTCCATGACTATACTGGGCATATTTACTCATCCCACCACTTTCAGGGAACATTGAACCTAATTCAATATAAGTGAGAGCAATAATAATAATAATTGCCCCACCAAGTATCCAAGAAAGGATTGCCGCTGGCCCTGCAATTTTGGCGGCTGAACCTGCCCCAAAGAGCCAACCAGAACCAATTAAAGAATTCAGAGCTAGCATGACAGCTGAAAAAAGACTTATTTTATGTAGCTTACTTTTATCCATTCATCTTTCCTTACTTCTCAATAATATTAATTTAATTTTATCAAAATAATATTTTCACTTTCAATTTAATTTATATTTTTCTACCAAAAAAAGCTCTAAAACCATCAGGCTTTAGAGCTTTTCTTTACTTAATTATAATATTCAATCTTCCTGGACTTACATCTGGATCAATAAAAGGATCGCCAATAATCTTTTCTGGTACTTCCATCACCTTTTGGAGGAGATTTTCATGGAACTGTTCATCATAACTATCTACCATCTCATTATATTTAAATGGGACCCGAATATTAATTGGCCGCTTATTAGTATATTTGAGGGTGATCATGGTGATATCCTTAGCATCTTTGACGTGTTCAAAAAAGTCCTTGGGGGATGCTGTAACTTTTGCCAAAGTATCGCTTGTTTGTTCATATTTACGCACAGTGACATTTTTTTCAATCTCATCTGTCCAAAATGACAAGTAAATTGCGGGTGCGATATAAACTTTATCTATACCATCATCATTTTTTTCAGGATTAAAATGATAAAACTTGGCTTCGGTTACTTCGGGAATCTGCAAGCGCGCAATCCCAGCTGCTTTAATTGTGGTTTCGAATACACCCCGGCCTAAGTTTTCGCTCTGACTACTACCACGGCCTTGAGAATGGATTGTAATTGCTTCTAACCCCATTATTTATCCCTCCTTTTCTATGTAATTGCTTGTTCAAGCTTTATTTTAACAAACTTTTATTTAGAACTTTAATTTCTGCGCTCAATAAAAAAAGATTGACCAAATTATTTTGATCAATCTTTTGCGGTTAAGAATTATCGCATACTAGTTTTTACGCTTTTTATTTACAGCAAGACCTAAAATTGCACCAACACTGGCAATTGCCAAACCGAGTAAACCAGTCTTGGTGGTTTGAGCCCCGGTTTGTGGTAAAGTCTTAGCTTTGTCAGTTGTATTTAAACTTGCGTGCACATTTGCACCAGCTTCAAGTTTATTTGATGGATTATCATCATCAAACTTATCTACTCTAATCGAAGTGTAATCTTCTACATTAGTTGTATCTTCATCTTGACCCGCAGTATCAGTATCCACATTTGCATGAGGAGCAACAGTAATTTCTACTGGTACTTCGGTAGTTTCACCGGTTGGGTAAGTTACAATTACTGTTCCGGTAATCTTACCTGGTTGACTTACATCTGGAGTATCCTTCCAAGTAAATTTAGTACCTGTTGGGAATTCATCCTTATTCTTGATTCCTTGTTCAGGATCTGGAACCTGACCAGCTGGAATAACAACTGGTTGTGGTTGAGGTGTAACAGTTGATTTAGTTGGTTGTGGGGTTGGCGTTGGTGTAGGTTGGTTACCTTCGTCTCCACTGGTTGGGTTTTGAGTTGGTTCGTCAACAATTACCTTAGTAGTTACAGTAGCAGTTGTACCGTCTGGGTAGTGAACTGTAATAGTTACGCTCTTGGTTCCTGGAGTAGTTACATCAGGTTGGCCATTTGTCCAAGTGTATGTAGAACCACTTGGTAAGCTTGGTACGTTGCCAATTCCTTGTTCTGGGCTTGGAACTACACCTACTTGAGTATGAATATCCTTTGGTTCTGGAGTATTCTTGTCAGTATCTGTTTGAGTAGGTGCTGGGGTATTGTCAGTTACGTGCACTGTAGTTGGAACTTCATCAACTGAGCCATCTGGGTAAGTTACTACAACTACTGCTGGTACATTACCAACTTTATCAGTACTTGGAGTATTCTTCCATTCGTACTTAGTTCCTGCTGGTAATTCCGGCTTGTTTATAATTACTGTTGAAGCATCTGGTACCTTTGCTCCCTTTTCAACGTTGATATCTTGACCTTCTGGAGTGTATTTATCAGCGTCTGTTGGGTTCTTAGCTGGTTCTTCAACAATTACCTTAGTAGTTACAGTGTCAGTTGAACCATCTGGGTAATGAACTGTAATTTCAGTACTCTTTGTTCCTGGGGTTGTTACATCTGGAGCACCATTGGTCCAAGTATAAGTTGTACCTGTTGGCAAGTTTGGAATGTTGCCAATTCCTTGTGCTGGAGTTGGTTCCTTACCTACTCGGGTATGGATATCCTTTGGAATTGGTGTGTACTTATCTTCTGGCTTCTTAGTTGAGTCTTCAACGATTACCTTAGTAGTTACAGTAGCAGTGGTACCACCTGGATAGTGAACTGTAATTTCTACACTCTTTGTTCCTGGAGTTGAAACATCTGGAGCACCATTAGTCCAAGTGTAAGTTGTACCAGTTGGTAAGTTTGGAATGTTAGCAATTCCTTGCGCTGGAGTTGGTTCCTTACCTACTCGGGTATGGATATCCTTTGGAATTGGTGTGTACTTATCCTTTTGTGGCTGAGGCACTACTTTTTCTACTTGAATTGTAATATCTGGATTATTAGTTGGATTAAATGGTACCTTTGTTGGAACATCTTTAACACCAGGCACTAATTTATATCCGCTTGGAATGTTTAATGGAGTTTCACCAGCACCATTACCAATAGTTACGCTAGTACCAGTCTTTCCAGTTAAAGTTTGGTTTCCAACTGTTTTACCATTTGGATCAACAAAAATAATCTTTACAGTTTGAGCATTAGGAGTGTAAACAAAGATTACGGGTGAATCCTTAGTCTCACTAGTTACAGTCATTGCTGGAGCTGCATCTGGGTTAGTTACTGTGTAACCTGGTTCTTTTGGAGCAGTTACTGCAGCGAATTTGGCAGTGTTCCAAAGACTATAAGTAATCTCTTTAGTTACTAAATCTTTAGTTGCAGTTCGATGAAGAGTTACAGTTTGAGCAGGACTTAAAGTAGTAACCTTACCAGCAACATCAATCTTAATTGTTCTAGTAATAGTCTTATTTACCCTCAATCTTAGACTCGGATCATTAGTAACATCTTCAGTCTTATGTTCAACGTAAACAATAGTGTCCTTAATTGGGGTTGAACCGAATGTAATTGTCTCTCCAGTTGGTTGACCTGCTACAATCTTCCAGTTGGTTGGAGCTGTATAAGTTACCTTTACGGTTTCCCCAATTTTTCCTGATACTTCTTGAGTACCAACCACATGATTATGATCATTGTTATCTACATATTGGATTGTAGCTGTTTGTTCTGCCTTAGTGTAGTTTACAGTTACGTTGATGTTGTTTACTGGAGTTCCATCACTCAA
Source organism: Lactobacillus sp. PV034 (assembly GCF_014522305.1). NCBI lineage: Bacteria > Bacillati > Bacillota > Bacilli > Lactobacillales > Lactobacillaceae > Lactobacillus > Lactobacillus sp. PV034. Next base: position 172,737 of record NZ_CP041982.1, on the reverse strand, counting down.
ACCACTTACTGAAGCTACATAATCCTTACCATCCTTGGTAGTGATTGTGCCGCCAGTAATTGTTCTAGTGTAACCACCAGCAGTTGGAATTTCTACTGGTGCAAAGCTAGTTGACTTGTCAGTCATGTTTGAAGTCCAGTCAGTGTAAGTTACTTGACCAGTTGCTTCGTTAGTTGACTTAATTCTGTAGAAGTCAAGAGTTTGAGTTCTAACTTGAGGTTCTTGACCTTCAATGTTTACAGTAACTGTTTCAGTTACTTGACGGTAAACATCACTGTTACTCTTGTCATTACATCCATCATCAGTATCAACCTTAGCTTGAACCTTAACAGTAATGTCAGGGTTATCAGTTGCGTTAAAGCCAACACTTGATGGTACTTGAGTATTTGGTACGATTTCGTAGCCGGTTGGTACTTCTAATGGGGTTTGTCCTTCACCATTACCAATAGTTACGCTGGTACCAGTTTTTCCAGTTAAAGTTTGTGGGTTTCCAACTGACTTGTTTTCAGGATCAATAAAGATAATCTTTCTCGTTTGATCATTTGCAGTATAAACAAAGGTTGCTGTTAAGTCCTTATTTGCATCAGTTACCTCTGGAGCTACATCAGGATTTGCCACAGTATAACCTGCGATTTCTGGTGCCTTTATGGCAGCAAACTTGCCACCTGTCCAATTACCATATTCACCCCATCCTGATTGAATAGGAACTGGGTTTCCTGATTTATCTTCATTTTGAAATCCCAAAGTTCTTGGTCGATTAAGGTCATACCACTTGGTATAGGTGATATGCTTAGGACTACTTTCAGGATAAGCATAATTAGTAATACGATTTCTTGAGTAAAATACGTAACCAGCTGTGAATGTTTGATATCCGTCTGGGCGTCCTAACCAGCTACGACCTGTTTTAGGCATATATATCATATCTTTCCCAACATTTGGGTAAATTTCATCTTGATTTTCATAACCAGATTGAACTTCTATCCACGCTCTAGTACGTGATGAATCGGCAGTTTGTTGCTTGTATTCAACAGCTTTTTCACCAGGAAGTTGAGTATATATGGTACGCTTAAACGTCCTGTTTTCAGTGTCTTGGGTCTTTTTAGGTTGATACTGATAAGTAACAACCATATGTGGATTTGTAACAACATCACCATTTATAAAAGTCATTTTATCTCCAGCAGTAGGATTGATGACTTGATAACCCTTTTTATCAGGAGCCTGTACTTTGTCAAAAGTTACTGGAGTCCAATTAGTCCAATTTCCCCAAACACTCATATCATAAATTGTATTCTCATACCATTTATTATCTGTTCCGTCTAGATTTGGATTTTTGTTTATGTCTACAACAGTATGATCCCCATCTTTATTGATCCATGGTGTATAAGTTACAAAATTAGGATCATCCTTTTCATATTGATAATTGGTAATCTGATTTCGATATTGACTAACTGATTGACCATCTACCTCTTGAAGACGGCTTAAATTATTATCATTATAATGTTCATATCCACTTACAACCTTAATTAAGAAGCGTGAATGAGAGGTAGTTTCGCTTTGAGTAGCCAATAATTCAGGCTCTTGTCTTGGTAATTTAGTATAAACATCACGTACAACAGTTTGAGTCTCAGTTTGGCTAGTGTCAGTATTATCCTTTGCTGGCAAATTTGTACAGCTAACTCCTACATCATTACTCTTTTGCTTTTCTAAATTAATAATTGCATCAGTTGTAGTTTGCTTCTCAGCTACTGCATTATCGGAACTTGCCGTATCTTGAATAGCATCCCTTGAAGGCTGAAGATTAGCTTCCCCCCTCATTTTTGTTTTTTGAGTCAAAGCTGGGCTTTCTTTCGCATTAGTAGTTTCCGCATGAACAGTATTTCCATTTACCATGAAAAATGCAGTTCCTAATAACACGCTGCATAAGCCAACTGCATATTTACGCAAGCCAAATCTTTCTTGCTTGCCATTTAATTTATTAATAAATCCAACATCATGTTTATGAAACATAACTTTACTCTCTTTCTTTTTCTCCTCTGTTGTTTCTTATTTTATTTTATCACTATATGTTATCTTTACAACCATTAACCATCATCAATCGCAAATAAATTAATAAAATAAATCTTATATAATTAAAATAACTCGTTATTTTATATTGCAATAAAAAAAGAACCAAATTCTGCAAATATGCATTTTTGGTTCTCTTTCTTCTTATAGTCTTATTATTAACCAACAACTTTGGCAATTGCGGCATTAACACTAGCAGCTTCTTTTTCAACTAAGTTAACCTTAGTTTCGATCACCCGAATATCCATCTTAATTTCGCGGGTTAAACCTGGCGTATTAAGTTTTGGTTCAAAGAAGTCTTTAAATTGTTCTAATCGCTCGCGGGTGTGGAAGATATTAGCAGTTACTGTGACAAAGGTTGCAAATTCCATGTCACCACCAACAGTCGCTTCAAGCCAGTTCCAATCAGTTCTAATCCAATCCCAAGCTTGTGTTTGACCGTAGTTATTAGCTAGCACCCCACGGTACCATGCACGTAAATCTTGTGGCTTAATTACTTGCGGATCTTCAAAATCATCGACAATTGCATCAATTAAATCAGGCTCTTTAGTGTAAGTAATTGCTCCACATAAATCTTGTTTCAAACTTGGATCTGAAGTAGTTACATAGAGTTTCAATAACTTATCATGTAAAGTCATACTACCAAAATTACGTACTTCATTATCTAAAACGATGCCACGAATATCAGCTGACATACTTGCCAAGTTATCACTATCTTTTTCATATAGTTCATGTAACTTATCAATCGTTGTCTTATTTTCACCATAGAGAGATGCACTTAGCACAATTGGACGTAAAAGGTTATCATCAATAGATTCACCTTCACGCGGTAAGTAACCTAAACGCGCAACTTGTTTTTCCGAAAGTAAATTATAAAGTTTACGTAATTCAGTGTCTTCTTTAGATTCTGGTTCAACGAAGTTACGCAAGCTTGCCATAATTCTGTATAAAGCATTAGCTACAATTGGAGAAGTTGAATCAGCAAACTTAGGTAGTAATGGGACAATTTCAGCATAAGACATCTGACCACCTTCAGCTAACAAGCGGAAGTCTTGTAAAAGTTGTAGCTTATCAACTGCACCTAGTTCATCAACATTAGCCAAAATATCGTCTAATAATTTTTGATCATACTTCACAATGAAATCAGAGTTATTACCAACATTTAATCTAAATGGCAAACCATTATTAGCGCGTAAGTCATTGTAATCGCCAACCGTAACTTCCTTGTCCTTCATAATTTGAGGAACTGCTTCATAGTTTGAATTCAATGGAATTTGCCAAGTACGGCCAACTTCTTTACCTTCACCAATAAAGAATTGTTTTTGACTAAGAACTAGTTTGCCATCTTTTACGCTTGCTGTTACTAATGGATAACCCGGTTGTTCAAGCCATGAATGCATGATGCTACCGATATCTAAGCCAGAAGCTTCACCAAGAGCCTTCCACAAGTCATCCCCAGTGGCATTAGCATATTTATGAGCAGCAAAGTAATTCTTTAAGCCTTCACGTAATGCCTTATCACCAAGAAGTGCACGAACCATTACTAACATCCGTGAACCCTTAGCATAAACAATCGCGCCGTCAAACAAGGCATCAATTTCACGCGGATCATTAACCATCACATGAACTGATTGGACACCATCAGTTGCATCTCTTTGAAGTGCTTGAGGAACTTCAGTAGTTTGGAACATTTCCCAAATATGCCAATCTGGCTGCAAGGCATCAACTGCTACATATTCCATCATGTTAGCAAAGCTTTCGTTAAGCCACAAGTTGTCCCACCATTCCATGGTTACTAAGTCACCGAACCATTGGTGAGCTAATTCGTGCGCAATCACAGTAGCCACTAATTGCTTCATTTCTAATGAAGTGTTATCAGGATCAAGCAAAAGGTATGCTTCACGGTAAGTTACACAACCCCAGTTTTCCATTGCTCCGGCTGAAAAGTCAGGTAGTGCCACTTGATATGAATGTTCCAAAGGATATGGAGTTTCATAAAAATCTTCATAAAACTCAATTGAACGTTTAGCAATATCTAAAGCAAAGTCTAATTCTTTAGCCTTATGTGCCTTAGTAGCAAATACACCAATTTCAACACCTGACTTAGTCTTAGTAAGCTTCTTTTGCATATCACCAAAGACAAAGGCAACCAAGTAAGTAGACATGCGCACTGTTTCTTTGAAGTAGTGGACGCCATCTTCTACCTTTTCTTCTGGTTGGTTAGAAATAATGGTTTCTCCAGGTTGTTCGTCGAACTTAATTGCTAAACTAAAGGTTGCCTTAGCAGCAGGTTCATCCACACATGGGAATGCTTGACGGGCAAAAGTTGTTTCGAATTGGGTACCAACTAATTCCTTCTTTTCACCATCTACTTGGTAATAAGAAGGATAAATTCCCATCATTGAATCAGTTAACTTACCTGCAAATTCAACTTCAACTTTAACCTTACCAGTTTGATTACTAATAATGTTAATTACTTCATCTTCATTATTAAAATCAAATTCTACTGGAGTGTCATTTACTTTGACTGATTTAATATCTAAAAATTTTTGGTTAAGTTTAATGGTATCTTCTAATTCTTCACCAGTAACAGTAACTTTACCAGTAAACTTCTTCTCCTGACGACTAATGTCTAAATAAACATCATAGTGGTCTGGATGAAATGTATCATAAAGTCGTTTTGCTTGTGCACGAGTTTCTTGCGCCATATTTAGCCCTCCCAATATCTATTCTTACAAATTAATTATAAAATTTTTTGACAAAACTTACCAATTTTTAATTTAAGTAATTAATTGCAAACTTGCCTACTATATTTCAAACATGGTATAATCACTTTGAAACTAATAACAAATAAATTTCATCATGCTCAAAAAGCATTACCAAACGGGAAAATGGTAATGCTTTTTTTATCACTTAAAACATTTTAAGCGTTGAGTGTTGGTATGGAACGACTATTTTCGCCTTTTATTGTCACGATCATCCAACCAATGATCAAATAGTGATGACACTATTTCAACAATCAAAGGCGCCACAATGATACTAATAACAAATTTCATCAGCTCACCTCCTTTCGATGGGAGGTAATAGTCGCTCATCAATTATATCAAACTTAACTAGCCAAATTTTGCTAACTTACCTATGTTCTTAATTTTCCGGTACAACTTCAAGAATCTGTACCTGCAAAGTAAAAATAAACTTATTTCACTTTAAACATCCATTAATAACTTGCACTGCAATTTTTTAACATGGTATAATAGATTCCGAGAAAGTGATAAACCAAATTCATAAAACTCAAAAAGCATTACCAAGTGAGGTTGGTAATGCTTTTTTATCACTTAAAATTATAAGCGTTGAGGGTCGAGTAATACGACTATTTTTTCTATTATTTATTGTGGCGATTACTCAACCAATAATCAAATAGCTTGGTTGCTATTTCCACTATTAGTGGAGCCACAATAAAAGTGATAAACCACTTCATAAAACCTCACCTCCTTTCAAAGAGGAGGCAATAGTCGCTCAATAATTATATCAAAATTACTTAGCTTAATTTTGTTAAATTAGCCCTCTTCTCAAATTTCAGGTACAACTTCAAGAATCTGTCACCCTATTATAAAGAAAAAGATTATGTTACAATATTTGTGCAACCTATTAAAAGAATTATAAGCGTTGAGGGTCGAGTAATACGACTATTTCTTTTTATGGTTGTGTCGACTATTCAACCAGTGGTCGAATAGAGCAGTTACTATTTCCACTATTAGTGGAGCTACAACAAAAGTAAATAAGCATTACCAATTGGTGGATTGGTAATGCTTTTTGTTTACTTAAAAATCTATCTCCTTTTTCTTTTCCCTTCACCTTGCAAAACTAGTAGAATTTAAGGTGATTAAGTAATGAGATTAAGGAGGTCCCTATGAAATACAATCAATATGGCTATGTGGAAACATCCACCCAAGATCAAATCAAAGAATTAACTACCATTAACTTTCTTCCCCAGGATTGGCAAGAACTTGCAGTAAAAGATTTATTTGCTGACCTAGTTGGGAAAATAATCGTTGAGGCTAAGACTGCTAAGGCAAAACAAGCTAAGCTATCTGAATTTGCCGCAAACGACCAAGAAGAATTACCTACCTATTTAAATGCAAATCCACAAACTATCTCGCAAAAGGTTTTCTATAATGTCGCTTTGCAATTATTAGGCTACCATGGCGGTTATGACTATGATTTAAAAGATCCGCTCAATTTGATGAAGCGTAATGCACTGCCTTTTATCAAGGAAGCAGAATTTGACCAAGCCACTTTAATTAAAGCTTTTTATCGCTTACTTAATACTCGTAGTAAAAATGGTCAAACCTTAATTGATGTGATGGCAGGTAAAGGTTACTTTACGCAATTTTATGGTCAAAATAAATTCATGTACTTTAACGGTAAATCCCTTCCTGTCTTTGACATGAGCAAGGTTATTCGTGAAGTCGTTTATGTTGAAAGTGACCTCGACACCGATGAAGATGGCAAAGCTGACTTATTACAAGTGACAATATTCCGTCCTAGTGAATCACAAACCATGCCAATCCCTGCCCTTTACACCGCTGATCCTTACTTTGGTGGAATCATTGATAATGCAGCTAAAAACCACAGCGTTGACGTGAACTTAGAAGATGCGAGTCAAGCGCAAGATATCCATTATGAAGCTATGCCCAAAGTTGCCGCTAAAAAGCCAAGTGATGCAAATCAAGCAGCTAGCGAAGATGCCGTTCACAAGGCTGCCTATACTTTAAATGAATATTTACTAGCTCGCGGTTTTGCTAATGTTTATGCTGGTGGAATTGGAACTCGTGGCAGCGATGGCCTCCGCATCACTGGCGCACCTGAAGAAACTGAATCTGCTAAAGCAATTATTGAATGGCTTCACGGCGATCGCATTGCCTACACTGACCGCTCGCGTAGTCAAGAAGTTAAGGCATCTTGGTGTAATGGCAATATCGGTATGACTGGCCGCTCTTATCTTGGCACCTTGCAAATCGCTATCGCTACTACTGGTGTTGCTGGTCTTAAAACTGTAGTTTCTGAAGCTGCCATCTCTTCTTGGTATGATTATTACCGTGAACACGGCTTAGTAGTTGCTCCTGGTGAATGCCAAGGTGAAGACTTGGATATGTTAGCTGAAACCTGTCAGTCTAACTTGTGGGATGCTGGTAACTACTTAAAGATCAAGCCTAAATATGATGCTATGCAAAAGAAGTTACTTGAAAAAGCTGATCGTAAAACCGGCCAATATTCAGACTTCTGGGAAGCACGCAACTACCGTCATCACACCGATGGCATTAAATGTTCTTGGATCTCAGTGCATGGCTTAAATGATTGGAATGTTAAGCCTAAAAATGTTTATAAACTTTGGCAAAAGATTTCCAAGTTGCCAATTGAACATAAATTATTCTTGCACCAAGGTCCCCACTATAATATGAACAATTTGATTTCAATCGACTTCACTGACTTGATGAACCTCTGGTTCTGTCATGAATTATTAGGAATTGAAAACAATGCTTACAAGCAATGGGATACAGTTTTATGGCAAGATAATATCTATCCTGATATTTGGCATGGCGAACCTAACTGGAATAATAAAATGGGTCATGAAGAAATCTATTATCCTGAAGCAGACGGCAATTTGCTTAAAGAAGGTGGCAATGATGATGCCAAGCTTTCCTTTACTGATGAAGGTGGTAAGACCTTTAAAGAAGCCAAAATTTCTGAAAGTCAGTGGGAATATGAATTTATCACTGGCAAAGAGAAATGGACTGATCAACAATTACGTTTTGTAACTGATCCTTATATCCACCCTATCACGATTGTGGGTCGACCAAAAATCAAATTACGTGTTAGTGCAAGTTTAGCTAAAGGACAAATTTCAGTTGCCTTAGTAGAATTAGGCCAGCGTAAACGTTTAACACCAACGCCAAAATTCTTCCGGGATCAAATTCAAGAATTAGGCTATCGTTTTGGCACGCAATATTTACAAGAATTTGTGCCCGATAAAGTTACCAAAGCTAAGTTAATTACCAAGGCGCATATGAACATGCAAAATTATGCCGATATGAAAAAGGCGCGTCCAATTAAGCCTGGCGAATTTTATGACTTGGAATTTTACTTACAACCTACCTTCTATAACGTGCCTGCTGGTTCACAATTAGGTTTGATTATTTATTCAACTGACCAAGTGATGACTAAACGCCCACTTGAAGCAGAAACTTATACGATTGACTTAAGTCAGTCAGAATTAAGATATAGTCAAATGTAATCTATCTATTTAAAAGATGAAATCTTTCTAGATTTCATCTTTTTATTTATTTAATCTGATAAACTATTTTTTGTATCACTTATACTCTATATTACTCATTTTATAGTATAATTTGAGTAACAAATAAGTGAAAGGAAGTAAAAGTATGAGTTCTAATTCTACTACTAAAAAAAGAATACAAGTTCAAGTTGATCATGGCATTGTAGAAGAAGGAAATGCAATTTTAAAAAAGTTAGGGTTAACTCCTACTACCGCAATTACAATGTTTTACAAACGGTTAATTGCTGAAGATGGCTTACCATTTTCAACAACACTAACAGAGCGGGAAAAAGATGAACTGCAAATTCAAAAAATGACACAAAACTTACCTACTGTAGATTTAGACAATCCCGAAAACTTAAAAGAATGGCTTGAAAAAGATGAATAATAAGATTGCCACTGCATACGTTCGCTTTATTCAACTTCCCGGAGGTAAGAGGAGACCTATTTACATTCTTAGAGAAGACGAAACAAAAATTTACTTTTGGGATATCACTACAAAATTTCAGAATAAATCTAAAAAAATAAAAAAGCATTATTTTGAAATAAAGGAATATGCTTTGACAGGTTTAAAAAGACATTCTTGGATTGATACTTATCAAATTTATAGCATTACCAAAAGTTCTACACGAATTCAATATATCGGCGAGTTAAGTGACAATGATACAAATCGATTGGTTAAATTTTTAAGCAATAAAGATGCAGAATAAATTATTATTTTATCTAGCCTCAACTTTATCATTTTAAATATTCAAAAAGCTTAGGAGTATCTTCCTAAGCCTATTTTTTTAACTCATTTTTTATTTCCTCTGGCAAAGTATCCACAATAGTAGACAAATAACCACTTTGTTTAATCACCAACGTAATCCACTTCAACTTCTCCAGATCTTGGGCAAACAAAGTTTCATAATATGTCGCCAGTACTTGGTAAAAACCAATCACAGGATCAACCGGCAACGTCCGCAAAAATTCAATCACGGGCTCAATATATTTTTGTTCCGCATTTTGGTGGTAACAACAATTCAAAAAGTTAATTGACGCCAAACAAATAAATTGTAGTGATAAAGTATCGAACTTTTGGTTCCGCTTAAAAGCCTTAAAGGCAGATTGATATAATTCAAATGCTTCATCCACATCTAGCAATACCACAATCTGGCTCAAACTATGGTAAGCATAGCGATTCCAGTCAGCATGTAAAATCTTCGACTTAATCTTATTCTTAATCTCAGGAGAAACTAACTTATTCGAATGAAGCACCCAGGCATAGGCAATTTGCAAGCGTGACTTAATATTAAAATCGACCTCATCTCGACGCTCAAGCTCAGCCTTGATCTCGTCAAGTCTAGCAAGGTCTTTTTTATTCTGGGCAAAACTAATCTCATTAATTAACTCATAATTAGGTTCACCCGCGGTATTCTGACTAATAATGAGGCTAAAAAAGTGCAAAATGTCAAAGTGGTGGGCAGCCAAAATATTAATTAAGGTGTCGGCATCAATTGAGTGGACCCCACGCTCAACTTTAGAATAGAATGACTCCGTTATAATTGATAAAACTTTTTTCAAACTATACTAATTGCCTGTTATCTTACTAAAGGAAAAATATCTCCATTTTTATAAAACGGCCTACTGGTATTTGATTTTTTTATTTTTAAGGCACTATCAACATTAGGTATAAAGACATGAAAAGGAAGTGGATAGTTTATTTGAGAATTTGAATTATAGTCTAAATTCTCAGCATAATTCGAACAAGCAAATATTCGATTTCCTATTGGAATAACATCATCTGCTTGTAAAAATATTGGTTGTATTTCATAATAAACGTTTAAATTTTTACTATGTAATTTCATCTCTAAATACTTTACTATACTCTTCTCAAACTCCTCTTGAATATTATTAGCACTTTGAAACTGTAAATAAATATTATCTAGATTATTTTTACTCGTAAAATCACTGAAAGTTCCATTATTTGAACGCTCATACTTTTTACTTTCTATTATTTTCTTATCAAAGAAATTTTTGGCTAATAAATGTCCTTTATTCAGATTATACGGTCTTAAATCATAATTAAAATTTTTGAGATGTGGAAGACTTCCCTTATCCCATTCTACATCTTGTGTAATAGTAACTGGAGCTTCACTAGATAAAATTGCTCGCCAACCACATGATTTTTCACCAAACAATTTTATTTGTAACACTCCATTATTTTTAATAGTCTCTCTAATATTTTGTTTTAGAATTTGTTTTCTTGGATTTATAAGCGGAAAAAATTTACCATTATATTTAGTACATCTTTCTCATCCATGACTAATCATTTCTTACTAAAATTATAAAAATAAATAAGACGATCTAAATGTAAATTCCTTTAAAATTCAGAATTATTACACTTATTTCGTCTTATATTAAATCCATACTGATTATTAATTAACCTACTACCCAAAACATTGTAGAACTAGATGTTTCCATAATGATAATTCTCCTTTCTTTGATAATTATGTTAATTCTGTCATATTTTAATTATAACTTCAACTTTTTATCAATAAGTACGTTCACAAATAATATTAAACTCTTAAAAATTTAAGCAACATATCAGTCTTTTGCCGGTTTTAGCGAAAGAATATATTCATATCCAGTATCTTTTAACAGACCTTTTATCCCATGGACTTGGTCCTCATTTCCCTTAAGCAAAGTATAATAATATTTACCGACAACGTGCTCTAAAACTAGCACTGATCTTTGCGGAATTTCTTGGATTATCTCTACAACAATTCGGGCCTTCTTCACTTGTCCTGCCTGGTAAAAGCGTTCCAGACAAGTAATCAAAGTATTAGTCAAAATACGCAAGGAAAAGTCATCGTCAATTGTTGCTAAAGCAATTACTACCTCATCGACAATCTTATTAAGCTCAGTTAGCGAACAAATATAAGCTAACAAACACCAAGCAAAAATATTCTTTTCAGGGTTATCAACCTCACTAAAATAATAAGTAATTGAATCCTCATCAAGTGTATTAGAAGCCTGATTTACCCCCCCATAAAATGTTCAGCATCAACTGAATTGCCGTTTCTTGTTTATCATTAATTGGCTGATAATGTTCCAGGCGTTTAACATCACGATCAAGAAAGGCCAGGACTGCTTGCTGCTCAATATTGCCCTTAAAAGCTGGCTCAAAAAAATCATATAAGGACACATGATGATAATTCAAAAGCTCAATCAACTTCGACATACTGATATTGCTACGACCATTCTCAACGCGGGAATAAAATGATTCAGTCACAACTCCAGCACTAAATTGCAATTGAGTTAAGCCCAAAAACTTCCTAATATTTTTTAAGCGTACCCCTATCTTCAATCTTCCACCTCGTATCCTCTCTTAAGCAACACGAAGAAGTGGTTATCTTCTTAGTAACGGTTTAAAACAAATCAAGATATTGTGAAATGGCAAACATCTGATCCCAGCGGCCCTTCTGGGCAGCCTTCATATAAAGAGCTTCCAGCTTCTCATAAAAAATAATTGAACGGTTTGGCAGCTCCTCCAGATACTGATAAGCCTGGGCAATCTGACCATGGTCACAATCCTTACGCAAAGCTTGCTTCAAATAATTAATCACAATCTGGGCAAGCAACTTAACATGATAATCAGTATATTCACCAAAATCTCGTTCACTATGCATGAGCCAATCAACAATTCGCTCAATCTCTTCCATATCATAAAGTTCAACGCTATTAGCAAGAATCCACAAACAATTTTCATCCCAGTCCTCAATAGCCAGTAGATACTTCTTAATAATCGCGCGACTCTTACGCGGAAAAGCATCCATCTGACCATTCAACTTATTAATCATGAACTTTATAACTTGGACAGAAACAGAATGAGGGTAAGGATTAGTCTTAATTAACTCCTCCAGTGCAGCAACATCTTTATTAAAAAATGCTTCACTAGCCTTAATTTGTAAGGCATGACTTTGAGCATGAAAAGAACCAAAATTTTCTAAAAAATCAAAAATCGAAATATTATTCTCATTTAGCAATTCAATAAAAGTAACGGCACGAATTTCATTACGATTATTTTCAATATGGGCTAAATGAGAACTATCAATGACATTCTTAGAAAATTCTTTTCTCGACAGCTTCAAAGCTAAGCGTTGCTGTCTAAGATAATCTCCAATAATCAAAGCTTACTTTCCCACCCTTTTTAGATTCACTCTTATCTTAATTTGGGTTTGAAATTAAATTGGAAAATCTTCCAAATCGACTTTTTAATTTTTTCCTCCAAATCCTATGTCATCAAAACATACTTTTTGAATTCTGTCCACGAACTTGCAGATTTACCTAAAAATATTTTTTTTGAAAGGTATATTTAAGGTGATTTTGGGTATAAAAAAGCCCCATAACTCGGATGGAGTTGTGGGGTATTTTTGTGAATTTTTCTTTAGTCTTCAAAAATGTAACAACTTTATTCTATTGATTACATATTTATGATATCTATTTTAATCCAAAGAAATAAAATTAATATATTTCATTATGGGAATTAAAACAGAACTACTTACAAGACCAAATAAAGTTTTGGTAAAAGTTATTGGTAGTACTAATGCAATAAAAGCATAACCAATAGAAATGCAAATTAAACATAACTCAATTATTAATAAATCAGTATCATCGACTATTTTAAAAGCAACTCTTATTTTTTTCTTATTTAACTTTACGTAAGCCTTTCTAATAATATTGATTATTATAAGTGCAAAAAATTCGAAAATTAAAAAGCATATACTTTTAACTAGTCCTACAACATTTAATATTCTCAATACTAAATATATTAAACCAAAAATCACTATAAATTTAGTTTCTTCTACACTTATGAAAACTATGATTAATATTATTATAATTTTGCTAATTAAGAAGAAATTTGGATTACAACCTAAAAGAAACGTTTTTCGTATCTGAGAAAAGATTGGACCAATTTTCTGTACTATCTTAAACCAAGAGTTTAATTCACTGTTATAGTAGTTGTCTTTAAGATTAAAAATTAATTGTAAAGTATCAAAAATATTGCTTCCAAAAATTTGAGCAAGCGCAGTAGCAAAATTTGCCGCAAAACAACCTATAATTCTACCAATAATCTTATCCCTTTTATCTATACTATATTTTTTCATCAATATTATTATTAAATTAAATTATTATATTTTTGTCTTTGATAGAGATTAACTAATCTACTTAAAATAGGAAAACATCTTGTAATTCGTATGAAATTATAAGGTTAATCGACTTAAATTTTTATTCAAACTTCTATTTTGGACTTTCCAATACATGCAATCGTTGTTCTAATATAAGCCGATTTACTATATTTTCTCCATGGTTCTCTTTTCCTAAAGTTTGACCATACGATGTTAATAAATTAACAATATTCTTCACACTACTTCGTCTACTATTTATATTTTCTGTATTTAATTTTTTTGAATTTTGAGGATTATGAACGTGATGATAATAAAAGTCTAATTCAACTTTACTATGTATATTATAAATATCATACATATCAAAAATTGATTCAAAATAAGAATAATCAGCATGGCTTAGTGAATGACCATAAAATATTATTTTATCAATATTAGAAGAAAATTTATTTAAAGCAATATTTGAATTATCTTTATTACCAAATAATAATCTAAAAAATTTTGTAAAAATAACCTTCGAATCATTAAATGGAAGCTTATTAAAATTATAGTTTTGTTCTGATAATTCACCAGAATAACTTGCATTTTCGTTCTCTAAAATATCATGCATATCAATTCCAAAGATAGGTTTCATTTCTTCACCAAAATATCTTGCAGTTCCATGAATATTTCTCCAACTATTTAAAGAAACCCTATTAATTCTTTTAATAATTGCCTCAGCATCTTGTTGATTTATGGAATAATTAAAATTTAAGACATCTAAACTTATTTCTTTATCTATATTGTCTTTTACTAATTTATTAATTAGTACAGCAACATTAGAATAATATTTATTGTTTAACTCATTAGAAATATATTTTCCAAAATTTTCTTCAAATTGCTCAAGATCTTTTATTACACTATTTTCTAGACCTCTTGACTCACTAAATATATATCTTATTAATTGAGAAATCCATTCTCTATCTTCTTCATTCTGAAATTCTAAGTTTAATTCCTTGTTTTCCTCAAAAACAACTCTAATAACTTCATAGATAATCTCTTCGATACTATTCCATTCAACATCAGTATTTTCTTTCAAAGTAACGTACAATGCTAAAAACACGATATCCCAATTAGTAGGATTAGGAATGTCTTTTAATTTCTCATATTCTTTACTCTATGAAAACTCATTAAAAAAGTAGTTTTTACCTCACCCATTACAATTACGAGTTGAATAATATGGAAATTTATTTAATGCTTTTTGAAAAACAGTTCTAAACTCTTCAATTTCTTCTTTATTATCCCAATCAAGATTGTATCTTTTTGAAAAATAATCTTTGTAATTAGTATGTAAGCCGCACTGTATATCAAATCCATTACCCATAACTAATAAAACATGTTGCGTATCTTCTCTATTCATATTACTTCTCCCTTAAATAAAAAGAAGCTATATTTTACAATAGCTTCTTTTTAGACATTTACGTATAAAGCTACCCTAATTACTTCACCCAAGCAACGTAATCCATTGGAATCCATTGTGCTTGGTTACCGATTCTAGCCATCATACGTCCATTGATGAATTCAACATCTAAGACTTTCCAGCTAGTATTTGGCTTTACAAATTTACCAGTATATTCACCATTTTGGTTAAGCAATGCAATCTTCCATGTTGGGTGGTTCTTTACTGGGTTAGCTTTTACCACACCAGTCTTCTTAACTTGTAAGAAGTTTGCTGGAATCCATTGTTGGTCAGTACCTAATCTGTAGTATGTTTGACCATTGATAGTCTTCTTAGCAAATACCTTCCACTTAGTGTTAGTTGGTAAGTACTGACCAGTGTAATTACCATTACCATCTACAAGTGCAATCTTCCATGTTGGGTGACTCTTCAATACAGGAATATAGCCATGAGCTGCAAATGACTCTTCTGTATTAGATTTGGCAGGTACACCATCAGTAATTGAAGAAACAGCATCTTCAACAACCCATTGATTATCAGTACCTAATCTGTAGTAAGTCTTACCATTGATAGTCTTCTTAGCAAATACCTTGTAGTTAGTTTCAGCATTAATAGTTTGAGAAACTGCTTCACCCTTACCATTTACTAAAGTAATGCTGTTCTTAATGTGAGCAACACCAGTCATTGGAGTTTCTTTGCTATTAGAATTATTAGTTACTGGAATTTGAGATGCTTCATAAGCGCTTTGAGCAGAAGCTAATTCACTCTCAGCGTTGCTTAATTCTTGTTGAGCATCTTTTACTCCAGTTTCAGCTTTAGCAACAGCTTCATCTGCTGCATCTTTTGCTGGAGTTAAGTTCTTAAGTTTTTGAGCTTCTTTATCTGCATCTTTTTTAGCATTATCGTAGTCACTTTGAGCTTGTTTTTGACTACTTAATGCTACAGCTAACATTTGTGGTGCATTATTTAGGTTAGCCAGATATTGTTTAGCCTTATTTAGAGCTGTTTGAGCTTCTTGAACAACCTTAGTCTTCGCAGATACATCATTATTTAAGTTGCTTTGAACTTGCTTAGCTTTATCTAACTCACTTTGTGCTGATGCTAAAGCATTTTGAGCATCCTTAAGTGCATTTGCTGCTTTGGTCTGAGCTGCAAGACTAGCATTTAAAATATCTGCCTTTTGCTTTTGATCAACAGTTAACTTATCATAGACAGCTTGTTTTGCCTTTTGATCATTTTGATCATTAGATAATTTATTTTGAAGTTGAGCTTGAGTCTTTTGAGCTTTACTTAAAAGATTTTGTGCATTATTATTTACAATTTGTGCATTGTTCAAAGTTTGTTGTGAAGCTTGGACTGCATTTTGAGCTTTATCCAATACTTGTTTTGCTTGAGCGGTAGCATCATTCTTTGACTTTGCAGCAGCTTGTAAGTCAACTAATTCTTGATTTGCTGTTTCCAACTGTTTGGTAACATTTGCAATTTGATCTTCATAAGATGGAATAATTTCAGTACTAAATTTTGAAGTATCTTCAATATCATCTGGATTTACATTTATAAAGTGTACATCTAAATATTTATAACTGCCATACTCATCATCACTGAACGGTGAATGAAAACTAAAACTTGTAGCAGAGCTGATACTTCTATTCTTTAAATCTTCTTGTGCTAATTTATCGTATTTATTTGCTTCTTGTTCAAGCTGTGGAATAGTATCTTCACAGTTTTTAATGAAACGAGGCAAAATAGTTTTTAATTCATCTTCTGATACTGTTTTCCAACTATTATTTTCTAAAACATCAATAGTGGACTTGCCATCCTTAACACTTATTTCAACTATAAATGTAGTTCCTTGATTAACATTACCTCCATCACGATCGGCACTAACAACTTCATATGTTGTAGTATAAATGGTATCAGATTTTACAGGACCATTTTCTAATAA
Organism: Lactobacillus sp. PV034; assembly: GCF_014522305.1. Classification (NCBI taxonomy): domain Bacteria; kingdom Bacillati; phylum Bacillota; class Bacilli; order Lactobacillales; family Lactobacillaceae; genus Lactobacillus; species Lactobacillus sp. PV034. The sequence continues at coordinate 155,788 of NZ_CP041982.1, read as the reverse complement.
ATTTTGATACTTTTGCAAATTGGTCTTGTAATTTTCTAAATTTTTATTTGCATAGTACACTTGTGCATTAACCAGAGGACTTGGAGTTAATTGATCAACTACCTTATTACTATTTTCATCATATTTGATATTTATTACTCCACGAGTATGACCCATTTCAAATCCAGATTCTCCAGGAGCAACATTTCCTTCACTTGCAGGCAAAATCATATCTAACAATGTACTATAAGCCTCTTCTTTTAATTGATCCATAGTAACCGATTTATCTTTAAAGTAATAAGAATAGTGTTCTCCTAAATCTTCATAATTTTGCCATACATTACGATCTGAGCTCTCGTTAGAATCTAATCCAAACTCTTTTGATACATCATTGATTCCAGTTGCATCATGCCATCCCGGCTTCCAAGATCCATCATCATAATCTTGAGCATATCTTTGCGCAATTGCCTTAACAAATTCAATTGATCCTTTTGTTACTTGATCTGGTCCAAATCCTAATTGTGCACGAACCTTACTTTCCAAATCACTGATAAATAATGATAATTCCTCAACTTGAGCATCAGTTAAATGACCAGGATCAACAATTTCTTTCTTATCAGCTTCTGATGAAATAAAATGATTTTTGCTGTTTTCTTCCTTAGACCATGCTGCATCCGCATCAGACATCATTTCATCATGTTGCATTGCATAAGCATATGCTTGCTTAAAGCGATCAACATCAGAAATAACAATATTATTCTTTGACTTATCCTTCAAATCATCCAATTGTTTTTGAAGTTGATCTTTTTCATTTTGTTTTTCAACAACTGGTTTATTTGCTTCATCACTAGCTTGCTTCTTAGCTTCATAATCAGTTTGGGCATTTTGTTGATCTTTATTAGCCTTATCTACAACACTTTGTACATCCGCTAAATTCTTGTCACTCTTATTTTTATCTTGAGTTGCTTGATCAACTGCTTTATCAGCATTTTTAAGATTAGTTTGGTCTTGGCTAACTTTATTATTAGCATCACTTAAGGCCTTACTTGCTTCTTCAACACCAGTACCTTTTAATGCATCTTGAGCTGCTTTTACATCTGCATCAGCTTTATTCTTATCAGCTTGTTTTGCATTAACATTACTCTGTTTAGAATTTACATCTTGAGTAGCATCCGCAATGTTATGTTTTGCATTATTAGCTCTAAGTTGAGCTAATTGCTCATCACTTTGTGCTTGCTTTAACTTAGCTTCATTATCTGCAACATTTTTCTTTGCAGCTTCTTTTACACCTGGTTTATTAGCGTTATCGACCGCTTTTTGAGCATCAGCCACTTTACTAGTAGCTGTATCTAACGCTTTCTTCATGACAGTTGCTTTCTGAGCAGCATCGCCTTCTTTATAGGCTTGTTCTTCATAAGCTTTATCAGCTTGAGCAGCCTTTTGTTGTGCATCATTTAAATTGCTTTGAGCCTTATTAAGATTAGTTTGAGCACTATTAACATGAGCTTGTGCAGCTTCGATTGCACTTGATGCTGAACTAGTTTGTGCAGTAGTAGCCACTGGCATATCTGCAGCATGTACAGTATTGTTATCTCTCATCGAGACAAATGAAATACCAATCAGTACTGAAGCAGCACCAACAGTTAATTTTCTAATTGAGAATTTTTGTAATTTTTTATTAAACATATTTTCCTCACATAATTCTTAAATATAAATAACATGTTTTGCTACTTAATAAAAACACATAATTCTTATCCTGTCCTCAAATCTGCAGATTTACCTAAAATTTTTTCGATTATATTTTAAGAGTGTTAATTTAGCTACAACAATTTACATTAATTACAATATGACTCACGTTGAAATTTCTCTCGTAATAAAAAAACATCTCATCATAGTTAGAACCATATCTAACAATTATGAGATGTTTAATCTTTAAAATTAACTAAATTATTTAGTTTAACTTCTTACGAATTCCAAATAATCCGACTAATGATAAAAGACTTCCTAAACCAGCTAAAATTCCTGCATTTGCCTTTGCACCAGTTTGTGGTAATTCAGTCATAGTAGTTGAATCAGTTGCATTTGGAGTAGCACTCTTGGTACTTGCTACAGCGTGAGTATCAGTTGCAGCATTGGTAGTGGCTGCATCGTTACTTGCAGCTGCTGTTGTACTTTCACTATTAGAATTTACTTCATTAGCTGAATTGTCACTTGCTTGGGTTGATTCACTTGCATCACTTGTTTGTGCTGCTTCTTGATTACTTGAATCGCTTGCTTGTGTATCATTTTGACTAGTTGATTCAGTTGAATCACTTGTTGAGCTGGCTTCATTTCCACCAATTGTATCTCCCCAAAGTGGACCTTCTGGACCCCAAAAATCAACCACATCAGCATGTACAGTAGAACTAGTATGAGCAGAAATTAATGAAGTTCCACCTAAAACTAAAGCTGCACTAAGGGCAATTTTACAAATACTATTTTTCTTGATAGACATATTATCCTCCATAAATTAATTAATATTACGTTGCTTTAACAACACCAACCAAGATTAAATCATATTGTTTTTCCCTTGTCCGCGAATCTGCAGATATACTATCAAAAAAACACAATTCTTACTGAATTGTGTTCTTCATCCTCTTATTCAATTAATCCTTCAACTGCGCCACCATCCCTCGATAGCACAACTTAACAATCGCTGCCCCATAGTCAGTCCTGTTAGGCTTCGTTAGCTCAGTTACCACGAATTGCCCAACACCATCTTGCAGCGCCATTTGATTAATCACCTTAATATCAAAAAGACAAGCATCATGGACATTGGTACGATGACGATCAAGTCGCTCAAATGCCTCACGGTATTCTGACCCATTTTTGCTAGCGCGTAAGGCATTCACTTCATTGGCAAATGTTAGCACGATCAAACTGTAGGTAATCAAATTTTCTTTATATGATTGTACCAGCTCGGCATCTTCGGAGTCTGCTTTTTGGTAGTGCGCCAGTACCGCCTCATTGAGAACTAGCTTGTCTGCTTCTTCATGAGTGCTTTTTAAGTAATCTTGTAATCTTTGCTCAACATTTTGCTGATAAACAGTAATAATCTCGGCTTCTGCCGCACCGACTTGCACCAGTCCTGCCTCATTTAATACTTGCCCAAGTTGGCGCAGAGCGAGCTTTTTATCTTCTACTTGCTCTAAATTAAAGGCAATTTTATCTGCTTCTTTAAGTTTATTTACTTTTTCTAATACTTCTTCACTCATTTATACTCAGCCTCCTATGCAATCGCAGAACTTTATCTTATCAGTAAAATGTATTATTACTTCCTATATAATATTCTTCTAATACAAAACTATTCTTCTATTAAAACATAGTTATCTTATATGTAACCAAAACTTGTAAAATCTCTTTGTTGTGTATCTAGTAGGAACATTTAGACATTCTATCATTAGCAGTAATAAAGTTTGTGCTATGATAAGACAATAACAGAACTTTTATGCCCCATTCCCATTGCTTCTAGAAAATTGAGAAAAAGGAAAAATAAATATGAGTAATATTAACTTTAACGATTATTTAAATGAACAATTAAAAGATCCAAAATTTAAAGTCGAGTTCGATACTGAAAGTGCTAAATTAGAAAGTGCAATTGCTCTAGCTAATCTAAAAAATGTCGGTAACTGATAAATATATAACGCTCTAACTTATCCAAAATAATAAGCCTCTATTGTAAGAGGCTTATCAGTCTAATTATCAGAACAAGTGTAGGACTGAGTTTTGTAATTGACTTTGAATACTTTGTTTAAAAACAGAGAATAAAATTCCAGCAATAATTAATTGAATTACTACCCCAATAATCAAGCCATAGAACTTATCGCGCTTAGCATTCTTATCTGCTAAAACTGGCACAAAGACAGCTAATTCAAAGAATATTCCAGCTAAAATAACTAAGAAAGCAAAGAGTCCATCACTTTTTATGAGTGCGCCAATAAAGGCAACAATCATAAAGATTGCACTTAAATTATCAATTTGGGCGATGCGATTAACATAGTCCCAAAAGCCTATAGTCTGACTATAAACAAACTTGCTGGCAATAAATGAAGCGAGGATACTACCCAAGGTTAATAAGATTAAGAACAAAAATACTTGGATAAAGGCACCATTAGTATCACTATTACCCGAGAACATGCCAAAAGTTGCACTACTCATAGCCGCATTTGCAATAAGCATTGAACCCAGAGCAAACAAAATGTCCTCTACAATAAAGGTTACAATCCCATACCACTTAGGTGCTTTTTGTTCACCAAGTGGGTGTTTCCAAGAATCAACAAACCATTGCCAAAGGTTATGAGCATCAAAGTTATGAACTGCATTACTAATCTGATTAGTAATTTGACTTTGAGGCTGGGCCGGTTGTGATTGAGGTTGGGGTTGTGGATTAACATTGGTTGCTTGATTATAGTTAGGTGACACAGGTGGTTGATTATTTACAACAGTTTGCACAGCTTGATTAGCAGCATTATTAGCAAACTTGTAACCACAATGAGTACAAAACTTTACGTCATCTTCAACTTGAGCTTGACAGTTTGGACATATTTTCATTTACTTAACTCCTTTAATAAATAGTTCACTACCACTAAACCATAATTTTGATATTTTGACTTAAAATCTGCAGAAATACCATTTTGTTCGGTAGATATTTTTGGAAATAAAAAAGCTGTTAGTTAAATAACTAACAGCTCTGGGGACTGGACAGAACCATATCGTCTGCCTTGACTAACGATCAGATACTAAGCCTCTGTCGTGGCACCATAATGTCCCCCAATTATAGCGAAAAAAATATTCTCTACAAATATTATAGAATTAATAATCTTAATCAACAACAGCTTTTTTAGCACAGATCTCTACTTCACCAGCTTCAAATTAACGTTGAAATAAATCACGCCATCTTTCCAGTGCACGGTAATCTTTCCACCAAAAAGTTGCACCATATCATGAATCATGGCCAAACCAATTCCAAAGCCCTTCTTTTCTGAATTATGTGACGTATCGCCGCGATAGAAGCGATCAAAAAAGCGACGATAATCAACTCTTTTACCATTAGCAAAAGTATTAGCTACCTTCAAAACTGCTGTTTTACCTAACCGACTCTTTTGCAAGCTGACACTAACATTGCCATCGGAATCACAATATTTGGCCGCATTATCTAACAAGACATTAACAATTTCAGTTAAAGAATGAAGCTCGGCATTAACATAAAGATCGGGCGTAACTTCAACATCATAATGGAGATGTTTTTGTTCCATAATTGACTTAAAGCTGGCAGCACTCTTAGTCACAACTTTGGAAAAATTAATCCGACTCAACGTCAAATCCCGTTTTTCACGTGTACGGGCAACTTCAATTAAGCGGTTGATCAAAGTCTGCAGGCGGTTAACCTGGTCTTTAGTACTTTCCAGCCATTCTGAATCATTCCCCAGCATCTCCTGCATTTCCGTATTAGCCGAGATAATTGCTAGCGGGGTCTTTAATTCGTGGCCGGCATTAGTAATGAATTCCTTTTGCTTTTTATAAGTTTCAGTAATTGGTTTAATTGCTCGCCCTGATAGTAAAATTAGCACCAATGCAAATACTAGCAAGGCAAAACTTCCAAGATATAAGCTCACTCTTAAGAGGGTGAAGTAACGGTTAAAAATCAAAGTTTCATTCAGAAAGATAATGATCTTTTGTCCGTCTTCAGTTTTACTCTTACGAAAGGCATAAATATTCTTATCAAAGTAAACCCTACCACTCTTGATGTTCTTAGCTAGAATTTGCTTACTCTTGCTAAAAACTTGGTCTTGATCGATCTTATTACGTGCTGCATTATTTTGGAGGGTAAACTCACCTTCAGGTCCCACTTCAACCGTGAAATAGTGGTATTGAAAGACTGTTTCTGGGTTAAAGGGTCCACTTAAAAAATTACTATCAATGACATTATTTTGCTGACCTAGCACTGGCTTCGCATTTTGTGGAGTGAGGCCACCATCATTTTTTACTAAGGCAGTAAGTACGCGTTGTTCTTCGCTACTACTTTGATGGTAGGTAATCACTAGCAAGCCACCCAAGGTAAAAATTAACACTAAAAAGAGTGAAGCAATTGAAAGAAAAATAAAATGCCAGCGGAATTTTTGTATCATATCCTTCCCTCCTACTTAATTAACGTAAAACTGTGGTCCTTTTCACCTTCAATCCTGACATCACTTTGAATCGAACTTAATTTTTGGCGTAAGTATGAAATATATACCCAAACAATTTCTTCATCGGCATCAGGTTCGTTTTTCCAAACATGGTTGAGAATCTCTTGAACTGTTAATTCTTTATTCTGGTTGAGTAAGAGGTAGTTCATTAATTGGGTTTCTTTATTGTTCAACCTAATTGAATTTTTACTTACTAATTCTTGATCCTCAACATTCAAAGTTACATCCCCATAAGACAACTCTTTAGGGGTAAAGGTATCATCACGTCTTTCTTTGGAACGCAAGCGTGCGAGCAACTCTTTGAGCGAAAAAGGCTTGGTCAAATAATCATCAGCCCCACTATCAAGCCCCGTTACGCGGTCGTCAACTTCAGCCTTGGCCGTGAGCATCAAAATATAGGTCTTGTCACCAGTTTCACGAATTTTTTTCAAGGCAGTAATTCCATCCATCACTGGCATCATGATATCAAGCATGATGATGTCATAGCTATGGCTGCGAGCATGTTCCACTGCTTCTTTTCCATTAGCAACGGGATCAACTTCATAGCCCGCATTGGTTATCGCCGCAACTAAAACACGTTGCAACTGCGGTTCATCTTCAGCGACTAAGATTTTCATAATTAATCCTCTTCTCTAATCAGCTGTCTAATTGTCTGCATACTGACATCACAAGAAGCTAGTTCATCAGCAACGCGTTTTAATTCTTGACTGATCATCTCGGCATTTTTAACTTCATGCTTATATTTCATCTCATGCTCTAAACTAGCCCAAGTGTCCATGGCAATGGTGCGCAATTGGATTTCCACATAGTAATGTCCAGGTGTATTACCGTCAACATCTTCTTGGGGTAATTCCTGGTCCAGAATTAGATGGTAAGAACGGTAGCCATTAGGTTTTACATTGGTAATATAGTCTTTTTTCTTAACAATCGTGGAATTTTCCCACGAACCAATCAGGTCAATCCAGCGATAAATATCATCAATAAAATTGCAGACCACGCGAATACCGACACTATCTTTATTTTCTTTTAAAGCTGAGTGCACTGTTAAGGGCAAGTTTTTGCGTTTACACTTTTCTTCCATGCTAGCCTCAGTTTTAACCCGACCAATTAAGTGTTCATACAAGTGGTCGCCATGCTCTTGAGCGTACTGCTGATTAATTGTACGAAAGTGTTGCATAGTTTGGGCTAACAAATCTTCCAAAATTGGTTGATAATCACCATAAATACTCATAAAAACTCACCTCATTATCCTTATCATACCAAACTAATCTTTCTCTGAGTCTAATTAAGCAAAATTTAGCAAATAAATAAAAAAAGCTAAAAGATTACTAGTCCTTTAGCTCATTGTTTAGGGATTAACTTTAATATCCATTTTTACTGCTTTGGCTATTGTTTGATAAACAGTAGATACTTCAAACATTCTCTTCACAAATGCATCTTGCTGTTCTTGACTCATTTTACTTTCAAAAGTAATGACTAAGTCCATCCTTGCAACATCACTCATCCCATGCTCTAATTTACGAGTATGGGCAGTATTGTTAATTTTAAAATTCTTTATATCCAGTTTGCGGTGAGCAATCAACATTGCTGCAGAAATGGAAAGACAAGAATTGACCGCACCAGTTAAATATTCAACCGGATTTGGTCCTTTACCCTTCCCCTCATCAGCTACAAAACTATAGCGCTGGGTACTATTATCTATCCCCCAGGGCTCGCTACTATATTCCGATTCCACATTATACTCACTCATCTAAAAATCTCCTTTTAAGTCTAATTAACCATATTTTTAGCAAAAAATCACCTAAGAACTTCGTCTTAAGTGATTCTTTGCTATTTCTTTAATAATCCTTGTTGAATTAAGAAGTCTCGTGCTACTTTTGCCGTTGACTTATGTTCAACCTTTACTTCATAATTCATTGTTTGCATCTGCTCAGTCGTAATTTTACCTGCTAGTTTGTTCAAAGCTTTAACGACTTTTGGATTTTTTTTGGCAAATTTATTCGTCATTAGTGGTGCTCCTTGATATGGCGGGAAGAACTTCAAATCATCTTGGAGCAAGACTAGTTTTTGCTGCTTAATTTCTGGATCAGTGGTAAAGCTATCAACCAAGTTAGACTTACCTTGAGCAATTGCTTGATAACGAATACTTGCATCTGTGCTCTTGATTGTTGCAAAGTCTAACTTATAGATCTTCTTTAGACCAACATAGCCATCATTTTGACTAGCAAAGTCAGTATCAAAAGTTGCATTGACCTTCTTGTTAATTCGCTTCAAGTCGCTAATCTTACTTAATTTATTTTCTTTAGCAAATTTTTCAGTTGTAGCTAAAGCATAGCCATTTTGGTAGGCCATCGGCTCAAGATAAGTCATCTGATATTGCTTATTTAGGTCAGATTTAGCTTCTTGATAAACAGCCTTAGGGTCATTGCCAGTCTTCTTACCCGTTTTGACGATTGTTTGTAACACTGTACCTGTAAATTCAGGATAAATATCAATCTTATCAGTCTTCAAGGCATTAAATAAGAAATTAGTTGTCCCAAAGTTAGGCTTCAAAACTACTTTAGTATGAGGATCATTAGCTTCAATCAGATCCTTATACATATGAATCAAAATATCTGGCTCAGTTCCCATCTTGCCACCAATGACAATCTTCTTAGTTTCAACTTTAGCAGTCTTGGGCTGAATTTGTGGTTCAAGGTAGTGCTGGTAAACACTGCTGCCGCCCCAAACTAGTAATAAGACTGCAACTATGGCCAAGCCGACCTTGGTTCTAGTCTTATTTTTAGAAATAAAGCTCAAGAACCAAGAAAATACCAAGGCTAGTAAGGCTGATAAAATCGCTCCTAGTAAAACTTCGGTGGTATTATCAGAGTTAATCCCTTGATAAATATAAGTACCCAGACCACCACCACCAATTAAGGCTGCCAAAGTCGCTGTTCCGATAATCATAACCAGGGCGATTCTAATTCCTGACAAAATCATCGGAAAAGCAAGCGGCCATTCTAATTTTTGGAATTTCTTCCATTTAGTAAGACCAAAAGCAGTTGCAGCTTCTTTTAAATTATCAGGAATATTAGCTAGTCCTGAATAAGTATTTTGGAAAATTGGCATTAAGGCATACAAGACTAAAGCTATAATTGCAGGGACGGTCCCAATTCCGACAAAGGGCAATAGTAAACCTAGAATTGCCAAACTAGGAATAGTTTGAATGATCCCAGCAATTTGTAAGAAAAAGCCCGCAGCTCTTTTGTGGTTGCGCACTAAAAAGGCAAGCGGAATTGCAATAATCATCGCAATAAATAAAGAGATCAGCGAAATTCTGATGTGAACTAAGGTTGTGGCCCAAATTTGCGCATAATTGTTGGTAATCATGTTCCATAACGATTTAATCATTGTTGGCCACCCTCTTTAATAAAAACTTCCAGACTTGTTTGGGCTCAATCACATAGTCACCAAAGCTAGTTTGGGCTACAAATAATTTATCAGGGTGGTCAGAACAAGCCTTAACCAAGTCTTTGACATCATAAATATGATAATGCGGCAAAGTCTCTGTTTTAGGATAATACTTCCCATCAACCCCAATTTCACTCTTAACTAGAGTCTCTAAATTAAGAGATTGTTTAATTCCATTACCAGCAAAGAAGCTTTTAACAAATTCAGTTGCAGGATGTTGGAGGATTTCACGCGGCTTACCTACTTGCTCTAAGTGACCATCATGGACTACGCCAATTTGGTTACCCATCCTGATTGCTTCATTCATGTCATGCGTTACAAAGATAATCGTAACGTTAAAACGCTGCTGCAATTCTAAGACCAAATCTTGGAGCTGCTTACGCACTACGGGATCAAGGGCTGAAAAAGGTTCATCCATTAAAACTACTTTTGGATTACCAGCTAAGGCACGTCCAATTCCTACTCTTTGAGCTTCGCCACCAGAAAGTTGGTCAGGGTAACGGTCAAGATATATTTCGGGATCAAGTTGTACACCCTTGAGCACTGTCCGTTGCACCTTGTCTCTTTCTTTTTTATTAAAACCTTTTCGTTGCTCTAACGGCAAGGTGATATTCTCACCCACGGTTAAATTTGGAAACAAAGAAGCTGACTGTAAGACATAGCCAGTTTCTTGGCGCAAAGCGCGCAAATTATAATCTTTTATTTTTTGATCGTTATAAATAATTTCACCACTACTTGGTTCAATTAAGCGGTTGAACATTTTGAGTAGCGTTGTCTTGCCACTGCCACTGGGGCCAACTAAGACAAAAATTTCTCCAGCTTTTACAGTGAAAGAAACATCATCTAAAATTAGTCTCTCACCATAATTTTTAGAGATATGTTCATATTTAATCATTATTTGTTTTCCTTAACTTCTGTATTATTATCTAATTCTTTCATAGATTAAGCACGAACACAAGTTTAGCTGTTAGTCTAAGTACTTATGAATATAATCTTCCAAAACGCGAAAGACCCCATTCTCAGAATTTTTAGGCGCTATATAACGCGCTACGCTCTTTGCTTCATCGATACCATTTTCCATCGCATAAGAATACTTAGCTAGCTTCAACATTTGAAGGTCATTACCACCATCACCAAAGGCAATTAAGTCATCCCCGGTTAAGTTAAACTTAGCTAGTAATTCCTTCAGCCCTTCAGCCTTACTTACTCCATAAGCATCAACATCAACAGCAAAATCAGCTGATCCATAGGCAGAAATCACCTTACCATACTTATCGTTAATTGCTTTTTCAATATCAGGAGCATATTTTCCACCACAATTAAAAGTTACTTGGACTAAAGGCTCATCAGGTAAGTCAAGCCAATTATCAAGTTCAGCTACTTCGCCTGCAAAGTAAGCTAAGAATCTCTTTTCTTCCTCGGGAGCATTCTTTAAAACAAAAGCCTTACCCGGTCCAAAGACAAGCGTTGTAACGCCGTGATAAGTACTTTCACCATACTTAATCGTGTCGAGGACCAAGTCGCGCTTAATGGGAGTAATTCCAATTTGTTTGCCTTCGGCAACTAAGCGCGCTCCATTGACCGTTACAAAGTCCATTCGGTCTCTAAAATCGACAAAGTCCTGTTTTAATCGCGCATAGGGACGTCCCGAAGCAACAATGAATTGGATATGCTCTTTTTCAAAAATATCTAAAATTTTGGCGAATTCTTGGTGGTCAAAATCTCTTTTTTCATTTAAAAAGGTTCCATCCATGTCAACAGCGACTGCTTTAAAAGGTAATGTCATTGTTTCTTCCTCCTTCAAATTGCTTACTTATTTATTTAATGCTTTATTTTGGATTCTGTAAACTATTTTGTTAGATGTTTTTGAGAAAGAAAAAGGACGAGTATCTATTACTCATCCTTATTTTGCCAAGATAATTTTAATATTTTGATAAACGTAACTTCTAGATTTTTTATTTATTAAGATTATAGCTACACAAATTAATGGAATAACATTAATAATTCCTAGCCCTACTATTATGTTGCTTTTAGTATTTAGCAAGATTCCACTATATCCCAAAGGATTTAATGAAGAGCTTAAAATGTCGGCAAATATATGTAACAATATTATTAACCACAATTTACCACTATACAGAAAAATTACAGCTAAAATACATCCAAATCCAAAGGTATGCAAAATTTGTGTTAATACACTATTAAGAGTTGCTCCAGGCGCAGAAAAGTTAAGAATATGGAGTAGTGAAAAAATTGCTGAGCTAAGTAAAATTGCCTCCAATGCTTGTCTTTTTCTTTTGGTAAAGCTAATTAACAATGTTAATAAAAAAATGTATCTCGCACTTTCTTCCATAATTGCTGCCCTAAACGCAATAAAGATTAATTCCCAAATATTTTTTATTTCGATTGAATTAGTAAGATCAATTATCCACAAATTCCAGTTCCATAATGCTTGTTCCCAATTTGCTGCTCCCGTAATAAAAACACTAAAGCAAATAACCCAAATAGCAACTAACACTAACACTACTAACAAGGAATAGTAGAAAATGCTTGCCTGGTTCATCTTTAAATTAAAGTAAAATCTATAACCCCATCCTTTAATGACTAAAATAGCATATTCAAGAAAAAGTATTGCTAAAAGTAAATTACTATTATTTACTCCCATAATAAATTGATTAGCAACTACGTCTAATGATGGAGCTAAAAATAGATTAAATATTAACCAAACAGAAGTTAATAACTCCCATATTGGTTTTTTGATACTACCATAATCACGTACCATTACTGGAACCAATATCACTAGTATGCCAATAAAGTATAAAATATATAAACCTAATTCAAATTTTGTAAATCTCTTAAGCAATAGATTTAGAAGAATAGTATAAAGATTTAAAAATATATAAGGTAACGCCAATATATTAAAAATATGAGATATTAGATTACTACTTCGATAAATAAATAAAAGCGCTATTATTAAAAATGCTGTATACAGTAAAACCTGGAAGTTATGCTGAAAAATAAACAAAACCAGCGACAATGGTATTGCAAAAATAAGCTCACCAATAAGTAGCTTAGTAGGACCTAATTTTTTCATCTTTACATCCTCCATTAATAATAAATTTATTTTTTAATATAAAACTAATTTGTTGTTCTTTCAAGCTATTATTAAAAATAAGGAAAATGAATAAACAAAAAAAAGAGAAATTCTTATGAATTTCTCTTTTTTAATGGTGATCAATCGCTTCATTAAGACGCTTATGATAAATCAAGTAAACAATTATCATCAGTGGGATTTCAACTAATAACACAATGTAGAAATAGCGGTGGGGAATCTTTGCGGCTAAGACCCCACCAAGCATTGGACCAAAAGCCATCGCAATATCCATTCCCAAATAAAATGTTGCTGTCGCAATTCCCTGCTCATCCATGGGAGCAAGTAATAAAGCTGTTGACTGCAAAACTGAATAAATTACTCCATACCCAACTGATAATGCTAAGGCAGCTAGTGACATAATCCAGTCATTAAACATATAAGAAGCAGCAATTAAAAAGATTACCATGGCGATTACGCTGATCCAGAACCACTTGCCAAAGCGCACAGTATCAAAATATTTTTTTAGAACTGTTCTGATAATTAACAAGGCAATAGCATAAATAATAAAGAATGATCCGACCGAAATATTCAAATGACGGTAGGTAGCATACATCACAATATCTGCTTGGGTAATAAAATATGGTACCGCAAACAGCATAATTAAAATTCCCACTGGTAAGGCATTTACCTGGATAATTTTAAACTTCTTGTGCACTTTCTTATCAGGAGTAATCACTGGCTTACCTTTATTACCTACAAAAGGCAACATAATAATCATTAAAAGTGCGGCTAAAGCGGCTAAGGCTAGTGACCAGCGATAACCAATTACTTTATAAAGATTAATGGCAGCAGCTGGTGCAACCGCCATGGCTAAGGCGTTCATCAAGCCATAAAAGCCCATTGCTTGACCAACATTTTTACGCGGCACTAAAACTGAAAGCCAAGTTGCCATACAAACAGTGGCCAACACAAATCCTAGTCCATTAACTAGTCTAAAAACTAACAGCCAAGCACCAGAAGGTGAAAAACAATATCCTGCTACCCCAATAAAAATCAAAATACCACCAATAAACGACAATTGATATTTTGAAAAACGATCAGTTAAATTACCAGCAACTGGTCGTAAAAACATCGAAATGATACTCATCATCCCGGTGATTACCCCGGCAAAAATCGTACTTGCCCCTAAATCAAGGGCAAAACCATTAATTAGCGGGGTCACAAACATTACAGAAAACATAAAGAAAAACGAGGCTGCCATTACCAGCACCACGTCTTTCGTATAGATTGATTTAGATTTCTTCAAATCTGATCTCTCCTATTTGATAATTTAATTAAGTTCGCGACTCTTTTTTCCTTCTTGGTAAGAATAATAAATCCAAGCAATAATTCCAAAAGCAACGGGACCAATAGCAGTCCAGAATGAAGTCATATAATCATGAGTAAATAATGGCTCAATACAAGTAAAGACAATTCCGATTGCGACTACAAGCCATACAACTACAGTAATCGTCCAGACCTTCTTCATCCCAGTCACAAAAACAAAGGGACGATCTAAATCTTGCTTCATTTTAAAGAATGGAAAAGCACCAATTAAGAATAAGTAAGGTGCAGATGAAGACACGTTCATCATATCCATTAAGATAGTATAGAATTGACCAGCTGCATTACCACCAAATGAAATAAATAAGATAATGACGCTCACAATAGCAGCTTGAAGCCACATCGCATGTTCCGGCATATTATGCTTGTTCAACTTCACTAATTTTTTAGGTAAAAGCTTAGGATCACAACCTTCAATAAATGATTTGATTGGTGAATAAACCATTAAGAAAGCTGCAGAAATCCCTGCTAAAACGTCTGCAATACCCGCAAATCTTGAAAAGACAATACCCAATGTAACGCTGGCGCTATGCGATAAACCAAGACCGTGGCCCATGACCAATCCTAAGTTATTGATTAAAACATATTCAACATTGGCCAAATCAACCCTCTTACTTGATAAGGCATTACTGCTACCCCACACATTAAAATGTTAAACACGTAAAGTGCAGTCATCAAAATCATCGCAATGATTAAAGCTTTAGGATAAGTTTTTTCTGGCTTATCGACTGAATCAATCACACCTGATGAAGTTTCCAAACCACCATAAGCAAATAAAGCATAAACAATAAATGAAATAACGGCAATTGGACTTTGAAATGCAGGGTTTGGTGAATGAACCAAATTAGTTGTAGTTAAAGGTTCAGCTAATTGTCCTTTATTAATGAAAAAAACAATTAAAGAAACCAACATAAAACCAATCGCAATGGCTAAGGTGAAAACACCACCGACATTACTTACAGTAGCAATTTTATCAACACCCTTTGCAGCACAAAAAGTAACTACAATTAAGAAGATAACTTCCAGTACACCCAATAACTGAGTTGAACTTAAAATATGGCCTAAATGCCAACTTTGAGTAGTATCATGACCAAAAATCGCTGTTGACAATGATACTAAGAAGAACTGCGTAGATGACACTAGCCATACTACCCAAGCAGCCAGCCAAATAAATGTTCCAATAAAAGCTGTCTTTTCACTAACAGATCCTCGCAGCCAAGAAAAGATTCCTCCTTTAGCTCCCTTAAAAGTTGCCCCGTATTCGGCAAACATCAAAGCTGATGGGATAAAGAACAGCACTGCAGTTAAGATATACCACAAGATACTGGCGTAACCCATTTGATAATAAGCTGTCAATGAATTGCTGAATCCAAAGATAGCTGAGAAAATCATCAAGACTAAAGCACCCGTCTTTAGCTTGACGTCCTTTTTCTGATTCATAAAAAATATAACTCTCCTTTTTTAACACACTCCTTCTATTATGGTCCTTATTGGCCTCGTTTTCAAAAATTTTATTAAATGAATACAAGTCAAAAAGATTAAAATTGTAGGTATTTATTAAAAAGCTATTATTCAAAATCAATTAAAAGAAGTGTTTCAAACTTTGTTGCAAACTTTCTATCATCTCTAATGATAAAGTCTCTTGAAGCGGTCCGCTGACGCTGACAGATGGATCGATTGTCCTAAGATGCTGAAGTAAAATTGTCCCTCTTATTTTATTTCCAACAATTGATTTAAACAATGGAGACACCTGGTATTTTTCTTCATTTAAGTATTTTGATGAAGATGAGATTGGTAAAACCATGACAGTATTAAAAATTCTATTATAGTTATCATTACTAACTATCACACATGGTCTTGTTTTCTTTTCTTCAACTCCGCGACTAGGCTCTAAATTAAAATAATAAATTTCACCTTGTTTAAACATTAATCAATAATTTCCTTTGCAACATCATTTCCCCAGTCAATTTCAGGAGTATTAATCGTACCGTATTTTTCTTGTTGTTCTTTGACTAATTGCCAAAAATTATCTTTTTTGGATTTTTCAATTGTGACTTTACCTTGCTCAATATTAAACAGAATTTTTTCATGTTTTTCATTGATACCTAACTGTTCTCTAACAGCTTTTGGAATCGTAATTTGATTTTTACTTGTTATCTTAGCTTCAATTTGCATATTCTCTCATCTCCTTATTTATATTTTACCTTACTTTGTAAGGCAAAAACTATTAAGTGAATCTGAAAATTTTGTTGTATAATACATAAAAATATTACTCTGGTTTAATAAAGGAGAGAATTGAAATGCGTGTTAATGTCCTGCAACATACACCTAACGAGGGTCCAGGAGCAATTAAAAGTTGGGCTGATGAACAACAAGCTGAATTTTATGTTTATCATCCCGAAACTTTCGGCAAATTACCTAAAGCTTCTGAAACTGACCTATTAGTCATCTTAGGTGGTCCGATGAGTCCTAATGATAACTTACCGTGGATTGCCCAGGAACGAGAATTAATTAAAGAACTTTTAGCTCAAAATAAACCTATTTTTGGTGCTTGCTTTGGTGCGCAACAAATTGCCAAAAGCCTGGGTTATAAAATTTCAGATGCACCCGCAAAAGAAGTTGGTTGGGCTCCGGTTTATTTAAAAGATCATACTATTGCCGGCATCCCTGACAAAATGGATGTTTTGCACTGGCACGAGCAAATGTTTGAAATTCCTGATGAAGCCAAGCTCCTATTTTCAAGTGATTTGGTTAAAAATCAAGGTTTTCTCTTAGGTGATAATGTTGTCGGCCTCCAATTCCACTTCGAACCCGAAGAAGATAATTTACGCGAAATCGCGATTAATGATAGTGACTATCCGGCCAATAACAACGCCTTACACCAAACCGCTAGTGAAATCATTAAACATGGTGTACCTCAGGAAAATAAACAAATAATCTATCATATTTTGAATTTTATTACTAAAGAAAACTAAAAAATAACCTCATAATTTATCCTTAAACAAGATAATTATGAGGTTATTTTCTTTATTATTGAGCTAATTAGTAGTTAATGTACATTTTTCTTTCCCAATCGGAAACTGATTGGTTATATTGTGCCCATTCATATTCTTTAGATTCAATAAAGCTGTGAGTTAAGTGGTCACCTAGTGTCTCTTCCATTAACTTATCTTCTTTGAAAGCTTTAATTGCATTGTGAAGAGTTGACGGAAGTGGTTTAATACCACGTTTAGCTCTTTCTTCTTCACTCATTTCAAATACATTTGAAGTGATTGGCTCCATTGGCATCTTTTCTTGCTTGATGCCATCTAAACCAGCTTTTAAGACTGCCGCTAAAAGTAGGTATGGGTTAGCCATTGGATCGGCTGAACGCATTTCTAAACGAGTACCAATTTCATCAGCATCAGGAATACGAACAAGTGGTGAACGGTTCTTAGTTGCCCATGAAATATATACAGGTGCTTCAAAACCAGGAATTAAGCGCTTATATGAGTTAACAGTTGGATTAGCAATTGCTGTAATTGCACGTGCATGTTCTAAAATACCATTTAAGAAGTAAAGAGCAGTCTTTGATAAGTGGTATTCACCATCTTTATCATAAAAGACATTCTTACCATCTTTGAAGAGTGACATGTTAGTGTGCATTCCGTTACCAGCTGCACCTTCGAGTGGCTTAGCCATAAAGGTAGCAACTAAACCATGCTTTCTAGCAATAGTTCTAACTACCATCTTAAAAGTTTGAACACGGTCAGCAGTAGTTAAAGCATCATCAAACTTAAAGTCAATTTCTTGTTGACCTTCCCCAACTTCGTGGTGAGCAGCTTCAACTTCAAAATCAATCTTTTCTAAAGTTTCGACGATGTCACGACGGCATCTTGCACCTTCATCATCAGAAGTCATATCAAAGTATGAAGCATGGTCTGGCACTTCAGTAGTCCATTCACCATTTTCACCCATCTTGAATAGGTGGAATTCTGCTTCAAAACCAATATCAAAGGTTGAAAAGCCCATAGCTTTCATTTCTTTGATGACACGCTTCAAATTATTACGGGGATCTCCTTCAAAAGGTTCACCGTTAGTCTTATACACATCACAGATTAAACGACCGATCTTAGCATCTTCAGTATCCCAAGGTAAAATCATCCAAGTTGAAAGATCTGGATGTAAAACCATGTCACTTTCTTCGATTCTCACGAATCCTTCAATTGAAGAACCATCAAAACGAATATCATTCTTCAAAACTTTATCTAATTGACTAGTTGGAACTTCGACACTCTTAGTAGTTCCATTTACGTCGGTAAAAGCTAGGCGTAAAAAACGGACATCATTATCTTCGACGCTCTTTCTAATATCATCAGCACTAATATTTTTACTCATTGTACACACCTATTCTAAAGGACTAGAATTGGTATAGTCCTTAAATTATTTATTTTTCCTTGTGCTAAGCACATTTACACCATAGCAAAAGAAATTGGTCTCGTCAATTGATATTAAAATTTAATTAGCTTTAGCTAATATATTTTCTTAATTATTCAGTTAAAAATTCATTTACTCTCTTATAAATCTTCTCCTGATAATCAGGATCGTTTAAGGGATCGAACCACTCAACTGGTAACTGATGTTTAAAATAAGTTAACTGTCTTTTTGCATATTTACGTGAAGCCTGTTTTAATTTAGCCACTGCATCACTTAAACCCTGCTCTCCTTCAAAATATGGAAATAATTCTTTATAGCCAATTGCTTGAATTGCTTGCTTTTCTTGTTTGCGGTGGTCGTAAACAAACTTTGCTTCATCAAGTAAACCTGCTGCCAGCATCTTATCTACCCGGTGATTAATCCGGTTGTAAACGAGCTGCCGGTCACTATTTAAGCCAATAATTAAAGCGTTATAACGTCGTTCAATATGCTGTTGCTGGGCACTAAATAACTTGCCCGTACGCGAAATAACAGTCAGCGCCCGTAAGGTGCGGCGAGAATTTTGGACGGCTATTTTTTGGGCAGCAACGGGATCTTTTTGGTTTAACTCATCCCATAACTTTTGCGGACCCCATTTTGCCAAAAATTCTTCCCACTCACTTGCAACACTATCCTTATATTCTCCAGGTTCACCCAGCTGCATTTTATTAATTAAGGCATTGATATAAAATCCTGTCCCTCCAACCACAATCGGCAAGTGATGATTAGTCGTAATTTCTTTAATGGCGTCATTTGCACCTGCCACAAAATCTTTGACCGAATAGGAGTCAAAAATTGATTTTTCATCTACGAGATAATGCTTAACTTGTGCCTGGTCTGCTTTGGAAGGCTTAGCTGTTCCAATTGCCACTTCTTGATAAATCTGCATCGAGTCACCAGAAATAATCTGACCATCAAATGCTTGGGCTAATTTTAAGCCAAAATCGCTTTTTCCCACGGCAGTGGGCCCGACAATAACAATTATTTTTTGCATTTTATTCCTACTTCTTTGCTTAATTTACTTCAATTTTAACAAACTATCTTTGTGAAAAATTATTATCTTTTTACTATTCATAATTCTTTATTTCAATCTAACTTACTGCTAGAATGAGAGTGTAAAGAAAAATAACATTTAGGAGGCATAATTATGGCAAAAAGATTTGGCGCAGGTTTAGCAACTGGTATCTTAGCAAGTGTTGGTGCAATTGCCGCAGGTGCATTTACTTACAAGAAGAAGGTACTTGATCCTGAAATTGAACAAGAAAACAAGATTGAAGAAAATAGAATTAAGGCTAACCGTAAGAGCCACGTTTCTCACCAAGCCTAATTTATTCATATAAATAATAAAAGCTGCAAGTAAAAACTTGCAGCTTTTTATATTGCCTAATATTTAGAAGCTTTGGTTTGGCCCTGCCATTTTTCAAATGGGTCTTCTAACCAATAAACTTTTTGGTAACCATTTTTCTTTAAGATCTTAGCTGCTCGCAAGGTTGCAGCTTGAGAATCAGAATAAAGATAAACGGGTAAATCCGGTCTAATTTCTGAGAATTGATATTTAAACATCGTTAAAGGAATATTGCGGGCACCCAAGATATGTTTTTTCTTAAAAGACTTCTTTTCCCGGACATCAATTATCTGTGCTTTGCGTTTGCCAGCTTCGAATTCCTCTTGGCTAAGGCGACCACTAACACTTTTGGCTTGCAGCTTTTGCCAAAGCCAAGATAGTGCAATAGCCACAATCCCGATAATTAAAACAGTGTTAATGATTACAAAAATATTGTTCATAGACAGGCATTACTCCTCTTTTTAAATCTTATTATTATCATAAGCTATTCTACGCTTTTGTGCCACTTTCTTTTTTGAGCTCGTATTCATATTCATGGCGCAAGATTAGCTTAGCTTGCATGTACTCTTTTTCCGTTATAACGCCACGATGATGCAAATTATCCAATTCCATCCCCATGAGCTCGATATCCCACTTACGTTTGCCAACATGGACCAAAATATTAAAGCGTTCTAAAAGTTGTTGGACATCATATAAAGTTTTCATTAGTACTTAATCACCATTCCTGAACGCAAACTCCAAACTGTATATAAAATCAGAATAACTAGCGCAATTACCCGCATTTTCGGTTTAAAATTTTGTAAGTCCTTATTACCAATCAAGATGCAGAGAAAGAACCCAGTCACTAAACCTCCGATATGACCCAAAATATCAATATCTTTGATAAAAAGATCTAAACCAAGGTTAATCACCGCTAAAGCAATTGACATTTTACCTAGTTGAGCCATGAAGTCAACATTACGATTACGAACATATAAAGTAATTACTGCTCCCAGTAAACCAAACAAGGCTGTGGAAGCCCCGGCGGCAATACTATAATCGTTGCCAGCAGCGAAACCTAATAAGTTACCACCAACCCCCGATAAGAGGTAAATGCCCAAAAAGCGCCAAGATCCAATAATCGGTTCCAAATATTGGCCCAGATAATAGATCATCACAGCATTTGAAGCTAAATGAAGCCAGCCAATATGCAAGAATTGTGCCGTAAATAAGCGCCAGAATTGATGGTGTGAAGCTACTGCTAGGTTATTCATTGCCCCTAATTTCATTAACACAGCAGCACGAGTTGATCCTCCCATCACTGTTTCAATTAGATACATTACAACCAAAACAGTCAAGATGGCGATAGTCATATAAGGTAAGGGTAAGCGATTATCTCTTGTTTCCATGATTTTCAATCCTCATTAGCTAAGATAAGATGTTTTAAATTAATATCAAAAGACTCCACTGGCCACAAGGCTTCTGGTACAACTTGTTTACTATTAACTAAAGCCACAGTCTCCAGATCGTGCTGGGCTAAATAGCGGTCATAATAGCCTCCACCAAAGCCCAACCTTTCATTATTATTTAAACTAAAAGCAAGACCAGGCACAACCATTAAATCAATTTGTGAAGAAACCTTAACATTTTCGTTCCAATTTTCAAAAACACCAAATTTACTCTTAGTTAACTTGGTTCCTGGTTCGTATAAGGTAAATTCCATCTGCCGGTGGGGCAAAACTCGCGGAATATATACTTCTTTACCCATTTGCCACAAACTCTTAATCATTGGTGCCGTATCTACTTCTAATGGCATTGAAAAAGTAATAGCAACTTTTTGTGCTCTACTCATTAACTGGGATTGTAATAATTTTTTAGCTAAAATTTGGTCTTCAGCTTTTTTAGCCGGTAGCTTTGCAAATTGAGTTAAGCTTTCAATTTGCTCTTTACGAAATGTTTTTTTATCTTTCATCTGGTCTCCAATAAATAAAAAAACAACAGGCCAACCTGTTGTTTTAATTACTTAGTTTCGCGGTGAAGTGTTGCCTTTCTTTCAACTGGGCAATACTTCTTCAATTCTAAACGTTCTGGGTGCTTACGCTTATTCTTTTCAGATAAGTAACTTCTGTCACCACATTCGGTACATTCAAGAATAATATGATCTGCCATCTTTTCCACCACCTATTTGTTTTTATATTGACTGTTAAACTATACCATTATTTAAGTATAATTTCCAGTCTTTTTCTATTTGTATAATTCAGAATAATCTTCAACCATTGCTTTAGCAACTTGGAGGGTAAAAGTACCTTCCTTATTAGGATCTAATCCTGGGAAAACAACCGCAATGGCAATTTTAGGGTCAGATTCAGGCGCATAACCTACAAACGTTGCATTGATTATTTCTGGCGCATTTGGATTACCAGGATGGTCAGGATCATAGTAGAAAGTTTCAGCAGTACCAGTTTTTCCGGCAATTCTTGGTTTAACGCTATTCAATGCATGCGCTGTTCCCCATGAGTTACTACCGTGAACAACACGATCAAAACCATCACGAACCACATCTAATTCATCCTTAGTCCATGGAATTCGCATTTGGACTTGCGGTTTCTTATTGTAAACAACTGATACTTTTTGACCATCCGAACTGGTTTTACCCACTGATTGCACCACGTAAGGCTGCATCCGGTAACCACCATTAGCTATGGTTGACACATATTGCACCATTTGAATTGGCGTATAAGCATCATAGTTACCATAGGCCAAGTCAAGTACAGAACCAGTTAACAAGTTACCCTTTGAGTTAAAGGATGCACCCTTAATTCCGGCTACTTCACCCGGTAAATCAATCCCAGTCTTTTGACCTAAACCGAACATTGAAAAATTATTTCTGAGCGTTTGGAAGGCTGTATCTGGCATTGAGATATATGAATGCGGTACATACTTAGCCTTTACCCATCTAAGCGCCAATTGCATCATATAAATGTTAGATGAAACTTCCAAAGCACTTGGAGCATCTAAAGCTCCGAAAGTCCCAACTGGATAAACAGACTTTTTGACTGGTGAACCTGGTAAGTAAATCGGAGTATCAGGCAAGGTGTTATTAGTTGGGGTAATGATATGATTAATTAAACCACCTGACACGGTTGCCCCTTTAACTGCTGACCCCATTACAAAGGACTGGTTAATTACGCCTAAGGCATTTTCAGTATCCTTACCAGTTTTAGGATTATGACTAATTCCTGCCATCGCTAAAACTGCCCCTGTCTTCGGATTCATTGCTACGGCATAAGCTCCACTTGAATATTGGGTAGCCCCTGCTGCTTCAGCTGACTGATAAACTTGTGTTAGAGCCTTTTGCACCTCTTGTTGATACTTGGCATTAATCGTCAAAACTAAACTAGAGCCACTTTCACCCTTATAGACAGTTTTAGTTTGTTCAATTTGACCATTATCTTTGGAAGTAACTTCTGATTGACCCTTGGTTCCCTTTAATAAAGGTTCATATTCTTCTTCCAAATAAGAAGTTCCGACACGGTCATTTCTTGAGTAACCTTGGCTCAAATAATACTGTAAATTATCACTTGGTAAACCAGATTTTTCTGATGATACCGAACCAATAATACTTTGAATCGATTTTCCATTAGGGTAATCACGGGCCCAATCAGTACCAATACCGACACCAGGAAGATCAGATAGGTGCTCACCCACAGTTGCTAATTCCTTATCAGTTAAATGATTATTCTTGATATAAATTGTAGATAAGGTATAAGCTCCTGAAATCTTGTTAAAAATTAAGGCTGCAGTCTTCTGTCTTTTAGTAAATTTAGGATTTTCTTTTTCAAGCTCTTTTAAAGTGTTCTCGTAAACTACACTTGATTCTAATTGATCACCATTGCTGGCATACTTGGCTGATCTTGGAAGCTTGGCTTCAACGCGTTTATTATTAGCCTCATTAGCTAAATAATAATCATAAAGCTGGCGTTTTGTTGGCTTTTCATTAGTAATACTGATATAACGGCTCAATTTATTAGAAATTGAATAAATTTGAGCCGTTGTAACGGTGCTGCTCTTAGTATAAGTAATGGCGTTATTGGCCTTATTACCAACTAAGATTTTACCAGTAGAATCGTACATTACCCCACGGGGAACATTGGTAGTAACAACCTTTGAATCTGTTTTTTGAACTTCGGTATTAAAGCGTCCACCATAAATAATTTGTAAGTAAATTAATTGACCAATCAAAAGCAAGAACAACACTAGAATGATACCTAGGATAATATTCATTCTCAAAGCAGTTGAAGGTCCACTATTTTTTTGGTTTTTATGTTTTCGTTTAAAAATATTAAAATTCAATTTGCAACCTCTCTCAACTAGCTTTGATTTTAGCAAAAATTAGCTTAGATTACTATTTTCACTAGGATAATTTAATAATATTTAATTCTTTCTCAGACCGCAAGCAAGAAAAAAGACCAGGAAGTAAATTCCTGGTCTTTTAAGCGTGATAGTTACTTACTAGTAACATCATCAATTGTTACATCAAAACTACCACCTGGGGTGTTAATTGTAACAGTTTCACCCTTCTTCTTACCAATTAAAGCCTTGGCAATTGGTGAATCATTAGAAATCTTACCACTCAATGGATCTGATTCATCAGAACCAACAATAGTATAAGTTTCTGGATCATCAGTACCTACTTCGGTGTAGGTCACAGTTTTACCAATTGAAACTTCGTTAGGATCAACACTGTCCGCATTAACAACTTGTGCATACTTAAGCATTTGTTCAATTTGAGCAATTCTTTGTTCAACTGCACTTTGTTCATCCTTAGCAGCATCGTATTCAGAGTTTTCAGAAAGGTCACCATAAGAACGAGCAACCTTAATTCTTTCAATAACTTCTGGACGCTTAACTAATTTTAAATCTCTTAATTCTTTTTCAAGCTTTTCCTTACCTTCTTCGGTCATCGGATATACTTTTTGTGCCATCGCGATTTAACTCCTCACTTTTTTCTTGTTGCAAAACAAATAGTATGGTTATTTACCCTAATTGTCAACTCTTACTGTCCGAAACTTGCATTATTTGCTTCATGCTCATCCAAAGTGTGGGAGAACTTAACTTCTCCGGTCTTAAGGTTGGCTACGAAGTACAAGTAATCTTCATCTCGATCAAGTGGGTTCAAGACTGCACTAATTGAGTTCAAACTTGGATTGTTAAATGGTCCTGGCCCATAACCCTTGTGGACGTACAAGTTATATGGTGATTTGACCTTAACATCCTTAAGTGACAGTGAGTGCTTGTGCTTGTTCAAAGCATACATTACAGAAATATCTGATTGCAATGGCATACCAGCATCCAAACGGTTAAAGAAGACACCAGCAATCTTACGACGGTCAGTATCCTTAACCCCTTCACGTTCAACTAAGGAAGCCAAAGTCAAGACTTCTTGGACAGTCAAGTGCTTCTTCTTAATTGCGCTATAGTATGGTGTTAAGACTTCGTTTTCTTTTTCAACCATCTGAGTTACAAGTTCATCTAGACTTGCCCCCTGGTAAACATCATATTTAGCTGGGAATAAGTAACCTTCCAAATGATAGCGGACATTATTTTTCTTCATTGAAGAAGATAGTAATTGTGGGTAACGCTTCTCTAAACTCTTTAAGAACTTCTCATTCTTCATCAAAGCCAAGAAGTCCTTCTTCGAGTACTTAGTATTTTTGGCAATTGTATTACCAATTTCGTCAATGGTTTGCCCTTCTTTAACCAAAACATGCCCCACAACAGGACGGCCACCGCCACCTTGAAGTTGACTCACAATTTGACGATTGTTCATTGAAGGAGAAACATAGAAGTCTCCTGCTTGAAAGCCAGCAACTGAATGAGTTTTGAGCCACATCTTAAAAATAGATATATTACGAATTAAGCCATCCTTTTTTAAGATACCAGCAATTTCATCATTCGTTGCTCCTTCAGGAATATGTACACTGACTACATTTTCATCATGCCGGTTAGCAGGCTGGAGGGCATAAACTGTATAAATCCCTCCACCAATTACTAATAAGGCAAGAATGATTCCAACGGCACTTGCCACCCAACGCATTACCTTGTTTGAACCTTCGCGTTGCAAATCATGTTCTCTTTGTTTATCTTGATCTTGCAAATTAACTTTCCTCCAGAAAAAAACTCTAGGAACAGTTTACCAAAATTATCGTACAATAATCTTTAATTTTTCCTTCAGATCAGTTTCGATATTATCCATGGCTTTATTAACAACTTCATCAGTTAAAGTATCTTTTTCATTTAAGAAAGTAAGGCTGTAAGAAATTGACTTCTTACCAGCTTCGATATGACTACCTTCATAAACATCAATCACTTTAACTTCATGTAAGTATTTACCACCAGCAGCTTTAATAACATCTACTACTTCTTGGTTAGTAATTTGTTTATCAAGTAATAATGAAAGGTCACGTTCAATTCCTGGGAATTTTGGTGCTGGCTTAGCTCTCATGCCATCTTTAAGCATTGGAATCAGAGCATCAAGATCTAATTCATAAACATATAATTCACTACCACGTAATGCCTTGTCCTTCATTGTGGTTTCGTGGTCAACCATTCCAATTAAACCAATGTATTGGTCATTTAGATACATGGCAGCTGTGCGCGTTGGATGAAGCCCTGCAACTGCAACTGGTTTATAAATAACTTGCTCTGGATCAATGCCCACGGCAACAAACATATCTTCTAGTTGTCCTTTAACAAAGAAGAAGTCGATCTTTTCATTCTTGTGTTGCCAGTTTTGATCAAAGACATCCCCGCTCATTAAAGCAGCTAGGTGTTCATGTTCATTATATTCATCATTAGCATGGTCGTAAGTACGGCCTTGTTCATAAAAGGCTAATTGCTTTTCTTTGCGGGCCATATTATAGCTAGCTGCATCTACCAAACCAGTAATCAAGTTTTCACGCATGGCACTTCTACTTGAGTTAAGTGGCATTTCTACTTCAACTACTGGTGCAGGATCAAGGGTAAACTTAGCTGCCTTTTCAGGTGAAGTCAATGAATAAGAAATTGCCTCCATTAAACCCTGTCCTTCAGCAATTTGCTTGAAACGTCTAATCTTGGTTTCTTTTTCAGAATAACCACCATGAGTTTCAGCTAGTAAAGGTTGGGTAGATTCTAAGTTATCGTAACCATAAATACGACCCACTTCTTCTACTAAGTCAGCAGGAATGGCAATATCCCAACGGCGATTTGGCACAGTAACAACTAATTCATCACCGTTAATTTCTGTTTCAAAGTTTAGACGATCAAAAATCTTTTTAATTTCACTTGCAGCAAGGTCAGTGCCCAAAACTTTATTAATATAAGAAATAGTGGTCTTAACTACTGCTGGTTTTCTTTGCGCATCTGCTGCTTTAATTTCACCATTAGCAATCGTACCTTCAGCATCATTTCTTAAAAGTAACGCTGCCATATCAAGGGCTTTTTGCGTATTATCCCAGTTAACGCCTTTTTCATAACGACTAGAAGCTTCAGTACGGTTAGCATGGCGTAAGGCTGCTTTTCTGACCAAAGTTGGGTCAAAAATAGCGGATTCCAAAATAACGTCGGTAGTATCGTCTTCAACTTCTGAAGTTTTACCACCCATTACACCAGCCATCATTACTGGCTTTTCACCATCGGTAATTACAATATCGTTTGGATCAAGTTCAACTTCTTTATCATTTAAAAGCGTTAATTTTTCACCTTGCTTAGCTTTTCTTACTTCAAGTTTACCGTTAGCAAAACTCTTAGCATCATAGGCATGCATTGGTTGACCAGTTAAAAGCATGACATAATTAGTTACATCAACTACATTGTTGATTGGACGAATTCCCGCATTCCAAAGACGACGTTGCAGCCAAAGTGGACTTTCACCAATTTTAATATTATTAACTTTTCTTAAATAAAATTTTGGTGCTAATTCTCCATCCACAGTCACAGCTAAAGAATCAGTCCAGTCGTCGCCATCTTCTTTAAGGACGACATCTTCAATGTTAGGCTTTTGGTCAACAATTGCCCCTACTTCGTAAGCTGCCCCTTCCATTGAAAGTGTATCAGCACGGTTAGGCGTAATATCAAAATCTAAAATATAATCATCCATTCCAAGTGCTTCATAAACATCTTCACCTGGTTTAACATCAGCATCTTTAGGAAAGACAAAAATCCCATCAGCATATTTAGCAGGTACAATCTTATCGGCAAAACCGATTTCTTGGAGACCACAAATCATCCCATTAGATTGAACGCCGCGGATCTTACCCTTCTTAATCTTTTCGTTACCAGCAATGCGGGCACCATGTAAGGCAACAATTACATCTTGGTCAGGAGCAACATTTGGTGCACCACAAACAATTTGAATTGGTTCATCTTCACCAACATCTACTAAACACTTATGTAAGTGAGTTCCTTCAATATCTTCACATTCTAGAATATGACCGACAACTAATTTCTTTAAACCTTCAGCAGGATGAGCAACAGTTTCAATTTCAACCCCAGTTCGGGTAATTTTTTCAGCTAAGTCCTTAGGATCAATATCTAGATCAAGAAAATCTTTTAACCAATTATATGAAACGAGCATTATTTTTCCTCCTTACGGAATTGTTTTAAGAAACGAACATCATTGGTGTAGAAATCACGAATATCATCGATACCGTATTTCAAGATAGCTAAACGATCCAAACCCACACCAAAAGCAAAACCACCATAAACTGACGAATCAACACCAGCATTTTCTAAAACATTAGGGTGAACCATACCAGCACCTAAAACTTCAATCCAGCCAGTATATTTACAAATTGGACAACCCTTACCATCACAGTTAAAACATGAGACATCCATTTCCACAGATGGTTCAGTAAATGGGAAGTATGATGGGCGTAATCTAGTTTCACGATCTTGACCAAACATATGCTTGGCAATCATTTCTAACGTACCCTTTAAGTCAGACATCGTAATATTTTTATCAATTACTAGTCCTTCCATTTGTTGGAATTGGTGGGAGTGAGTAGCATCGTCATCATCACGACGATAAACCTTACCTGGCCCCACCATCTTTAAAGGCCCCTTTGAAAAATCATGTTTTTCTAAAACTCTAGCTTGATCACCAGAAGTTTGAGATCTTAATAATCTTTCATCATCAATATAGAAAGTGGCTTGCATATCACGTGCAGGGTGGTCCTTAGGCAAGTTCATCATTTCAAAGACATAGTGGTCAGTTTCCATTTCTGGTCCTTGTACTACTTGATAGCCCATGCCAATAAAGTAACTTTCAAGATCATCTAAAATAATATTAATGGGGTGCTTTGAACCCAAATGAGCCTTACGACCTGGTAGCGTTACATCGATTTTTTCTGCTTCTAACTTTTTAGCAATTACAGCTTGAGCAAACTTTTCTTTAGCATTTTCTAAGGAATTTTGGAACAAGTCACGTAATTGGTTAACTTCTTGTCCCACCTTAGGTCTATTTTCAGGGGCAACATCTTTCATTGAGTGTAAAATTTCGGTTAATTCACCCTTACGTCCCAAAAGTTTGACTCTAATTTCTTCTAATGCCTTTTGATTATCAGCATTTTGAATATTTGTTAATCCTTTTTCTTTGATTTCCTTTAATCGCTCAAATAAATCCATCTTTTTTCCTTTCCAACAAAAAAAGCTTCATCCCTCAAAAGGGACGAAGCTTCGCGGTACCACCCTAGTTTAAACACAAACTAAATAAAAGTGCGTGTTCACACTCTTTTCGTTTAACGGAGAAATACCGGAATTGATTAGATTCTGCTCCTAAGATGAAATTCATGTCTTCCTATTAAGTAGTTCCACCAAATCTACTCTCGCTAAAAATAGAAATTAACATTACTAATCTTGATCATCGCATTTAATGTTTATGTTAGTATCTTAATGCATTTTAGAGAATCTTGCAAACTATATTTAGGCCCACTTATCAGCCCAATCATGTACTTGATCAAAAACAGGTTTTAATTCAACACCCTTTTCAGTCAAACTATAAGAAATAATGCCTGAATTATTATCAACATTACGTTGAACAATATCAAGTTGTTCTAATTCTTTTAAACGTTCAACCAAAACACGATCTGAACATTTATCAATACAGCGTGCTAAATCTTTAAAACGCATCGCATTTGTATCACATAAAGATGAAATAATTAGGCCATTCCACTTCTTGCCAATAATGCCAAAGGCACTAATAAAGTGATCGCAAAGTGCATAATCTTGGGGATCTTTACAACCATTTTTTTCATTTTTAGTTTCTGCAGTCATTAAGCTTCCTCCTAGTAATCGTTGGTTCTTACTTAAGCTAAAATATACTTTAATTATAAGAAATCCACTTACTAAAAACAAGTCCCACTTTTTATTCTCAGAATTTCTAAATAAAGTTAACAGCTAATTTTTCAAATCTTTTATACCAAGCTTTTCTTTTATATTTCTAACTTTAACAGCAAGTTGTAATTTTTGATTTTCTTCTTTATAGGCTTTAGCAAAATTAGCGCTTTGTTTACTTCTTTTAGCAATGTATTCATCAATTTTACTCATAAACAAGTCCCACTTTTGCTAGCTAAAATGATAAATCATAATTCCAGCTGCAACTGCGGCATTTAATGATTCCGCTTGCCCTTTAATTGGAATATAGATTTTTTTATCTGCTAAAGCTACTACTTCTGGGCTTACTCCGTGAGCTTCATTTCCAATTACTAAAGCTAATTGAGGTACCGGCGCACAATTGGCTAATTGCTTAGCGGTTTTATCTAAGACACTAGCATAAATAGGTAATCCATGGGCCTTAAAGTTAGTCAAAGCTTCTAAAATTGGCATTTGAATTACTTGAATATGGAATTGACTTCCCTGCATACTGCGCTGCACTTTAGGATTATAAAGATCTACACTTTCTTTTGATAAAACTACACCATCAAATCCAGCTGCATCAGCCGTTCGAATAATAGTTCCCACATTCCCTGGATCAGTTAAATTATCTAAAACCACCCATTTACCATATTCAAAAGAAAATGACTTCGGTTGATTAATATTTAACACCATAAACACATCTTGGCTATTCTTGGTAGCCGATAAATGCTCAGCGATGACATCATTAATAATAATGACCTTACGATCATCAAGATTAGCAAGCTCTAATAAACGCTCATATGCCTTTTCCGTTGCCAAGAGATAATCATATTGCTGATGGCCTTGTAAAGCTTCTTGCACTAAATGAAAGCCTTCAATCAAATATTTATTTGCTTCATGACGATACTTTTTTTGCAGTAATTTTTTTATTTCTTTAATTTTGGCATTTTTAACAGAATTTATTTCGATCATTTTAACTCTTCTTTCTCTTTCTTCTATTTTAATGTACCTACTAAAAAATTAACATGTTAAAATTTTACTAGAACTTAGTTTTAAGAAAGCCGGCAATACAATGGAAACTAAAAAAATTATTGTTTCAGGTTTAGTTCAAGGAGTTGGCTTTAGATGGGCTACCCAGCTGCTTGCCAAAGACCTCAAAGTTAAAGGAACGGTTAAGAATTTAGCTAATGGTGATGTTGAAATTATTGCGCAAGGTAATTCACTCCAGTTAGCCCATTTTCTGAGCAAAGTTAAGACTAGCCCTACGCCAGCAGGCCGAGTTGATCACGTGGAAGTCGAAGATTTGCCTTCAAGTGATCAATTTCATTCTTTTAACATTATTCACTAGGTTGCTTGAAATTAAGATTACTAGTAAACTTTACTCAATACAAAGAGAAAGGTATTCATTTAATGAAAATTAAAAGTAAACATTTAAAAGTAATTGCTCTCTTAGGGATCTTAATGGTCTTTTTAAGTGCTTGTACTAGCAAAACTACTAGTGGCGTTTTGCAAGCACCAACTTCTGGACCATATGCCTGGATTTACAACTTATTCGGCCATCCCTTGCAAAACATCATGTTGTTCGTCGAAGCAAAAATCGGTGGTGCCAATGGTGCCGGTTGGGCAATTGTTTTAATCACCTTAGTGGTGCAATTTATTGTCTTACCCTTACGCTTAAACCAATCATACAAGATGACTAAGCAGCAAGAACGAACTAAACGTTTGCAACCTCAAATTAATTTAGTACAAGAAGCCATCAAGGATCCTAACTTAACACAAGATCAAAAGATGCAAATCAGTCAGTTGCAAATGCAGATTTACCGCGAAAATAACCTTTCCCTCATTGGTGGCATGGGCTGTCTTCCCCTCCTAATTCAGCTGCCAATTATGGCCGGTATTTACCAAGCTGTAGCATACTCTGACAAATTAGCCCACACCAGCTTTTACGGTATTTCCTTGAGTCAGCGTTCAATCGCCCTAGCCATTGCCGCAACCTTGCTTTACGTTATTCAAGCCTACCTTTCAATGATTGGCTTGTCACCTGAACAAAAAAAGACCATGAAGACCACTGCCTTCATTAGTCCTTTAATTACTTTCTTCTTTGCCATTTCATATTCAGGTGCCTTAGCGCTTTACTTTGCCGCTGGTGGTGTCGTAATGGTAATCCAACAGATTATCACTACCTTTGTCTTAATGCCAAAGGTTAAAAAAGAAGTTGATAAGGAATTAAAAAACAAACCAATTAAGGAAGTAGTTACTAAACAAACAATTGCCGATATTGTTGGTGGTAATACCCCTAATGGCAACGATGTTTCAGCAACTTTTTCTAATCAAAATCTTCACAAGGATTTACGTTCACGTAATGCGGGTAAGCAAAAACGTGAAAATGACAAAAAATAATTAAACTAAAATACCTACTTAATCCTGCCTGATTACTGGCAAATTAAGTAGGTATTTTTTTATTTTATTTAGTAGTTTTATTTTTTAACTGTCTTTCAAACTTGCGGGGATATCTTTTAATATAAATTAACTCAGCAATTAACACCACTAGTAATTCAATTAAGAGTAACAAACTTGCATTTTTAAAGTGAGCTACAATGACAAGAATAATGCCAAAATTGAGGTCTTGCACACCCAAGATTAAATAGGCCATAAAGGACCCATTCAGATCAGATAGTGTAGGATCAATGTGGCCATCCCAAATAAAATCTTGGGGATGGGTAAAAATATCCTGCTGCAAACCAAAATAAAATTGCACCATACTAACCAAAAATGGGATGGCAGAAAATATTCCTGCTAATCCTAGGCTCAAGGTAGTTTCATCTTGACCACCAATTTTGAAAGTCAAGATTGTTAAAATTCCGGTACAAACTGCTAGGGCAAAGACTACAACCATATTCAAGAAGCCTTCAATCACAGTAGCCTTTTGTTCTAAAAAGCGACGCATCCACATCTTATTATACGGAATAACAATCACCAAACTAATAACAGCAAAAACTATTCCTAACATTATTCTTTCTCAGCTCTTTGTTTAATAAGCGCCTTTCTTTCCTTATTATATTTACGATAAAATGGACAACTAATAATTAATCCAACTAAAAAAATAACCATAAAGACACGGATATTTTGCATTAAGAACATACCAACAATCCCTAGAGCAAAAGTTATGTAACAAATAATATCTCCGATACGCTTATTTTTCTTCATTTTTCTCCTCTTACACCTTAAATATATTTTCTATTTTTGTCTTTAAATAAATAATGTAAGTAATTATATTATTTTTACTCATATATATCTATATAATTAAGTATATATTTCAAAGTAATTTTGGAATAAAAAAAGCCATATCATTATCAAAAGAGATAAAGATATAGGTTATTTAAGAATTTGTATTAGTATGACACGACAAATATCTTCTATAAAAAAGTATAAATAAATTAATTCTTCTTTATATTTCACTTGAACTTGTTTCTTTTTCATCCTCTGGACGGTAAACGGAGGGATGCTTGGCAGCACGCCTTTCACTTAAATACCAAACGCGATCAGGAATCTTATAGTAAAGACGATACTGCTTAGAAAACTTTTTAATGTAAAACCAACTAATTCGTGTTGAAAGGCATAGTCGCAAGCAGCCAAATAATAATAAATACATCCAGGGAAAGAAAAAACAGACAAAAATACGTAAATTTAAATCCTTTATAACTGAATTATTTAACCCCACAATAATACCAATTAAAGCTATCACTAGCGAAATAATTAATACTCTGAGAAATATTAATATTTGTGTCACTAAATGAGAAAATCTCGTAGCAATGGCATAGTCTTGTAAGTGTGTTTCTTCACGAAAGAAGGTTTTATTAAATCTATCAAAAAAGATCAAGATAGAACTAATAAAGCGATGAAATTTACTATTACTAATCTTGGCAATTAGTTGTGCTTTTGGGGTAAAAATTTTATGATTAATTCTTTCAAATGTATTTAATTTAAGCGGTTGAGTATACATTGTGCTTATTGACTTTTTGACCCATAAGCTAAAGCGATAAATTTCAAAATCAATCACTAAAATACAGCTTAAAACAAAGTAAAAAATCCCACCACTTTCAAGGGTCCACTGCACCAACATTGGAGCCATAGCCACCATGATAATTACTAAGAGTAGCATCATAATTATTCCCCCAATTGTAGTAGACATAACAATATTCTTAATTGGTAATAACCAGCGGACAAGCATCAAACCTAGAAAAATAAGCAGAATAATCAGAACCGGACGCAGAAAACTTGCTAGGCCATAACTCACATTTACTGGGACCCTCAATTCTGGGATTTTGCCTTTAGGTAACATAAAACCAGCACTTATAAAGCCCCATACCATTATCATAAATCCACCTAATAATAGGTCTACAAACAAACGGGAGATAATTGAATTATTATTTATGTGCCGATAGTCATTACTAAATAATAATGTTTCTCTTCTTTTAGCTATACGTTTTGACTGTTCAAAAGTTCCTTGAAATAATTTCTTTATTTTCATTGTTCTCCTACCAATTTTTGTCTTACGTCTTTTGGTAAGTTCTTTCTTACTACAGATCTTAAAAGTGACATAATCCAACTATGAGATTTTTGAGCCAGGATAAAACTAACAATTAAGGGAATTAAATATAATAATGCCAATGGGCCTTTGAATGATACTAGCTCCTCCATTAGCCCCATTCCTACAAGTGCGAACACGGCTATCCCTACATTGAAAAATGTTGTAATTGCTCCTAATAAAAATGATCTGTTAAAAATAATTTTGTTATTAGTAACATATTTAATAGAGTTTTTCCTTATATGCCATAAAAGGATTAGTAGCAAAACTAATCCATTTAAAAGAAAAGTTAAACAAAAACCAAGACCGCTCCAAACCGTTCTAGCACTATGCTTATCCATAGGTGCGAGGTTAGGAAAAATTAGCATTTCACTCAAAACACAGATAGTAACAGCAATTATATAAAGACTGAATGTTATAAAAGGTAATACCTCGTACTTCGCATTCAAACCATAAATTCCAAATGTCAAACTACAAATTATTGAAATTATTAAAAATATATATGGGTTATGCATATTCGCAATTGTATTAAATATTATTTCCATGCTCTAATAATATCCTTTAATTCTTCCATTTAATAACTGCTGTAATTAAATCCCTACAAAAATTACTTACCATAATTAACATCATCAATTTGTTTATTATATCCAACACACAAAAGATTATCTGTTTCCCCATCTGTTTGCTGCTTTAAAGCACTAACGGCTAAATTAAAGCTGCCTATTACCTTATTAATATCAGTAAACGGTTTAAGATCGGTCTTACTAAATTGCATCTTATCTACTTTTGAGATACTATCTACACTTTGCTGTGCAATCAACACTGTTTGTTCCCATCGGTCAGGTACTACCCCAGTCTTCATTGTTAATCCTCCCATCTCCGTTGCAAACCTACACTAATATCTGTATAAATTTCGCCATTTAATTCATGAAAAACAAAAAAAGTAGGTGTATTAGGATCTTCTAAATCCCCTGTCTCTAAGACAGCTTGCCCAAGCTTTTCCAATCCGCGTGCAAAATCTAAATTTGTCATTCCTTTTACTCGGACTGAAAGTAAATGTCGAATTTGAAAATATGAACGGTAAATGAAGTTTTCCGGTAATTTTCCGTGAAAATCTTCTGCTACGGGAACAAATATTTGTAAAGGAATATTTTCTGTTTGATCGATCTCTCCACCATTAGCATAAAAAATACTTTTTACCGGTGTGTATCCCGCTTCCTTAATTGTTTTTGCAAAATCTTGGAATGCCTCATTCATCATATCCATATCTGCAATACACTTATACTCAATTACATTTTTTTCAGTTATTGCTTGCTCGTATCCAACCATAATTTTTCCTATTCTTCCACTACATCTTCTAAAGGCACCACAATATTTACCCAGTAATCTGTATATACTGGAGTCATAATTAAGAATATTCTTTCCGGTACAGGCTTACTATTATCATCAAGATATTCACGTAGCTTTCTAAATTCTTCACTAACTTGATCATTAAATTTCATTTCTGAAGAAATAGCCTTAGGAATATCTAGAACATTTTGCCAACTAAATTCACTGCCTTCAACTTCGACTTCTTGACTAACTGGTACATAGGCTTTAAAATCAATCTCTTCATCAAAAAAATGTTCTGTTGGAATAGAAATTATGGTAGGGCCTATTTGATATACCCCTTCTCCAAAAGTGAGTTGGCTAATATCTTCAACTAAATCGGCAAATTGTTCTCCCTTCAAACGTTTTTCAATTGTCATCATATCTTCAACATGTACTGAAATTAAATCCATTCTATTTCTCCTCACTTTTCTTTTTATTTATAAAAATACTACTTGTTTCAATATCTTTAGGACCAAACTCTTCTCGTAACTTTAATTTATAAGGAAAGTTCATAATAAAAAAATATGGTACTACTCTAAATGTTGCTATAAACCCCAACATAGCTAAGCCTATATTCATAAAGATTTCTTTTTGTGTAACTACTCCTAATGCTATGCTAAAGATTAAAATAACCATGGGTCCCAATACTAACCATTTCGCAATAGGTCTTTCTTTATCGCCCTTTTTTTCATACTGAAAAGCTACAAATAAAGTAATAAAGTAATAAAAAAGAGCTAAAAGGGTTACAAAAACAATTACTTTTGTAGATACTCCTAATGCCCAGCCACCGACATAAATAACTATTGGTGTATCCCCATAAACAGCTATGGTTTCAAAAAGACCTGCAATTTTACTTTCACTATAGCGTTTCCAAAAGAAATGGGAAATTATTAATAAAAATAAAGTTATACTATAGAAAATAGTTAAAATTAGTTTCCAGCTATGTGTTAAAAGATCTATGGGAAAATCACCAAACAATAGGCAAACAACTATGAAAGCAGTAATACATAAACAAGTTTCATTACTTCCTTTTGTTAAATTTAATTTTTTTGTAGCATTATACAATTGTTTTCTAAAAAGTTGTTTAGTTTTCAAGTTTTATTCTCCTATTTAAAATGCTTCATTCCCCAGCTAAGTACATTATTCCATGTTTTCTTTACTTTGGTTCCCAAATCGAGTTTATCAGATATCTTGCTAGTAATATATGCAACTCCGATTCCAGTAGCAGCTACAGCTCCGGCTGTGACCCAAACAGGAGCAGAAACTGTTACTCCCGCTGCTGCTAATCCTGTACCGGCAAGTGTAACAAGTCCACTAGTAATTAAATCTGCAGTTCCAGCTTCTGCAGCTGCCGTCCCCAAATCTATTGCTACTCCTCCTGCTACACTCGCTCCTTTCCAATTTCCCTTTAGTTTTGATTCATCTGCCAATTTATTAGAGCTACTTACACTACCACTTACAGTAAGTACTTTGGCTCCAATATTTAAACCTGGTAAAATTTTCTTCAAACCTTTAGCATCTTTAAAATCTTTCCACATCCCTTTAAAATCTACTTCATCCTTAGCTGCCTTGAGAGCAGATTTTTTATAAGATTTTAGACGAGTTGATTTAGGTTTATACAATTGACGGCTATCAATTACATGTAAATGTTTCTTTGCTAACGTTTCACCGTTTTTAACAAATTCCCCTCTAATATTAACTAGAACTCGCAATCCTCTTTTAGAGACTGAAGATTTAGGTAAATTTTTCGTTAATCGATCAACAATATATTTTTGATCCATATGTTCTAGTAATTTGATAATACCCTTGGGAACATTTTTTTTGGTTTTCATCTCATAAGCTTTTACCATGTCCCCAACTATTCTAAAACCAATTCTTCCCTTCTCATCTTTAGTCAAAGCCGCTATAACAAAAAGATCGGCAAACCTTTTTTTTAATGTCTTTCCAGCTTTAAAAATTTTATTTCCATTATTCTTCACTTCACCAATTAAATTAACTAAATCATTTAATTCCGAAGCTTTTATATTTTTACCATCAATAATATCTAAAGCGGGCGTTTTCTTTATAAGTTGTTTTTTAACCTTTTCGTCAAACTTTTCTGTATCTTGTAGATACTTTGTACTGAATACATAAGAACCTTTACCAATATGAGCATAACCACCTGATAATGCAGAAGCTAATTTTCCTATTACAACCTTTTGATTATCTAATTTTTCACCTATTTTCTTATAAGGATCGCTTATGGAATTAAAAGTATCCATCCAATCATTGGTATGTGTCAGCACAGTCTTTGCCTTTGAAAATTGATTTTTAATTTTACTTACACTTGGATTTGAAATTTTAATAATATCATCAACACTCTGGTAAATACTCTTTGCAGAATCATGTAATTCATCTAGATCCTCACCATTTGATTTAAGCGTATCTTTTAATGAAGTTACGGCACTAGTATCAATAACTGCACTTTCATTATTTTCATGAACTATAGATTTAAACTTGCTAATTGTCTCATCAAAGCTCTCGGTTAATTCTATTAAACTGTCTTCAAGGTTTGTAAGCATTGGAATTTTATAATTATTGAATTCAGCATTTATTGCCTGTTTAGTTTGTCCACTTAACCAATCCGAATTCACAATTTGATGAGCATTAGTATCCGCGTCCTCAAATTGCCCTAATATTGTATTCTTCAGATTATTAAGTTGATTTTTAATATTTATAACTTCGCTTACATCAACTTTCATTTTCTTTTGTCGCCTCCAATAAATTGTCAAACAGAATTGAATGACGCTGATTAATTATTGATTCTAATCTTAAAGCGTTAGTATATTTTTCTTCAAACGTATTTTTGTATCCTTCATTAATAACACTTTTAATTACATAATTACTGATTGGTATAGGCTGAAACAATGGTTGGATTCCTATAGGCCAAATTGTAGTTAAATAATCCGCATATGCATTACTATTTTCAACCGTAGCTCTTCTTGAAATAACTTGTAAGTAAAATCCTAGTCCTGGTTCATCCGTTTCAAAGATTTCTTTGACCTCTTTACTTATTTTTTCACCATCAATTTCAATAACAGATCCATTGGGTAATATAGGTGAAAAAATAGTATCAATCTTAGCAAGATAATTAATCCATTGAAATAATGAAAGTTCTTCTATCTGGTTTAAACTTTTAACAACTACTGATAATTTTTTCCAATCATAAGACACAAGAATATCAGCTCCAAATAAAGGTTGATAATTAAAACTTTCTTTATTTTGTAACAATCCCTCAACTATTAAATCAAGTTGTTTAATATCACTAGAAATACTTAAACAAACTTTATTTATTAAACTCTCAGGAGTAATCTCGGGATTTAATTCATACCATAATTCTTGTTGATTTTTCACGTTTTCTCCTATTCATTAATTAATTGTGATCCCATTCTTAATAAGCTTGCAGCTTGTGCGCTTAATTCAGAGATAGATGACGAAAGACTTGAAGATTTATCTTTAAGTTCATTTAATTTATGCTGCATCTGTGTTTTATTATCATCATGTTTATTGGACCAGCTCGTTACCGCATCTGTTGCGTCATTTATATAGTCATCAAATTTATCTCTTCGGTCTCCTTTAAAATCATTATTATTGTTTGTTACTAACTTATTCACATTATTTTTCCAATCTTGAATATCATTTAAAAAAGAATCTAAGTTTGAAATAGCTGTTTCTAATCTAGATATTTTTTGATCTATAGCTGCCTTTTGCATATTTAGAGTATCTGTTGCAGCAACTAAAGCATTTGCTTCAGCAATCAATTGTAATCCTTGAGCTTTTTTACTCATTTAGATTTACCTCACTAACTAATTTTGTTCTAACTACATCTCTTCCAATAAAGAAATTACTTTCATCTGATTCAATAATTGGTTCTTTATAAGATGTTTTAATTTTAATAAATTCTTGGTCTGCCATTCTCGAACCAATAAATCCAGCAGGAATATTATTTTTAAGAAGTTTACCAATATCAGAAAATGTACTGTACATTGCTTTTTGGTTAGCAGAAAAGATTAGATATATACCAACTTTATGGGCTTCATCTAATAATAAAGATATATCATCAACAGATGCCATTACCTTAGTCCCAAGTTCTTCAGCA
This sequence comes from Lactobacillus sp. PV034, assembly GCF_014522305.1. Taxonomy (NCBI): domain Bacteria; kingdom Bacillati; phylum Bacillota; class Bacilli; order Lactobacillales; family Lactobacillaceae; genus Lactobacillus; species Lactobacillus sp. PV034. The sequence continues at coordinate 115,384 of NZ_CP041982.1, read as the reverse complement.
TCAGGGATATAAATGTAGATACTCTTTTCAAACCCTATTTGCTTTCGATTCTCAATTTCATTACACATTTGCTTAATAATTAATCCCACTTGATCAGCTTGAATTACATTATCAAAATATTTTTGAATATCTTGATGTTTTCCCTTTAGATCAAATAATATTTTTTGAGATTCACTGTTTAACATATTTAAATCAGTTAATAATGTATTTTCAAAGTATTCAGCCTGTTCTGGAGTATCATGCAAAGCCATAAAATATTTCACGCTCTCTGGATCATATCCAACGGCATTGGCACTCTCTTTATCAAATGCTAATGGTAATTTTTGAGTTTTAAGCATATCCTTGACATTTTTATTATCTAAAAACATCTTCATACTAATTTGTTTTGGCAGCATTGGTACTTTTCTAGGTAATTTACCATGCCAATTAATAGTCATTTCTCTAGAAATTTTTTGTATCTCTTTAATACTTTCTAGGCCATCAGTTGCTGACGTTGGTACATAAACCTGAAATGCTAACATTTCATCGTCTTCTACCTGTCCTCGTCCTGGAATTGCTTCTTGAGTTAGTGCATTATATCCTTGCATATTCTTAAACTCATCAGTATCCACAATGTATAAGCTCATACGCTTATTAATATTTGCTGTCATTGTCATTCTTAAACTACTATACCGATTGGCGGTAATAATTGTGTAAATGCCTAGTGCTTGCCCTTCCCTAATTAGACGATTTAAGACAAAATCAATTCTTTCTCTTGAATCATCTTCTGCGACCGTATCATAAGCATCTACTGCTACTAAAACAATTGGTAATTCTTGGTCAGATTCTCTTTGATATTGTGTGATATTAGATACTTCTGCTTCTTCGAATATTGCTTTACGCGTATCAATCAAACGTTCAAGCATACGAAGCATCTTCATTAATTTCTCACGATTCTCAAAACCAGCTATATCACCAGTATGGGGCAGATTACGAAGTGGCAATAATCCATTAGTTCCAAAATCAAGTAAATAGAATTGCATTTGTTCAGGAGAATTTTCTTTTGCCAAATTTAAAATTAAAGTCTGTAAAGCCATGGATTTACCGTAGCCGGAACTTCCAATCATAACTGCTGGAGAAAATTCTGCTAAGTCAAAATTCATTGGCTTTTGTCCTTGATGACTTGGAATATCCAACATTCCAAATGGTGCCGATAAAGTACGTTCCTTTTTCCACTCTTCGCGCCAGTCTATTTCTGGACCATGAATCACTTCTTTAAGTGGCGGCAACCATGGCTTCAATGGAATTACTGACTTGGCTGCTTTACTTTCCTTAACTACTTCATCTACAACAGCATCAAGTTGAGTAATATCTTCATCAACTTGTTCTTCTTGATCTTCTTCAGATAAGTCAGTTGTTAATAATTCAGCTTGTCCTAAGTGATTAATCATCCAAATCCGATTATCCATTTTTTGATCTTCTTCTCTATCAGGTTGATAGGATGCACCACTATAAGCAGTTTGGAATAATTCATAAATTTCATTGTTACCAACTTGCAAGTAAGCACGTCCCGGTTGTGTAATGGAAGCAGCATCTGGTGTGTGAATAATTTCTTTTGAATCTGCTGGTTCAGCAACTTTAAGGGCAATTTTAAAACGTGAGTTAGACCAAATCTGATCATTTACCACACCACTTGGTTTCTGAGTGGCTAAAATTAGGTGAACGCCAAGAGAACGACCAATACGAGCAGTTGAAACAAGCTCGTCCATAAATTCTGGCTCATTAGCCTTTAATTCCGCAAACTCATCACTGATTAAGAATAGATGTGGTAAAGGTTGATCGGGATAATTCTTCTTTTCTTCGGGATCAGTAATCGTCTTGCCCTTCTTGTACAGCTTGGTATAGGCATTAATATTATTCACATGGTATTTTCTGAACCATTCTTGGCGCTTGTTTAATTCAGCACGAATACTCTTTAATGCACGTTCAGTACCCGCTCCATCTAAGTTGGTAATTGTTCCCATTAAGTGTGGTAATTTGGCAAATAAATTTGCCATTCCTCCACCCTTGTAATCAATCGGTAAGAACCCAACGTCTTCTGGAGCAAAGTTCACTGCCAAGGAAAGGATATAACTTTGAATAACTTCTGACTTACCAGATCCAGTTGTTCCGGCAATTAATCCATGCGGACCATGCGCACGTTCGTGCAAGTTAAGATCTACAATATCATCTTTACCTCTGAGACCAAGTGGCACAGCCAAAGTTTTGGAAGTATCTGCTTTTTGCCAGCGATTTAAAATATGAAGATCAGCTACATTCTTGGCATGATATAGATCAAGGAAAGTAATACTATCTGGTATTGAATTCTTTTCTACTTCGACATGGTTAAGGTTAGCTAAGCGTTTGATGGCTTTATCCATTGGATAAGTATGAGGATATGCATGAGGTGTGAAATCAAGATTTAAATATTCATGATCTTGGTTAATTACCGTTCCCAATTTGGTACTGCGATAATCAACGAGCGTAGTTACCGTTTCAGGTAGCATAGCTTTAGTATCCTTAGCCCAAATTACTGTCACGCCGTACTGACCCATATCTTCCATTAAGAATTCATTCAGGCTATGGCCCGTTAACCATGATTCATCCTGAATATAGAGGACTAGATTAGGTTTAAACTGTAATTGTTCATGGGAGTTGCGATGTTCACGTACTTCTTGGCGCCGCTTTACTAATAATTGATAAAGCGAATTAAGTACCATATCACGTGTTTGTGCATTATAGACCAAACCACGTAAGTTGAGACTTTCAATTTGAAAATGTGGTAACCAGCGCCATTCTTGCCAGTAATTGTGATATTCACTTTCATTTAGGATGGCAATAAACTGCACATCATGATAAGAATGAAAGGCAGCAATTTGGAATAAGGTAGTTTGAATTGCTTGTCTTAAGGCACTTTGATTACCAACTAATCCCAATGTAGTATTGCGCAGAGGTACAGTAATCGGAACATTTTTGACAGTTGAATAAGGTTCAATGACATTCTTCTCGATAAATTTTTCTAATGAACTTGCAACTTTAGACTCTTGTTTTTGATGATCAAACTGATAAGAAATTGGCAATTCACCATAACCCAAACTTACAGTTAGGAAGTCATCGTTGCTTGTCATTCGTTCATATAACCGAGAATCATAATGCTTCATCATCAAACTTAATTGATCCATCGACGGATAGTTATAATGAAGCACTGCTTTTTGCTCTCGATTTAAGGCATCAAGCTTACCTGTAAAATCTAATAAGTAATTTTCATAGGCTGCTTGAGCGGTCTTATTTTTATGGTTAATTTCTTTACGATTACCAAAGAAACTAGAAACAGAAAACGCAGCAGTTAAAACACTCGCACTACCCATCCCGAGGATAATTAAGCCACTACCTCCACTTAAGACACTAACTAAGCCACTAGCAACCACCATCCCAATTGGTGGAACGATCATTTGCATTACAGCACTTCGAGGAGCTTCTTGTTTTGCTGGTAAATTTTCTAATTGTAAGTGTTCATCAGGTTCACGCAAGTAGATTCGTGGACTACGTCTAAAGTTAGGAAAATCTTCTGGATATTCACTAATAGTTCTTGTGGACAATAGATGATCGATATTAAGCTTAATATCATTGCGTAAGGGAGTTAATTTGAATTGAAACTCCCGTCTTTCTATTAAAAGACCATCAAGATAGAGTTGATCGCCAATTTTAAACTGGTCATCTATTTCATTTGCTTTTTTACCTTGCCAGTATAGCTGACTTTCATGTGCAAACACTTGGACCTGATAATCACTATTATCAGCTTCAGGAGTGATTTTTAAAAAAGCTGATGTTTGATAACGAATATCACCAAAGTTGTCACCTAATAGAATTGCCGTATGCGGTAAATTAGTTGTATAAACTTTTAAATCACGATGCGGCATTACATAGATTGAACTAGAGGCTTGATAATTAACCCCAGTGTTTAAATTGATTACTTTTCCATTTAACTTCACTTGATTATCAGTGGTTGATAATTCATCTGCTCCCAACTGAATAGTCTGATTAATACCAAGTTCAAGATGGCTAAAATTATTTTTGAGGATAAAAACATCCCACACTACATCTGACTTATCTATCTTCCGATCATCAATACTAGTTTGGGGCTCAGCGAATAAATCACTAATTTCCTTCAAATTCATTCTTAGCTCCTCCTAATTTTTTGATATATTTATTAATCTGCTTGCGGTACTTATTAAGCTCACTTTGCTTCTTACTACCATTCATTGTCGTATTATTCTTAGTTGCAGTATAAAGTTTGGTGTATGCATGCAAGATATATTCATTATCACCAATATTTTGTGCAATACTTAAGGCTTGGCTATAGTTTGCGCGACCTAATTCAATCCAATAATTAAGCTGACTAGCACTAGATTTTTGTGAAATACTTTTTAGCACAGCTTGCTTTTGGCTTTTAGATAAATCATCCAAATTAATGTAACTTACAGCTAAAACAAAGCGTGCACTTTGTGGTAATGATTTGGTTTGATATGAATTCAGTTCATCTACCACTGCACTATAATCATTGTTCAAATAATCAGATTGTGCTTTAATAATGCGGTTTTGTTTTGGCAGAGTATAAAAGCCCCAAACAAGTGCCAAGATAATCATGGCGGTTGTTACTAGGCTAGCAACAATTGCTACCCAACGTGTTAGTTGATAACGAGACTTTTTAATTGTTATTTGCGTACGATGAGCGGATTTAATTTGATTAGTTAAGTTTTTATTAACCCAACTCTTAATCTGATCAATTTGATCAAGTTTAGCCAAAGTTTGGCCAAACGTATTATTTAACGCTATACTTCCTCCAACTAATTTGGTGAAATTCAACTTTGGGTTAAATAAATAATGAATTAAAGCTTTAAACTGTTTAACTCTTTGATCAGCACTTTCCTGTTCAGGAGTAATTGCCTTGCTGAAGCCTCGATGCATAACTACAACTTGATCACCCATTACATATAAATTATCTGGTGAAATAAATGGTTGCAGTCCATCTACTTGTTCATCAACTAGCCAGTAAAGATGACTAATCAATTGCAAAATTTCCAAACGATTCAAATCTTTTACATACTCTGGTAATGGAATAGCAGCATTTGAGAGTTGATAAGATAATTCCAGTTGGTCTTCATCAGCCTTAACTACTTCACCCGCAAAGTAATGATCATTTTTCCCTAAAAATAATTTATATTCATTTACAGCATCTAAATGAAACTGATCAGCAGTTAAAATTACTTTGCGCTTGTAAGCTGAATCAAGTTTACTAACTTCAATACTATTAAAACCGTCACTAATCTGTGGCATTATTTATCTCCTTATCCTCTATAATTTCAAATTGGTCACTATTGCCAATTGAATAATCTGCTAAAGGCTGATGTTCAGCTAAATTTATTGCTTTATCCATCAAGCTTAAATGAAAATTGTGTGGCAAGTTCACCCCGACAACTGCTAGTGCTTCAGGTAATTGCTTAGCCAATTGACTTAAACTAATTTGTCGCGGAATTTGTAAATCATAAGTATGCTCATGATAGTGGAGACCAATTTTAATTAAATCTTCTTTCATCTTTACCTTCCTGCTTTTGTCTTACTTGATACTTCCCAAACTTGATACCTAACCAGGTTCCCAAACCAATTAACCCAGCTACTAATATTAAAATTCCAATCACATAACTATGTTGCTCTAACCAAGACGTTTCTTGAACTGAATTACCAACTGCCTTAACAGGACGGTAATTATTTTTAAATAAATACTTTTTAATTACATGACGATTATGACGGTCAATTACTTTTTGACTCCGAACTTGCTTGGTAAAAACTATCTTCTTGCCTTGGTGTAATGGTTGATCAGCTTTTTGTTTTAACTGGTGATTTTTACGTTCCATTTCAGGTCCAAAAATTGTTTTTACATCATAGTCTTTGATATTTCCTTGATTATTTTTTCCATCGTCATAAATAGCTTGGTCATTGATATTAAGGCTACCTTGATTATCACTGGCTGCCATTACTGGTTTAGGAAAGTTTAAAATAAGAAGAATTAAGAGCAAACTTGATAATTTAAGCTTCATGCTCGTTACCTGCTTTTGGACTTTCTTCAATCGTTGGTAATGGTTTAATAAAGAAGTTGGCGAAGATCACGACAATTAAGAAAATAATTAATCCGAAAAGAGTTAAACCACCAATTACTCCATGATTAATTAATACGGTGTAGCCAATTTCAATATTTTGTAATGGAGAAATACGATAAAGGAATTGAATTAAACTTCCTGAACGTACTAAGACTCCAATAAATGGCGTTAATAAAATATAAAGGGCAAGTAAAAAGCTAACAACATAAATTGTGACCATCCGATGATGTCTTGCACCTGCAGCAATTGCACTGATCATAATTACCATGATGATAGTTGGATAAAAGCCCCAATCAAAATGACTAGTGGCAGGAACTACGCCCATTGTAGTCAAGCTAAAGAAAACCCCAATTACAAAACTAATTCCCAAAGTAATTAACGCACTTGGAAGATTGAGCCATGGACGAGTGTGATCAATCATGGCTGTTTCTTCAGTTAATTTTCTTCCAGGAAGGTTTTTAGCAATTCCTAAACCAACAAATAGTGCTGCAAGAGTACCAATTAAGGTCATAAAGTATGGAATGATAGATTGTTGACGCAATTCACTATAAGAACCAGTAGCCTTAATCGGATTAGTCAAGAAATTATAAACTTTACTGTTATCAGCTTCTCCATTTCGTGCATTACTCATCACATTATTGAAGGCTTGAGCAAAATCTTGATTATTATTTGCCTGATTTTGACTGTCTTTTACATTCTGACTAAGTTTATTCTTAATTGAATTAGTTGAATTTTGTAATTTGGTTGTATTATTGGTCAAATCTTTGATGACTGGTTTAAGATCTTTTTGCTTATCTTTATTACCATAATCTAAGCTTTTCACACTGTCATTAATTGATTTTTGCAAATCATTATATTGGTTAACCAAATCATCATTAGTTTGTTTTTCAGTTGATGAATCTGTTTCATCGGAAGCTACCGCTTTTGGCTGTTCATTTTCATTATTTGTTTGTTTTTCATCTTCACTGTTAACTAATTCTTGAGCCTTGTTGTACCACTCAATAATATTAGACATATTATCTAAATAAGCTTTTAAACCATCTTTACCCAAATTCTTACTAATCTCATTCAATGCCTTAATATCTGAGTTAGTTTGTTTATCAACAGGTAGATTCCCTGAAGCTTGTCCTAAAGTTTCAAGTTGTTGACAAATCTTATCATAATTATCAGCAAGGTCTTTAGCTTCTTGTTGAATTTTGCTGTTATCGGTTGGTACAGGCTGTGTAGGGTCTTTACTTGCTAAATCTGCTAATGAACCAGCACTTGCCACAATTTGGTCTCCAGTTTGATGACTGGCAAAATCTGCCATACTTTCACCATTACCGTAAGTAGCAACCACTTGTTTGGCCGCAGCAATAGTAGCTGTAACATTTGCATTTAATGCATCCATTCGATCATCATTTAATTTTTGGATGTCACCAGTGTTTTGTTCTTGTCCATTTACCGTCCATTTATAAGTTGTTGGTTTTTTATAATGATAAGTAACACCAAATGTTATAAAGGCATTTCCAGCAGTAGAAGTAATCTCTGTTTTCTTCTCCTCTTGATCTGACTCTTCCTTTTTATCCTCTTTATTTTCGCTAGAGTCTGTAGCTTTATCTGGATTTTTCTTTTCTTTATCTTCCTTAGTAGTTACTTCTGTTTTGGTTTCTTTAGGATGAATTTTAATTTCCATACTGTTATCATCAAAACTTGAAATTTTATCAACCACAAAGTCTTCTTGTTCAAGTTGCTTTTTAATACTTTCAGCATCAACACCATTAGCAGAAATACCTTTACCATCAAGTTCAATTTTATTTGTACCAGGAGTAAGACCTAAGGTTACATTCCCATCAAAGTTTGATTGACTATTTTTATTAATAAAGGTAGTTTGATGACTTCCGTAATTTGCACCTACAGTATGACTGTATTTTTTCAAAATATCGACTGCTAAATTATAGTCATTTTGATTAATTTGATTTTGTGTATCTTTGCTATCAGTAGTCATATCTTGGGCAATTTCTAACTCACTTATTTCACCATTTAAAGAATTAATAAAGTTCTGCAGAGCTGAAGCGTTAGTTTGAGGATTTTTATTTAGTGACTGATTCATTATCTGAGTAATATTTTCTTCGGTTTTACCCGGTTGCAAGTGATACTCTTCTTCAAGATCTTTCTTTTTCTTTAATAATGAATCATACTTTTCATCTAGATCAGTAATTTGACTATTAAAAGAATCATCAGTTTTTGTTGGTGTCTTAGCATCAAAACTATATTTTTTCAGTTTGGCAATTGGATTTTCTGGTCCAAAATATGCTTTTAGATCATTACGATACTTATCAGATTGACGATTCAAATTATTATAAGTATCTAATTGAGAATTTAAGCGATCTTGAAGATCCTTGATTGATTGGCTATCTTCTCGACTGTCTGCATCCTTATTCTTATCAAGGGCATTTAGCATGTCTTTCATACTATTACTAAATGCCTGACTATCAGTACTACCATTTTCATCTAAGATGCTAGCAGTATTGAATAAGGCACCAAATTGATCATCCAAACCATTAAAAGGCTGTTGAACTTGATTAGCCAAATCACTAACTTGCATATCTTGTTTATTGGCAATATTTCCCATTGCTAACTGAGCATTACGTAAATTTCCAATCAAACTAGAGAAGTACATTCGCACTACACGATTATTAAAATCATAGATTAATTGGTTTACATTACGACCAATCATTTGATTTGTAACTTCATTTTGTCCTTTACGTACCCGATATCTAACCCCAGCCTTTTTAGGTGAAGTACTTTCTAGTGAAAGAATTCTTTGAGAAAAATCTTGTGGGATAATAACTTCAACATCGTATAAACCATTTTTCATTCCATCTTGGGCACCATCATAAGTTGCTGTTTCCCAATCATGCTTCTTATCCTGAGAAACTAACTTTAAAAAGTCTTTTCCTAAGTTGTAATGTTTATTATTAAATTTTGCACCATTATCTTCATTAACCAAGACATACTGTACCTTTGCTTTGTGAGCAGCGGAATTTTGACGTCTAACATCTCGATTGTGAATACCAATCCCTACTAATAAGCTAATTAAAATAATTGCCGCTAATACGATTAAGCCAATTACTAACGGACGATTTCTTTTAATTTTCTCCATTATAAAATTCTTTCCTCCACTAAAATCTAGCAATAATTACAAAATCAATATAAAAGAAAAAGGTTCCCATACCGCCACGGTCTGTGTCGATATTGAGAACCTAGACTACTCAATCTATTCTATTGCAAACCGAAGGCATTTCGATCTTCACTATCACGTTGTTCAACAGTGTTAGCGTAATTATCGAGTTGCTGATTAATTTGCTCTAATAATTGGGTCATTTGGTTAACATTACCCTTCAATTGTTCAAATTGTTGAAGGTAGGCTTGGAAAGCTTGACCTCTCCATTCACTTGCCATATTGTTATTTTCGCTTTGTACACGTTGCATTTGTTGTTGAATGTCTTGAGAAGCATTCATATAAACTTTTGCAGATGCACGTAATTGTTCTGGGGTAACTGAAATAGCACTCACAGTAAAAATTCCTCCTCGTAAATATTAGTTCACGATATTAAATATCGTATGTTAACAGAATATCATTAAATATAAAAATTTAAAACACTTTTTTCATATTTTGTTCACATGATATTCATATTATAAGAAGATAAGATTAAAATAATAGTAGTTATTTTATGAATATAGAATTTAGCACCGTCTATTTTTAATGTATCAGCTTTTATAAAACTAGATATAATTAAAGTTAAATTAATAATATATATAATAACATCATTTCATATTTTTATTGATAATAATTATAAATCGCTAGTTAAATATTCTATTTATTACTAAATAAACAACTATAAAGAATTAATAACAAACAATATAACCAGTATTAAACTTATCTAGTTAAATACTGGTTTTATTATAAACTTAATATTTTTTTAATCTTTAAACCATCCAGCCAATTCTTGGTCATCACCAATTCTCTTCTCAATTCTTTGGGCAAAGGTATTACTAAATGAATCAAAATTATCTTTTACTGGCGTTAACTCTCTCTTTTTATCATCCAATTTTGAAACTGGTTTATCTTTTAGGTGTTTTTTATCCGCAAAAGCTATTGTTAATGCCGTGTAAATTGCATCACTAGATAAATGTTGTCCTACGTTTTGTGCTCGTTTAAGGACCCAGTTCCAATTATCTGCCAAGTCATCTTCACCTTTATTTATGGCACTTTTGATTGCTTTGATTCCAGCATGCGCATGTGCTTTGATCGCTCTTTGCACTGCATAAGCCGTCGCACTATCTAGATATACTTCTTTTCCAGATCCTCCTGCACCTTTACTTCCCTGTTTGATTGCCATTATGGCATCACTTAATTGCACATCAGCCTCATAAACTTCATTATCAAAGTCGATCTGACTCTTTGGTTCTTTTAATACTTGGTGCTTACTAAATTTCATCTTGCCACTATTATCAAACCAACTTTCGACTCCGTGGTTTTCCAAAATAGTATCCATTATTGCTTTAGATAAGTTTATTTCTTTACCCTTTCTCAGAACCAGCTTTTTATCCTTTAATTTTAGTAATGTCTGGACATAATCAATATTAGACATATCAATGTGGTTTTTTTCTTAAAAACTCCTCAAAATTGTTTCCATTCTTATAATAATGTTGGAAACTTCCATGAACAACATTCCGGGACTTATTCATACTCCAATTATTATGGTAGTTTCCAATAAAATCATCTTCATTTAAATAATCTGCAAATTTTTCTGGGTGATTTTTAATATAAAGTATCTGTAAGGGAGTGAGATTATAAATTGGAAATGGTCCATTAAAAGCAACAGTTTGAAGATGATACTTTCCGCCAACTGCTAGTGCTAAAGATCCTCCTAGTGAGTGTCCAGTAACTGAAAACTTAGCATTGGGCATCTTCTTTTTATATTTAGTCTGAATATATTTTGCATAACTTTTAGCTGTCGTAAATTGCGATTGTTTGATTTCATTTCCAACATAAACGGGTAAGCCTGCAACTATATTTTCTAAATCGGTACGCACATCAGCTTTATCTGCCGTATTGGTTCCAGCATAAGCAATTGTTATATGGCCATAATCTACTTTACCTTTTTTATCAACGGGTGCTACCGTCATTGCCTGCATTCCATTTTTTGCGCCATATTTATGATGAGGTCCGTAAGTACCATTACGAGAGATGTCTAGAATTCTGTACGATTGGGAAATATTCTTAGGGTGAAAATTTCCATTTATTAAGTAATTACTTCCTTTCTTTGGATCGGTAATATAAACTTCATCAGATAAAATATTATAATCTCGTAATGGAATCAAATGACTATTTAGTTGTTTTTCCATTTTTCTACTTTTACTCCTTTTAATGTCACTCTAGAATCTTTTTTCTCATGATAAGTATATCTAAAACCATCAAACCAAATGTAACTACCATTTGGTACTCCATCTTCATCTAACTTTATTCCTTCTAATCTATTCCCATTTTTATTATTAATTATTAACGATGTGCTTTTTCCAGCACTGCCAAAAATACCGTTAGTATTTACCCTGCCAACTTTTATATTTTTTATTGGTTCTTTACCTGAGAAATGTTGTACTACCCAAAGCGCTATCTTCTTTCTTTCCTGGTCCGCTTCTTTCTCTTCTCTTATTTTCTTTTCTTTAGCTTTTTCCATCTTTTTTGCTTTCATATTTTCAATAACTCTACTCGTTGTTTGCACACTGACCATTGTTAACCCAGCTACTCCGACTAGTATTCCTAAAATTATTATTATTCGTTTTATAATCTTATTCTTCATTTTTTAACGTATTAATTTCCTTATTAAATTTATATTTTTCCAACATAAACGGGTAAGCCTGCAACTATATTTTCTAAGTCGGTACGCACATCAGCTTTATCAGCTGTATTTGTACCGGCATAAGCAATAGTAATATGGCTATAGTCCACTTTGCCATTTTTATTTACCGGAGCTACTGTCATTGCCTGCATTCCATTTTTTGCGCCATATTTGTGATGAGGTCCGTAAGTACCATTACGGGAGATGTCGAGGATTTTGTAGGAATAAGGTTTTATAGGCAATTCTTCTCCTACACTTATTTCTTTATCTTCATTATTTTTAGGATCTGTATAATATACATATCTAGAAAGATAATTTTTGTCTCTTAAATTATTTGAAAAACTCATTTTCTACTTCCATTCTTCAACTTTTATTCCCTTAAGACTGAGATTTTTATTTTTTTCTGTCTAAGTTTAAACTTATTTTTCTCTGAAACAATAGCTGTATCAGAAATAGGTTTTATTATCTTTTAAAAGAAATAAAAATTGATTATTACTACTATTATTAAGTTTTACATTAACTGAGCTTCCTCCTGTACCCATAAAACCCCCATGATTAATATTTCCAATTTTAATATTTCGAATAGGCTCGGAACCTTCCACATTTTGCACTACCCACAATGCTATCTTTTGTCTCTCTTTTTTAGCTTCTTTTTCTTCTTTAATTTTCTTTTCTTTAGCTTCTTCCATCTTTTTTGCTTTCCTATTTTCAATAACTCTATTCGTTGTTTGCACACTGACCGTTGTTAACCCAGTTACCCCTATTACTATTCCTAAAATTATTAGTGTTCGTTTTAGATTCTTCTTTTTCATTTTATTTAAACTGATCAAATTCCTTATTTAACTTAGTAGCTGCGTCAACTACTCCCTTAGCCATTTCACCTTTAACGGCACCATCTACCGCATTAATGTCTCTTTGAATATCTTCTTGAGTAGAACTAGCGAATGATTTTACAGCATCTAAAGTAGAATGATAAATATCATTTTTCACACTTCTTCCAGCTGGGCCAACGCTTTTTATGATGGTTAACATTTCTGATGCTTTTTCTATTTCTTTTCTGATGTCTTCAGCTACTCCCCATTGTTTGAGATTTAACGCATCATATAATTGCCCTGTTAAACTTCCTATTTTTTCAAAAATAAAATTAATGTCCATCTTTCATTCTCCTTACTCTATCCAGCTCATCTTCTAAGTTTCGTTTTTGCTTGCGATAATCCTGTTCGTATTCTTCCCATTCATTAAGCAGCCTTTTTCTTTTAGTCTGATATATTTCATAACTGATACTTTGTAATTGTTGATTTATCTGCTCAGCACTAGTAAAGAACTCGAGATCTGAATGCATCTCTTTTAAAGCACGACGGGCATTAAAATTTATTTCATTGTACATTTGACCTAGTTTATTATTTGTCTGATTAAATAGATCTAGTTTTTCATTGAATTCATTACGTTTAGCATAATATTCATCTTCAAGTTGTTCTTGTTTAAGTTTTATAGTTTGTTTTAATTCGTCTCTTTTCTCTTCTTTCATACTCCAACTTCTCCATCTTACTAACTCATATTTCTATCCAAACTGATATTTTTATAGTCCAAAAGCTTAGATAGATGCCTTCAATTTTACCATAATTATTAACTCGCTTTTCTCAATACTTGATCATTAATTTAAGTATTAAAAAAGCATTACCTTTTGTCGCATTAGGTAATGCTTTTTGAGTCTATTAAAACTTAGATCTTATTTTATTTAAAATTATCAAATTCATTATTAAGTTTAGTAGCTGCATCAACTACTCCCTTAGCCATTTCGCCTCTAATTGCGTTCTCAACTGATTTAATATCTACTTCAATATTCTCTTGAACTTCACCAGTCAAGGACGTAATATTATTAGAACCCTTAGAATATATTTGGCTTGCTTTAGCTACACCACTTGGTCCAACAACGTTCATGATATTCATTAGTTCCGTCATTTTTTCAATTTGCTGTTTGATAGCTGCAACCGAGTCAAATTGTCCCTTACTCAATACATTAAAAAGCTCACTAGTTTTGGCAGCTATATCGTTTATATTAATATTCATTATTTCTCCATCCGTAATTTACTTAACTTGTCCTCTAAATTGATTTTTTGTCAACGATAATTATGCTCATATTCTTCCCATTTATTAACTAATGAACGTTGCTCTCTTTAATAAATATCAGTAGTCATTTCTTGCAACTGACTATTTAATTTTTCAGCCTTGGAATAATATTCAGAAGCAGAATCTATTTTCTTTAAGACCAAGTGTACTTTAGAGTTAGTTTCTTGATAAAACTGCCCAAGCTGTCTATTTGTCTGGTTAAATAAGTCCAATTTTTCATTGAACTCTCTACGTTTTATATAAAATTCATACTCTAATTGTTCTTGTTGTCTCCTAATATCTTTGATTAATTCTCTCTTTTGCTCTTCTTTCATAGTCCAAAGTTCCTTGCTAATTCTCCATCATCGCCAATTCGTTTATTAATTCGCTCCGTCATTTTTGCACTAAAATCATCAAAATCTTGTGATAATTGGGAAATTCCTTTAATTTTACTTGCTAACTTTTCTTCCAGATTATTGTAAATACTATTTTCGTCTGCTTTTACTGTGGCTAGAGCTTCAGCAATTTCACTTGCAGTCAAGGCTTGACCAACAGCAGTTGCGGCTTCATGGGTTTCAGTCCAATTATTTTTAAGAGAGCGACTAGTTTGTTGCTTTTCTTGTTTAATTGCTTTAATTCCAGCTTGGGCATGTTCCTGAATGGCATCCTTAACTGCAAGAGCACTTAAAGAATCTAAATATATTTCTCCTTCATTTCCTGTTCCTGCACCACCAAATTGACGAACAATTGCAACAAGATGATTATTTAAGGCTTCATCAATTTGATAACTTGTATTTTCAAAAGTTGATTGATTTTTAGGAACATTAATTTTGATATTGGCATTTCTAATGATATTTTTGTCATTAAACCATGATTCTACTCCATGATTAGAAATAATCATTGAATACGGAGAAAGAGGATTATTTATCTTTTTCCCATTTTTTAAATAAGCATAAGGATTTCCAAAAAAGATACTTAAAGGTGAAGAAATTAAAGAATGAAAAGTTTTATCTACATCAATGTCTTTAGACAGCAAATTATTCATAATCAAAAGATGTGATAATATTTGATCATTATTATAAATATGTTGGAAATCTCCCATAACTTCATTTAATCCATAAGTATTATTGTAATTTCCAATAAAATCCGAGCTATTCAAATAATTTTGATACATTGTAGGATGAGTTTGAAGGAACTTTATTTCTTTTTTTGACATTTGATTAGCCGGAACCGGTCCATTGAAGGTAACTGCTGGAGCTTTCATTTTTACTCCAATAGTTAAAGCTAAAGAGCCTCCAAGCGAATGTCCTGTAAAACTCAACTTAGGATTATAGGCACCCTTATGATTGGATTTAGTTTTGGTAAATTTCTTTTTGATATTTTTGGCATAGCCATAAGCGGTATCGAATTGGCTATTTTTATACTTCTTTCCTTTGATGATATTGTTCCCATCTGCACCCAGATCGTTTATGTCAAACATATTTGTACCTGCGTATGCTACAGTAATATGACTATAATCTACTTGTCCCTTTTTATTTATTGGAGCCACTGCCATTGCTTGCATCCCATTCTTTGCGCCATATTTATGATGGGCTCCATAAGTACCATTGCGGGAGATATCTAGGACTTTGTATGGTTGAGAAAACTCACTTTTTTTCTTAATATATAGCCGACAAAATATTTGTTTTCATTCTTCGGATCGATCTTATATACATTACCGGAAATGCTATTATAATCTTGTAAATTAATTGAATGCATTTTTAATGTCCCTTCCATTCTTTCACCTTTACTCCGTCTAAAGTATTATTATTGGACTTTTGTGTAAAGGTATATTCACATTTCGGAGCAAAACCTCCTCCTGTTGGATTACTATTTTTTTCTAAGCCATCCAGGTCAAGTACAATAGTATTTTGTTTTTTATTATTAATTTCGACATCAATTGATGCACCACCCGTTCCATCAAAAATATATTTTGTAAGTTTTCCCACTTTTATTTCTTTAATCTTTGGACCCTTTAAATTTTGCACGCACCACAAAGCAATCCTTTGTCTCTCTTTTTTAGCTTCTTCCATTTTTTTTACTTTCCTATTTTCAATAACTCTATTTGTTGTTTGAACACTAACAGTGGTTAATCCACTCACTCCTACTATAATTCCTAAAATTATTAATATTCTTTTTTGATTCTTCTTCATTTTACTTAAACCTATCAAATTTCTTATTTAATTTATTACAACTGCACTTTTTAATATGACTGTAATCTACTTTTCCCTTTTTATTTTCCGGGGCTACGGCCATTGCCTGCATTCCATTCTTTGCGCCATATTTTTGATGGGGACCATATGTGCCGTTGCGGGAGATGTCTAGGATTCTATAGATTTGAGAAATACCCTTAGGATGAAAATTATTATTAACTACATAGTTATTTTCCTTTTTTGGATCAACCCTGTAAACTTCATTAGAAATTATATTAAAATCCTTTATTTTATTTACTTTCATCTTAATTATTCCTCCAGTCTTCTACTTTTACCCCTCTTAGAGTTGCACACGTATTTCTTTTACTATGGTAAGTATATTCAATTTGATCATTATAAATAAAACTTCCGTCAGGTTCTCCATCATCATTTAATCCCATTCCTTCTAATCTATTCACATCTTTATTATTTATAATGACTGAGGTACTTTTACCAGCACTTCCTCCAATTCCATTAATCTTTATTCGACCAACTTTTATATTTCTGATGGGCTTTTTACCAGAAAAATGTTGTACACACCACAGTGCTATCTTTTCCCTTTGCTCTTGTTGCTGAATTTTCACCTGAAAAGACAACAATTGCCAGATGCCAATTACTGTAAATATACCTATTAATAATCCAAAAAATACGTGTTTAATAGTTTTATTGCGCTTTTTATTCTTCATTACTTCCCTCATAATTGTTAATATTCTCTACTTTAACCCTCTTAACGTTTTAGCCTATTCTTTCATTTAATGATATTGTTCCAATCTGCAGCTCGATCATTCGCATCACCAAAATTTGTACCAGCATATGTCACAGTGATATGACTGTAATCTACTTGCCCCTTTTTATTTATTGGAGCAACTGCCATTGCTTGCATCCCATTTTTTGCGCCATATTTATGATGTGGACCATATGTGCCGTTGCGGGAGATATCGAGGACTTTGTAGGGTTGGGAAAAATTAGGTTTTCGTATAGTTTTATTTTTTGAATATTGTCCACCTTTTTTAGGATCACTATCGTATACAATCTTAGATAATGTATTATAATCTTTCAGCGTTATCTTATTCATATGCTATTTTTCTCTCCATCCTTCTACTTTCACTCTTTTTAAGTTTTTACTTTTGTTAGCTTTTCTAGCAAAATTATATTCACTTTTAGGATCAAATGTTCCTGAACTTGGAGTTAAATCTGCACTGTCTACAATAAATATAATTATATTTTGTTTTTTATTATTAATTTCTACATCTATTGCTGATCCGCCAGTTCCGCCTAACCCATTTTTCCTTAATTTTCCAACTTTTATTTCTTTAATTTTTGGTCCCTTCAGATTCTGCACACACCACAAAGCTACTTTTTCTCGTTGCTGTTGTTGCTGGATTTTGACTTGAAAAGAGATGAGTTTCCAGATTGCTATTAAAGTAAGTATACCTATTAACAATCCAAAAAAATACATATTTAATTGTTTGCTTGCGCTTTTTATTCTTCATTACTTTACTCACAGCTTTTATTTTTCCTTCCACTCTTCAACTTTTACACCTTTTAAAGTTTTCTTCTTATTAGCTTTATCATGATATTTAAAAGTGGGATTTTCACTGTATTGCTCTTCTAAATCTTCTGGAATTACGTCACCAATTGGTTCTTCAAAAGAAAATTCATTATTTTTTGAATTATTAATTCGGACATCTACATACGATCCACCCGTTCCACCAATTCCATTTCTTACAATATTACCTATCTCTAGCTTTTCAATTGGTTCAGGACCATCCATATGTTGTACAACCCACAGTGCAATTTTTACTCTATCTTTTGCCGCTTGTCTTTTTTCTCTAATTTGCTTTTCCTTAGCTTGTTCTGCTCTAGTTTTCTTTATCTCGATAATTATTCTTTCTGTACTTACAACACTAGCAGTGGTTGCAAGTGCTACACCTGCAATTATTCCCAATATTATTAAAAATTTTTTCATTCATTATTCTCCTCATATATAACTTGCGTTATTATATCATTTTCAAGAATAATACCCTATATTCTCAAATATATATCACAATATATTTTTGGCATAAAAAAACCAGTATTCTAATTGAATACTGGTTTAAATTTATTAATTTTTCTCATCTTTTAAAAGTGGAAATTCAAGTTTAAACTTACTGCCTGAACCTAATTCGGAAATCACACTGATTTTACCATGATAGCTTTCAACAAGCTTTTGCGCAATTGAAAGTCCCAAACCATTACCACCCTTTTCACGAGTGCGAGCCTTATCAACCCGATAGAAGCGATTGAAGATCTTCTTTTGTTCTTCATGAGAAATACCTTCTCCAAAGTCTTGCACAATGATCTCAACCTTATCTTTTTCCGTTGAAGCATCCACAATTAATTCCTTCCGATCAGTCGAATACTTCATCGCATTATCCATCAAAATAATTAAGACTTGTTCTAAGTGATTGCGATACATCTTGATCATCGTATTTGGCTTTAAGGCATCATTATAAGTAATCACGAAATCTTGGTGAATCATTCGCATATCATTAATTGTGCGGCTAAGAACCTCATTAACGTTAGTAACTTCATTAGGGAACTGCACGTCAATTTGTTCTGCCCGAGTCAAATCAAGCATTTCCTGAATCAAGTGTTTCATCCGGTTTATTTCTTGCAAGGAAGCTTGAATTGATTCTTCAAGTACTTCAGGATCATCTTTTCCCCACCGTTCAAGCAAGTTAAGATGTCCTTGTACAACTGCTACCGGCGTCCGCAACTCATGCGACACATCGCCAACAAACTGCTTTTGCTGCTGAATATAGGCTTGCATCCGGTCTAACATTTGGTTAAAGTTTTGAATCAATTCACCTAATTCATCATGGCGCCGCGTTACTGGCATTCGATCTTGACTATTAGGATCATTATTAACTGCCCTTGAAATCTTAGACATTTGTTTTATCGGCTTAACTACATTATTTACTATCAAGAAAGCAAATAAACTGAACAAGATAATTCCTACGATTGAAATGGTTGTCATCCAAAGTCGCAGTGAATGCAGGACATCATTCAAGCGTGAGAGCGAGTTATCCACTACTATATAACCAATTAGCTTATTATTTATCTCTGAATGAATTGGTTGAGCAGCTACCAGATGAAGTTGGTGATCTTTATTAATAATAGTTTGTTGGCCATTTTTAGAAATCTTAGGCATCTTCATTGAACTATCACTATTACCATTTGAAAATACCACGGATCCAGTCGGGTCAAAAATTGTCACCCTCATTTCCCGGTTAGCTAGTGAAGCTAGGACATCATCATTAAAGACCTGACGAGAATCGTCATTGTCGTTACTTGCTTTACCTGCAAGTAATCGTCCCGTATTAGGGGAAAGGCGCGGTACAACATTTGAAATTTCTAATGTATCAGGAATGTTATCTAAACGATTATTAAAGGTTTGGACGACATTACTTGTTAATCGTGCTTCTTGTTCAACTAATTGCCGTTTGACTACTGAATAAATAATGATGGAAAAAATGACAAAAGAGACCGTTATTACAGCTGCAACAGCACTAACCCACTTAAAAGTTAATGATGCTTGCTTGGTCTCTTTCTTATTCTTATTCGGTTTCTTCTTCATTTTGGTTTTGTTCATCATTTTCATCCGTTCTTACCATATATCCGGTACCACGAACAGTTTTGATATATGAAGGTTGGCCGGGAACATCAATCTTATTACGTAAGTAACGTACATAAACTTCCACCACATTAGTTTCAATTTTTGAATCTGGTCCCCAAATTTTATTAAGTAATTGTTCACGTGTTACAACATTATTTTTATTTTCAATTAAGGTCATTAATAAGTTGTATTCACGCTTAGTTAAGTCAACGGTTTTATCACCACGGTGAACGATACGATTAGCAGTTTCAATCGTTAAATCATTAAAGTGCACAACCTTTTGCACACCCATTGTCTCTCCCATTGCCTTCTTTTCGATTTGGACACGACGCAAAACGGCGCGCAAACGTGCCAACAATTCTTCAATGGCAAAAGGCTTAACAATATAGTCATCAGCACCATGATCAAGTCCAGAAACTCGATCAATAACTGAATCACGTGCAGTCATCATAATAATTGGCGTAGTCTTTTCTTGGCGAACGCGACGTGCAATTTCCAAACCATTAAGTGCTGGCAACATTAAATCAAGTAAAATCGCATCATAATCTTCATTTAATGCAGCATCAAGACCCTTACGCCCATTTGATTCAACTGTTGTTTCGTATTTTTCATGTTGAAGTTCCAACTCAACAAATCTTGCTAAGTTCTTTTCATCTTCAATAATTAAAATCTTGCTCATCCTAGTAAACCTATCCTATCTTAGCGACTTAAGCATTATCACTATATTATTATTTGTTTAGCTAATTCTAGTGCTTTTTTATTAATAATTTAATATTAAGTTTTTCCCGAACTTATTGCAAGTTAATTTTTATCATCTTTATCTAGTAATTGCTTAAGTGAAGCAAATGCAGGATTGACCTTTTCTTTTGCTTCTTTCTCATGGTCAGCCTCAGACACTACTTTCCAACCTTGACCTGCAGGATAGATATTATTTTCGTCTTCATCTTTAGTCAAAACTACGGAAGGAATATTTAGTAACAAGTTATCCTCAACCGCAGTTTGGAGATCAATCTTATCGTCCTTAACTTGAATAATAGTTTCTTCGTCTTCAAGTTGTTCAGGAGTTGGCTTAATTTCACTATAATTTTCAGTAAAATTAAATTCTTCATGCATTGCTACCGGAGTTAAACTTCTAGTTGATGGAACTTCAACATCAGCAGTAACGGTAAAATTACCCGTAACAAATGGTTCATCATAGAAGAATTGCCCCTTAACATGAACATTCTTAGCCTTACGTAATAAGCCTTGGCTTCTAGCAAAAAATGGTGGTCTCAAGGATATATCTTCATCTATGTCAACTAATGGATTACGATCATTTTTAATTTGTGAAAAAGAATATTCTAACATTTTCTAACCTCACTTAACTTCAAGCGGTCTACGACCAAAGTTTTGATCTTGACCAATAATCTGTTCATAAAAGCGATCAACTTTTACTTGTAAACCTAGAGTTCCCTGACTGCTATTGCGCTTATCTACTTTGGAAATAATCGGGATTTCACCATCTTTACGTAAAGTCTTTAAATAATTACGTCCCCGTTCGCTATAACCTAAAAGCATCGTGCTCACATCCCTTTTGGATGCTTGCATGGCTTCATCTGTCACATTTAATAAAGTATAAAGACTTAAACGACGCAAACGAGCATAGGTGTAGCGTTTAGACTTAATTCTACGCAAAAAGTCAGTAAAATTAGTCGCTTCATGAATTTCTTCCTTCATCTTGTATTCCAAACCTTCGCTCATTTGATAAATTTTTCCAAGTTCGGTAACTGAAGAACTTTCCAGCCGGTACTTCAAAAATTCATAAAGTAAGTTCCAATTAGGATATACTTTTTGCTCAGCTAATTTAGCCAATTCGCTCTTAGGTAAAAAATTCTTTAGCATCCTTAGGTCTTGATCTTGATGTTCTAAAACATAATTTCTAATTCCAGTTGCCGAAGAAATAACCTTTTCGGTGATTAAGGGGTCATCATGACCACTCCCAATCCGAGTAATGGGTTTTAAATCCATGGGATGACCAAGATTTAAGTTGGCCACCGCATAGGCAATGGCCAACATCAAGTTAGGCTGATTAACTTCATGCCCAACTTCACGCGCAACCAGTTGATTATACTGGGTAGCATAAGTCTGGGTGTAATCACGAAAATTTAAACTTTCTTGTGGAATTTGACTAATTTTTTTAGCTAAGTAGTCCAGATTTAAGTTAGCATCTTCTACCCCAAAAACCAAATTTTTAACCCCAAGTTTACTTAAAATTTCAACACCACCCTGGGCAAAAAGGTCGGCTGGCTGCACAGCAAAGGAAAATGGTAATTCAAATACCAGGTCAGCTCCTGATTGCAAGGCTGCCTGAGCGCGATGCCACTTATCCATAATCGCCATTTGGCCACGTTGGACGTAGTTACCCGACATGACTACAATAATGGGGTCATTTTTAGCAATCAGGCGCGCCTGATTCATTAAAAAATCATGGCCACTATGCAAGGGATTGTATTCAGCAATTATACCTACTGTATTCATTCTTACCTATTAGTCTTCGTCCAAATCAAGTTCTAGCTTTTTACCATTACGCCATAACTTTTCGAGACCATAAAAATCACGTGCATCTTCAGTAAAGACGTTCACAACAACATCGCCCATATCAATTAACAACCAATTAGAATCACGGTTTCCTTCAATACGGTAATCTTCCTTACCATTTTCGTGGATCTTATCCACAATTGCATTCACAATGGCGTGTAATTGACGGTTAGAACCAGCACTGGTGATGACATAATAATCAGCTAAAATGCTTTGGCCGGCCATATCATAAGCTTCAATATCTTCTCCATGTCTTTCATCAATTGCTTCAATAGTTAAATCTAATAATTGTTTTGCTTCCAAATTTTTACCTCTGATTTCTAATTAATTTATTTTATTTCTTAATGGCCCAAACATTATACGCATCTAGGGTCTTAGGATAAATTTTTTGCCGGTTTCCTACTAAAAACTGTAAGGTATGTGCTAATTCATAGCCTACCCCTTGGTCAAGGTCAGCAAAAGCCACCTTACGGGCCTCGTCTACTCCAGGGAAATCACGGTGTGGTTCGATAAAATCTGCGACAAAGACAATTTTATCAAGAGTAGTCATTTCCGTATCGGCAGTTGTATGACGCCGAATGGCGGTTAAAATTTCTGGATCTGTAATTTTGAGCTCTTTTTCAACCAAATAAGCCCCCACAATTCCATGCCAGATGGCACGGTTATAGTTAAGCAGGTCGGTATCAAAACCTTGATTCTTGATAATTTCAATAAATCTTTCATTTGGCACTTGCTTGGCATAATCATGAACAAACCCTGCCAAAGCCGCCTTATCAGGATCATAATGATTTAGTTCAGCTAATTTACGACTGGTTTCACTCACACCAATACAATGCTGAAAACGTTTATCATCCATATTATTTTTTTCACGGGCAATTAGCTCAGCTGAACTAAGCGGTGAAAAGGTATTTTTAAAATTAAGCTCACTCACGATATAAGCCTCTTGAATCAATATACAATCTTACTGCTTCGGGAACTAAGTAGCGAATTGATCCACCAGCAGCTACAGTATTACGGATTAAAGTTGAAGAAATAGCAAGCTGGGGCGCATCAACCCATACAATTGGATAAGCTGAATCAGGCTGATAATTCGGTCGCTTTACTCCCACTAAGGTTGCTAAGCGTGCAATTTCATCAGGTTCACGCCAACTGGCGAAACTATTAACCTGGTCAGTCCCCATAATTAAGTAGTACTGGTTCTTGGGTGCCCGCTTTTTTAAATAGCGCAAGGTATCAACGGTATAAGACACGCCACCACGCAGAATCTCAAACAACTTAACATGAAAATATTGATTAGCATGGGTCGCAAGTTCAAGCATAGCAACGCGATCTCTAGCACTAACCTGATTTGCTACTTCTTTGTGCGGAGGAACATTATCGGGAATAAACCAAATCTCATCCAAATGTAGGTTCTTGCGAACTTGTTCAGCCATTGCTAAATGAGCTTGATGGACGGGATTAAAAGTTCCACCCATAATTCCAATTTTCATCGCTGACGTAGCGATAGGAGCAAATCGAATTTGAGTTTTTTCTTCCACTACGCAATTCATTAAATCAACGCTCTTCTAATTCCTAATCCAATTCCATCAGGTGTGTAGGCTTTGACTACCACATCTTTTGGTACGGTAATGAAGCCAACACCACCAAACAAAATATCACTTTTTTGCTTTGGTCTAAAAGTTTGGCCCTTGAGTGGTCCAAGATCATCTTCCTTACTTGGTGGTAATAACAGATCATCCTTATGTTTTTGGTAAAATTCATCTGCATTTTCCGTCTTAGTGCGGTGCAAATAAAGATCGCGTGCCACATAAATCGTAAAGCCTGCTGACGGCCCATCAATATAATCAAACCGACCCAATCCTGCTAAGAAAATAGTTTGGCCGGGTAACAACTGATAAGTAGCTGGCTTTAATGGCTTCTTCGGTTCAACTACTTCTAATTCCTTCCCAGTTAAGTGACTAGCTAATTGCTTCTTACTTAAAATTCCGGGTGTATCAATTAAATAGTGACCATTATCTAGTGGAATTTTAATTTCATCAAGAGTAGTTCCAGGGAATTTAGAAGTGGTAATTAATTCCTTCAAATCACTACGTGCTGATAAAATTGCATTAATCAAAGTAGATTTTCCAACATTAGTTGTCCCTACAAAGTAAATATCCTTATCCTTACCCTTTTTAGCAATAAAATCAATCAAAGGATCAAGATTTTTCTTCTTGGCAGCACTCACTAAGAAAATCTTTTCCGGATACAAGCCATTACGATTAGCTTCTTGGCGCATCCAGTCCTTGACCTTAGACTCTTTAGTATTCTTAGGGAAAAGGTCTACTTTATTACCCACTAAAATATACTCATTATCCCCAATAAAACGTTTAAGTGATGTAATCAATGAATTACTAAAATCAAATAAATCGACAACATTGACTACTAAGGCATTCTTTTCTGAAATAGAATTTAATAAAGCCAAAAAGTCATCATTATTTTCTTCAACTGGCATAATTTCATTATAGTGACGCAAACGGAAACAACGTTGGCAGTATACTTCCGCGTTATCTTCTTCCATAGCTTTTTTTAGTGCAGAAGCTGGTAAATATCCCGACTTTTTTGGATCTTTATCTTGTAAAATACTTCCACAACCAATACAACGTAATTCTTCACTCATTTAAGTTTCTCCCCAAAAGTTACTGGCTTTTTCATATTTAAAAAGAAATAGATTCCCTTTTCAAAAAAACGATTAATACGTGTATTCCACTTATCTGTTTGGACTAATGGTTTTACTAGCACTGTTGGTACTCCAGCTAAATTCCCTGCTTGAATATCAGTAATTAACTGGTCACCGATCATTAGAACCTGATCTTTTTTCAAGCCTAATTTTTTCAATTCCTCATTAATTCCGACAGGTAAAGGTTTACGTGCTTTAGCAATAAAATCAATACCATAAGGATTGAGAACTTTACCTATTCTTTGAGCATTATTATTAGAAATAACGACCAATTTAATTCCGGCTGCCTTTAAGCGCTGGTTCAATTTCTGCATTTCGTTAGCAGAATCAGCTTTATTCCAAGCAAGTAACGTATTATCCAAATCACTAAAAACTGCTTTAATTCCCATCTTTTTTAAAGTATTGGGATCTAAATTATAAATTGTATCTATTGTATAACGAGGTCTAAATAACATTTAAAAATCTCCGCTTTTTTCTCATATATAATATACCAAAATTGCGCCATTTAGAGAAATTTTTGGGGTTCTTGATTGCAATGTTTTACAATGAAAATGAGGTGAAATTAATGCGACTAGAAAACACGATTTTTAAACAATATCAAACAGATGGGCAAAAATTATTAAAATACGGCTTTGGAAAACAAGATTCACTCTATTTTTATAAGAAAAAATTCTTTAATAATTTTGAAGCTCAAATTACCATTACTCCACCTAATCAAGTTAAGGGTAAAGTAATTGATCTCGATATCGAAGAAGAATACATGCCAATTCATTCTAGTCAACGAGGTAAATTTGTCGATGAAGTGCGCTCTGCTTATCTCGCTCTCCTAAAAGATATTCGGCAAAATTGCTTTAACCAAGTCACAATTTATCCTGATGGCCCGCAGCATTACTGGCTTATCCCCGCTAATCCTAAGTACTTCGATATTATGAATGCCTTTAACAATGTCGATAATATTATTTGGAAGCAAAGCACCAAAATTAAGCCCAATGATATTATCTTTATGTATGTTGGTGCTCCTATTTCCGCTATCATTTACCAATGCCAAGTTCTCGAAGTTAATCTACCTTATCATGAACACAATAAATACCTCAAAATTAATCATGTCATGCGCATTAAAAAAATACTTTCATACCCCTCAGACCAATATACTTTCAAGAAGTTAGCTAACTATAATGTTAAAGCCATCCGCGGTCCCCGACATGTCCCTGACCAACTATTGAAAGATTTGCTAAAAAAACGTAAGTAAAAAGACCGAATCAAATGATTCGGTCTTT
The DNA here is from genome assembly GCF_014522305.1 of Lactobacillus sp. PV034. Lineage (NCBI taxonomy): Bacteria > Bacillati > Bacillota > Bacilli > Lactobacillales > Lactobacillaceae > Lactobacillus > Lactobacillus sp. PV034. The sequence continues at coordinate 88,749 of NZ_CP041982.1, read as the reverse complement.
TAAAATACTTATTTAAATTAAGCAGCTGCTAAAGCTTTCTTAGCAGTTTCAGCTAATTCTGCAAAAGCCTTTTCATCGTTGTAAGCAATATCAGCTAACATCTTACGGTTCATGTCAACACCAGCAAGCTTTAAGCCGTGCATTAACTTGCTGTATGAAAGACCGTTTTGTCTTGCAGCAGCGTTAATACGAGCAATCCATAACTTTCTGAATTCTCTCTTAACTTGCTTACGGTCACGGAATGCGTACTTACGTGAAACAAATACTTGAGTACTTGCTGCTTTAAATTGTACGTGCTTTGAGCCACGGTAACCCTTGGCTAATTTTAAAATCTTCTTACGACGTTTACGTGTTACGGTTCCACCCTTAGTTCTTGGCATCTATAATTCCTCCTCAAAAAGTATTCTCTATAAATTAATGCATTTGGGAAACCATCTGTTTGATGCGCTTTAAGTCACTCTTTGAAACCATAGCAGCTTTTCTCAAATGACGACGTTGTTTCTTAGTCTTACCGTGGAAACGGTGTCCAGTGTATGCGTGGTGACGCTTTAAACCACCATTAGCAGTTCTCTTAAAACGTTTTGCTGAAGCGCGGTGTGTTTTTTGCTTTGGCATATCTATTCCTCCAATTAACTACTTTTTCTTTTTGTCTTTCTTACTCAAAGGAGCAAGCATTAGAAACATGGAACGACCTTCCATCTTAGGTCTTGTGGTAACAGTTGAGATATCACTAACCTGATCAGCCATTTTTTCCAGTACTTCTTTACCCAATTCCTTATGAGTAATGGCACGGCCTCTAAAGCGAATTGAAACTCTAACTTTAGCGCCTTTACCCAAGAATTTACGTACATGCTTCAATTTAGTATCGAAGTCATTTCCTTCAATGGTTGGACTTAAACGAATTTCCTTAACAGCCATTACCTTTTGGTTCTTACGGTTTTCCTTGGCCTTCTTTTGTTGTTCGAATCTGTACTTACCATAGTCCATAACTCGTGCAACAGGTGGCTTGGCATTTGGGGAAATTAGAACCAAATCTAAACCAGCATCAGCTGCTTTATTCAACGCTTCGTTCTTAGATACAACACCTACTTGTTGGCCATCTTCACCAATCAAACGAACTTCACGTGCGCGGATATCTTCATTTAAGATTAGATTTCTTGGAATAAGTATTCACCTCCATGTTAATTTCGAGGACAAGAAAAAAGCGGGCAAAGTTAACGCCCGCTTTTAATCAACAGATATTATCGATTAGCCTAGAGGTTATGCACTTAGGCGAGAAGCGGGTGCTTCTTCTTGTTCTCAACTACAATATTATACCTATTCGTTAGATAAGCGTCAAGATAATTTATAGAAAAAGGAGTACTTCCACTTAAGTTAGTACTCCTTTTATCAATCAATTAATTTATTGATCCTTATCTTTTCTGCGTTTGCTTGCACCGGCAAGTCCTAATAAACTTCCAATACTTGCAATTAAGATTCCGAGCATACCAGCAGTGTGATCATTTTGACCAACACCTGTTTGAGGTAAGCGGTGTTCATTCTGGTGCTTGTTAGCTGTAGCAGCAGTCTTATCTGTTCCTGAAACAGTGATACTTTCTGCACTTGGTTTAGTATCAGCTTCACTGACAGAACTTACATTCTCAGCACTTGAAGCAGTATCTGAAGCGGCACTTGAGCTTGCGCTTGAATCGGCACTCGAAGTTGCTTCAGATTCAGCTGAACTTGCAGCACTGGAATCTACACTTGAAGTTGATTGATCAGCTTCTGATTTTGCTTGTTCAATAGCAGCACTGGCTTCACTCTTAGCTACATTTACGATACTATCTGCTTCACTTGCTTTTTTAGCCATTTCGCTTGCGACACTAGCGGCACTGCTTGCTACACTAGCTTGACTTTGTGCTGTTGAAGCGGCAGAACTTGCTACACTTTCAGCACTTAAAGCTACGCTAGCTGCACTACTTGCTAAACTGGCAGCATTGCTTGCGGCACTCAGATCTCCAGCGGTAGCGGCACTTGAAGCTAGGCTCTTTGCAGTTGAGGCAGCACTAGCAGCACTCTTGGCCACTGAATCTGCTTCACTGGCCTTCTTGTATTCTTCACTCGCCAAACTTGCAGCATTTGAAGCATCACTAGCCGCACTAGCAGCAGTTGAGGCGGCACTTTTGGCTAGACTAGCGGCACTACTTGCCTTTGAAGCAGCGCTTGAGACAGCCGAATTACCTGCATACTCAGATGCCATTGAAGCTACTTCACTGGCAGTATTGCCTGCATGACTTGCTGAACTACTTGCAGCACTAGTTGAAGTAGCTGCAACGCTCTGATCTAAACCAGCAGAACTGGCAGCACTACTTGCAATGCTTGCATACGAACTAACTTTATCGGAAGAGCTGCTTGCGGCACTTGCGGCACTACTTGCAGTCTTAATAGCATCACTTTCTTGTTTTAAGTTATCTTCAGCTTCACTCTTAGCCTTAGTTGCTTCACTATCAAACTTAGCAGCTTCATCAGCGGCACTTTTGGCTAGACTTGCAGCTTGCGAAGCCTTCTTTTCATCTTCAATTGCTTGGCTAGCAGCACTGCTTGCTACATCTTCTGCACGCTTAGCAGCGGCACTAGCACTACTTGCAATATCAGTGGCCTTTTGAGCGGCGCTAGCATTTCCCTCTTTAGCATAACTTGACGCAGCACTAGCAGCAGCATTAGCAAGACTTGCGGCAGTTGAAGCATCTTGATCAGCTTTAGCTGCTTTTTCACGTTGCTTGCTTGCATCGCTGGCAACACTACTTGCAGTTTTAGCTGCGCTACTTGCAACGTTTGCTGCACTCTTGGCACTGCTTGCAGCACTTGAGGCTTTTTTTGCAGCGCTCGCAACAACTGAATTATTTGGATAGTCACTGGCCATTGAGGCTACTTCACTGGCAGTATCACTTGCATGGCTTGCTGAACTTGATGCGGCGCTAGCATTTTCTGAAGCAATGCTGTTGTAGCTACCCGCAGCACTGGCAGCACTACTTGCAATACTTGCGTATGAACTAGTGTCAGTATGGGAACTTTCCGCACTTTGTGCGTCTTCATTGGCATGACTGGCGGCATCAGATGCCTTGATAGCATCGCTGGCTTCATCCTTAGCATCAGATGCTTCTTCATCAGCTTCACTAGCAATTTTTGCCATTTCACTAGCGACGCTAGCAGCACTGCTTGCTACACTAGCTTGACTTTGAGCTGTTGAAGCTGCAGTACTTGCAGCACTTTCGGCACTCTTGGCAACAGAAGCGGCACTACTTGCCTTTTCTGCGGCTGAACTTGCGGCACTAGTGTCACCGGCTGCTGCAGCACTTTCAGCTTCACTTTTAGCAATTGAAGCTTCACTAGCTGCACTCTTGGCCATTGAATCTGCTTCGCTAGCCTTCTTGTATTCATCACTTGCTGAACTTGCAGCTTCTGACGCATCGCTTGTGGCACTGGATGCTGTATCTGCGGCACTTGAAGCAAGGCTAGCAGCACTTGAGGCCTTTTCTGCGGCACTTGATACAAGTGAATTATCTGAATGTTCACTGGCCATTGAGGCTACTTCACTAGCAGTCTTGCTTGCATGACTTGCTGAAGAACTTGCGGCACTAGTTGACGTCGAAGCAGCACTTTCATCTGAACTTGCTGCGCTAGCAGCACTACTTGCGATGCTTGCATATGAACTAGTCTTATCAGCTGAACTTGATGCGGCACTTGCAGATGCACTAGCACTATCAACAGAATTACTACCTTGGTTCAAGTTGTCTTCTGCTTCACTCTTAGCCTTCGTTGCTTCACTATCAAAGTTAGTTGCATCATCAGCAGCGCTCTTGGCGATGCTTGCAGCCTCTGAAGCCTTCTTTTCATCTTCAATTGCTTGACTTGCAGCACTTGAAGCAGCTTGTTCTGCACTCTTGGCTGCTGAACTTGCGGCACTAGCTACACTGGCTGCACTACTTGCTGCACTGGTATTACCAGCTTTAGCATAACTATCAGCTTCATCAGCTGCACTATTAGCAACGCTGGCTGCACTTGAAGCTAGTTGATCAGCTTCTGAGGCTTTAGCATGTTGATCTACCGCATCACTAGCAGCGCTACTTGCAACACTAGCTGCACTATTTGCAAGATCTGCAGCTGATTTAGCACTGCTTGCAGCACTTGAAGCCTTTTCTGCGGCACTGGCAACAGCAGAGTTAGCAGAATGTTCACTGGCCATTGAAGCTACTTCACTAGCAGTATCACTTGCATTGCTTGCTGAACTTGATGCGGCGCTAGCATTTTCTGAAGCAATATTGCTGTAGCTACCTGCGGCACTGGCTGCACTACTTGCGATGCTTTCGTAGGAAGCTGCATTAGTATGAGAAACGTCGGCACTCTTAGCATCTTCACTTGCTTGACTTGCTGAGTTTTCACCAGTAATTGCATCACTAGCTGCACTTTTAGCATCTGTTGCAATACTATCTGCTTCACTGGCCTTTTTAGCCATTTCGCTAGCTACACTGGCTGCACTACTTGCTACACTAGCCTCACTTTGAGCTGTTGAAGCTGCACTACTTGCAGCACTTTCGGCACTCTTGGCAACAGAAGCGGCACTTGAGGCCTTTTCTGCAGCAGAACTTGCTGCACTAGTGTCACCTGCTGCAGCGGCACTTTCCGCTTCACTTTTGGCAACTGATGCCTCACTTGCTGCACTCTTAGCTATTGAATCTGCTTCACTGGCCTTCTTGTATTCGTCGCTTGCTGAACTTGCAGCTTCTGACGCATCGCTTGTGGCACTGGATGCTGTATCTGCGGCACTTGAAGCAAGGCTCGCAGCACTTGATGCTTTTTCGGCAGCACTAGATACAAGTGAATTATCTGAATGTTCACTGGCCATTGAGGCTACTTCACTGGCAGTATCGCCTGCATGACTTGCTGAAGAACTTGCCTCACTAGTTGAAGTTGATGCTGCACTTTCATCTGAACCTGCTGAACTTGCAGCACTACTTGCAATGCTTGCATATGAACTTGTTTGATCAGCTGAGCTAGATGCTGCACTTGATGAGGCGCTAGCACTATCAACAGAATCACTACCTTGGTTCAGGTTGTCCTCTGCTTCACTCTTGGCCTTAGTCGATTCATCATCAAATTTTGCGGCATCATCAGCAGCACTCTTAGCAACAGATGCTGCACTCTTAGCAGTTTCTTCATCGCTAATTGCTTGACTTGCAGCATTTGAAGCTGCACTAGCTGCTGAGCTTGCAAGCCTTGCAGCTTCGGAAGCTTGACTAGCTAAGCTTTCAGCCTTATCAGCATCACTTGCTTTATAAGCACTATCAGCTGCGCTAGCTAAGGAGTTAGCAATGCTTGCTTGTTCACTTGCTGCTTTTTCCTGTTCACTAGCAGTTGAGCGTTGAATTACAGCATCACTTGCAGCATTTGAAGCTACTGCTGAAGCACTACTTGCAACATCTGCAGCACTTTGGGCAGAACTAGCTGCACTTGAAGCTTTTTCTGCGGCACTGGCTACAACCGAGTTAGTTGGATGGTCACTTGCTAATGAAGCTACTTCACTAGCTGTTTCACTTGCGTGACTTGATGAACTTGCAGCTGCGCTAGCACCTTCTGAAGCAATATCACTGTAGCTTCCTGCTGCACTAGCAGCACTGCTTGCTGCACTTTCATCTGAACTTGCACTAGTATGAGCTGTCTCAGCATCGCTCGCTGAAGAACTTGCGGCACTAGCAGCACTTTCACCTCTGATTGCTTCAATCGCCTCACTCTTGGCTACACTGGCAGCCGTAGATGCTTGGCTAGCAATATCAGCTGTTGAACTAGCAGCAGTCGCTGCTTGACTTGCAATACTTGCAGCACTACTTGCTTTTCTAGCTGCAGCTTGAGCTGCACTTTCTGCGCTCTTTGCTACACTCGCTGCACTTCTAGCTAAACTTGCAGCGCTATTGGCAGCTGACACATTACCAGCTGCAGAAGCGGCATCTGCTTCACTCTTAGCTTTATTTGCTGCACTAGCAGCACTTTTAGCAACAGTATCTGCTGATTTTGCATCTTCATAAGCTGAACTTGCCATACTACTTGCTGAATCAGCATTGCTCTTGGCTACACTTGCTGCACTAGCAGCACTGCTTGCTTTCTTAGCGGCACTATTGGCAACTACAGCTGCACTTGCAACTAATGAGTTAGTAGGATGAGCTGAAGCCATTGAACTCACATCGCTAGAAGTACTACTTGCTTCACTAGCAATATTTGTTGCTGAACTAGTAGACTGACTAGCTTTGTTAGCTTCAGTTTGAGCTGCACTAGATGAAACAGCAGCTGAACTTGCATAATCACTTGTTTTAATTGAAGAAGAGTTAGCTGCACTGGCTGCACCACTTGCAATTGAGTCCGCTATGCTATCTTTTGTGAGATTATCAATTGCTTCACTCTTAGCAGCACTAGCTTGGCTTTCAAAGTTCAAAGCCTCTTGAGCATAGCTATTAAGAGTTGCAATTGATTTATTTGCTTCACTTTCATCTACAAGAGCTTGACTTGCGGCACTTGAAGCAACTGCTTCAGCACTCTTAGCGGCACTAGCTACAGCGGCTAAACTTACTGCTGCACTAGCATCGCTTGCCTTATACGCAGCATCAGCAGCGCTTGCAGCACTATTTGCAAGTTTTGCTTGTTCACTAGCAACGTGATCTTGGTCAGCCGCAATTGAGCTTTGTGTTGCGGCATCAGTAGTAATTGAGCTTACATAAGCTGCTACACTAGCAGCACTACTTGCAGCTGAACTTGCAGCAGTTGCTGCACTTGAGGCTTTGGCGGCGGCACTAGATACTACTTCATTACTTGCATGTTCACTTGCCATTGAGGCTACTGAATCAGCAATAGCTTTAGTATCTTCAGCAGTATGAGCAACTGAACTAGATGCGCTATTTGCGTTACTGTTGTAATCTCTTGCAACACTAGCAGCGCTACTTGCAACTACTTCGTATGAGTTAACTGCAGTTGAAGCGGTATTGGCTAATTTAGCTTCTTCACTAGCCTGACTTGCAGCACTTTCCCCGATAATTGCATCACTTGCTTCACTCTTAGCAATTTCTGCATCACTAGCTGCACTTGAAGCAATAGCTTGGTATGAAGCTGCTTCACTTGCGGCACTCGAAGCAATTGAGTTAGCAAGACTTGCGGCTTCACTAGCACTAATTGCAGCACTAGAAACTTTTGCTGCATCTGAATTAGCTGCTGAAGCCACGCTAGCAGCACTACTTGCGGCACTGACATTTCCTTCTTTAGCAAAACTTGCAGCTTCACTTGCGGCACTTGAGGCTTTGGCGGCTGCGCTACTTGCGGCTTCACTGGCTGCAGTTGCAGCTGTACTTTGAGTTGCAGCATCTTGAGCAGCTGAACTTGCTACATCAGCGGCACTGCTTGCCTTAGTAGCCGCACTACTTGCAACTTCAGAATCATCACTTGCTCTGGTGGCAGAACTCGCAACTAATGAGTTAGTTGGGTGTGCACTTGCCATTGAGGCTACTTCACCTGCTGTGCTCGTAGCGTCATCTGAATTCTTGCCAGCACTTGATGCAGTATTGGTAGCTTGGCTTCTTGAATCAGTTGCTTGAGAAGCACTTGATGAAACTGCAGTTGAGCTTGCTGCGGTACTTGCGGCACTTGATTGTGCTTGGCTAGCTTGACTTGCAGCATTACTTGCATAACTTTCTGCTAAAATTGCTCGATCTGCATCACTAGCTGCAACAGAAGCAGTTACAGCAGCGACCTTTGCAGCACTAGCAAACTTGTCAGCAGCACTTGCGGCGCTAGATGCACTTTCAGAAGTCTTCTTAGCATCTGATAATAAACTTGCTGCGGTACTTGCGGCAGTGCTTGCGGCTTCACTGGCTGCACTAGCAGCACTGGCTGCTAATTGCGCCTTGGCAATATTACCTAAAGCAGCATAGCTGCTTGCAGCATTATTTGCGCTACTTGCTGCACTGGCTGCACTACTTGCATTAGCTGCTGCAGTACTTGCAGCAGCAGTTAATGAATCAGCAGTTGAGGCTAAATCTTTAGCAGTTTGTGCTTGGTCAGCAGCATTGCTTGCAGCTGTACTTGAAACGGTAGCTAAACTCTTAGCAGCACTGGCTGCACTAACTACAATTGGATTATCTGAGTAAGAAGTAAGATCAGTAGCTAATGAAGCTGCTTGACTCGCTGCGCTCTTAGAATATGAATCAGCTTCACTTGCGCTAGAATTTGCAGCACTACTTGCGGTCTTAACATCGCTAGCAGCACTATTAATATCAGTTTGAGTTTGATCAGTATTTGTCTTGTCTGCAATTGCTCCTGAATTTGCTTGACTTGCAGCCAAGCTGGCAGCACTTGCTTGTTCTACATTAGTTTGAGCTGCACTTAAGTAATCAGCAATCTTATTTGCTTCACTGGTAAGTGAAGTTTGAGCAGTTACAATTGTAGTTAATGCTGCATTAGCAGTAGATTGAGCAGCGCTGGCTGCACTAGCTGCACTTTGAGCTTCACTGTTTGCTTGACTAGCCTTAGCAATTTGAGCTTGGGCTTGAGATGCAGCACTACTTGCTAGAGAAGTATCACCAGTTGCCTTGGCACTATCAACAATAGCAGCGTAACTTGCAGCAGCACTAGCAGCAGTTGAAGCTGCGCTACTTGCGGCGGCTGCACTATTTGCCTCTCGAGCAGCAGTACTTGCAGCTGAGCTTGCAAGATCACTAGTATCCGCAATTACCTTGGCATAGCTATCTGCATTAGATTTAGCTTTAGTAGCGTTGTTCAAATTATCAGCAACAACCTTATTAATAGCATTAGCACTAGATAAATTAGTTAAACTAGTTAAATTAGTTGCTGCGCTAGCAATTTCAGTATTTGCACTAGATACACTATCCTTAGCATTGGATGCGGCTGAACTTGCTGCAGCTTGGTTAGCTTGAGCATTGCCGGTTGCTGCACTTGCCGCATTAGCTGAACTAGTTGTACTTGAAACAGCAGTTGAAGCTGCTTGCGACTTAAGATCAATGTAAGCAGATGCTGCACTTGCATAAGCTAAATCAATATCAGCAATTGCTTGCTTAGCTCTTTGCGCATCAGATTCAGCACTTGAAGCTGCAAGCTGAGCAGCAGCAGCACTACTGGTTACTGCATTTACCTCACTAGCATAAGATGCCAACTGTTGAGGCAGAGTTGCCATAGATTCATATAAAGTCTGATAATAGGGCGATTGCATTGCGCCTGCTGTATCAGGGGCCATTATATACATTGCATTCGCCGTATTAACATCCCCAGCAAGAGCATTCGCAGCGTTTGTAATAGCACCATTGGCTTTATTATTACCTTCACGTACTACCCTTGTTGCCTTTGCAACACTACTTGAAGCTGCATTAATTTTTGCCCCCTGACTGGGAACATCCCCAGTTGCAGTAGATGAGATGTTATATGCACTACTTGCTGAATTAGCATAAGAGGCTAATTGATCTGGATACTGATCAACTAATTGACTAATTGCATTACTTTTAGTAGCTACTGAAGCGGTAGCACTAGAAGCAGCAATTTGAGCACTACTTGCAGCACTTGCAGCACTTGTAATTGTTTCCTTAGCAGCTGCCACTTGGACTTCGAAGAGCAGGATTTGCGCAGCGACTAACCCTTTCTTCTTTGCAAATGCGCTTGCAGCTTCACCAATTCCTGCAAGTGCACTTGCTTCATTAGCAATACTTTGGGCTCCCCCAATTGGGCTTGAAGTGCTAGTTTTATCAAGAATTGGTACCAAATTATTAATTTGATTATCAATATTTGCAAAATCAGTATTACTGCTTGCAGCGGCACTCAAACTTGCAGCCGCCTCGCTAGTATTATTCTGGCTTAAAGCTTCAATAGCAGCAGTTAAATCACTAGCCTTTTGAGCTGCTGCACTGGTAGCACTATGCATAGCACTTTCATCAATAGCTGCATAACTTAACCGTGCAGCTGTTTCATGAGCTGAACTAGCAACATTTGATAGACCTACAGCCAAACTAGCAACACTATCGGCTACACTAGACAAAGAATCTACCTTAGTTTCAACAGGCTTTACACTACCCTTAATACCAATCGGATATCCAGAAACAGTAATACCGTTTGGATAGCTATTACTATAGCTACTCAATTCAGTAGCTACTGAAGTCGCTACTGATGCATTGCTGGTGGCCACACTTGCGATAGAATCTAGATCAGTAGCTGTTTCACTAATAATTTCTGCCGTTAAACTAGTTGCTGTACTTGCTGCTGAGAGATACTGACTTTGAGCACTTTGGACAGAACTAATAGTATCTTTTGCGTAACTCGCAACTGAGTTAACATCACTTTGAATATTATCACTTAAACTTTTAGCTAAAGAAGCAGCACTTGAGCTTAAACTTCCAGCTTTAGCAGCTGCAGTGGCATTTGCACTTGCAATCGCAGCATAAGAATTTGCCGTACTTGTAGCGCTATTTCCCAATGTACTATTATTTGCAGCATTAGCTTGACTGGCTGCTAAAGAATAATTCAATTCTTGTAAGGCTGCACTTGCAGCAACAGAGCCTTGACTAGCAGCATCCATCACTGGCTTAGCCGCGCTATTATACTTAGCAACTGCACTGGCAATCCTTGCAGCAGTACTACTTGCACTGCTTGCAGCAGTGGCAGCGCTAGCCAAAGAAGTTGTAACTTCACTTGCTACAGGATTAACATCATTGCCTTCTTCATCATATCCGCCAGCAAGGAGTGCTAACGATGCCATATTATTTTGAACCGCAGCAGGGGGAAATCCAGTTAAAGTATAGCTTGAATCTGGTCCAATTGTAGGAATTGAGTTTGTAATTTGCTGATCAAAATCAGAAATTGAAGTTGCTACACTAGCAGCACTTGCTAATTCTGCAGTTGCACTACTTAAATCAGCTTGACTTGCTTGACTAGTAGCAATTGAAGCAATCGAATTAGCATTGTCAACATATTGTGAAAAATCAGTGTAAGTTGAATCAGCACTAGCAACATATGCAGTTGCAAATGCAGGGGTAAATTGTGACATTGATTCAACCACAATTACACTACCTGCAGTAAGTGGTGCATTAGTTAAATCAATGCTCCATTTACCATTAGCATCTGCCTTAACAACGAAGTCTGAACTAGTTTCGCCTGGTGCAGCCAGGCCATAAGTTAAACCATTAACTGCAGTATTATTATCACTACCATTGTAGTAGTGAACAGTTACATAACCGTTGGCGTTAGTAGTACCAGTTAAAGTCTTAGTTTGATCAGTAATCTTACTGCTATCATCTAAAGTAATAGCATTGTGCATATCAGGAGTACCAAATGCAAAGTACTTACCATTGTTTAAACTGGCTAAAAGACTGTTACCAGCAGTTGTGTCAGTGTTAGTTTCACCAAGTGTAGTTGCTGATTTTTTACTAATATTGTAATCAGCATCCTTGTAGGCACTACTCCAGTCACTGTTAGCTGAGTTTTTCATTTCAACATAGTGAGCATTAATATCTCCGCCTAAGCCAGAAATAATTGCACCGCTACCTTGAACATCAAAGACTACGGAATCTGGACGGTAAATAGTAATGGTAGCAGCACCTTTACCACCTAGTAAATTAGTAGAATTTTTACCACTACTTGTTAACTTAACATTTGAGTTATTACCAAATGATAAAACCGTACCTGCCGCAGCATAGATAACGTTATAACCGTTTCCGCTGTTATTCTCATACGCAATATCGAAAGTTCCACCGTTGTTGACATAAATACCATTACCGGTTTTCAAGTCAAATACCCGACTAGCAGCTTTACCAGTTACATCAATATTAACGGTTGCTTTTTCTCCGTTAACACGTAAGTTTCCATTACCTTGGAAGTAGATAACTGATTGATTTACAGATCCCTTCATATTAAGTGATCCATTATCAAGTACATTAATATTAGTATCACCAGAGTTTGCAACGTTAATTACAGTAGTATCTAAAGTAGTACTATCGTTATTGTTAAGCGTTAAACTACCATTATCTTTGATATTTAAGTCGGCACCATTGTGGATGTAAATCCCACCCATTTTTGAAGTTAAACCTGCTACTTTATCAAATTCAACATCTACTTTACCGTTACCAGTAATATTAATTGGTGAGGAAGCATCTACAAATCCAGTACCAGCACTTAAAGCAGTAGAACCAGTGCGGTGAAGCGTTAAATCACCTGCTACGTTAATTCCTGTAGTATTAGCAGGTACTGAAATTGCCCCTGCACTAGCTGAAATTGTAGTATTTGAGCCATCTTGCACAGTTACACTCTTAGCATTAACACTATAAACATTCTTATTAGTAGTAATGTTATTAGTTCCACTAAAGACAACGTTTGTATTAGTATTATTTACTAATCCAGTCCCGGTGTAAGTAACATCATCAAATTTAACACTAGCGTTGTTCCCACTATCCATAGAAACAATACCATTAGTGTTAGAACCAGTAATAGTTGCACCAGAAATAGTAAGCTTTTGGTCATCCTTGCTCTTAATATCAAGGTAGGCATTACCAAAGCTAATGGTGTGACCATTACCATTAATTGTCACATCACGTAAAGCTGCATCTGAAGAAACAGTGAGTGTACTTTGTGAACTTAAGTCAATATTACTCGTCACATCAATTATAGCTGCGCTGGTATTAGTAATTGCATTAACAAATTCACTAGCATTAGCAACAGCAGTAGCATTTGAAGCGGGAGTTGTAACTTTAGATTCGCCTAATTGAGCCAGAGCTGCAGAATCAGTTCCAGCCTTTGTTGCTAAAAGACTAGCAGTATTTACTTGTACAGTATGAACTTCAGCACTCCTATTCTTACTTACTTCATTATGAGCAAGTTCATCAGCTTCTTTACTCTCACTTGCTGAAGATGCTGACTGACTACTGCTACTTGCCATGCTAATTTCAGCACTAGCAGTAGATACACTATTAGCAGTAGCTGCCTCACTTGCAGTTGTTGCTTCACTTTGTTGTGAAATTTTATTAGTTAAGTGTGTATCGTTGGCAAGCTCACCAGCAGCATCAAGCGTCGCTTGATCTACTGCAGCTGATTCTGGTTCCTTTAATTCATCTGCATGTACTAAGTCGGTATCATGAGATAAAAAGAAGAATGAACCAATCATCACGCTGGCTAAACCAACAGATAATTTTCGTAAAGAGAAAACATCTTTTTTATGTAAGTCTTTTCTAGACATTAACATTTCCCCTATTCTTAATCTAAATCTATCTAAACAAAATTAGCATATCCAACTACTAAAACAAAATATTTAGTCTATAAATTTATCCCATTGCTTCATAAAGTTAGCTTCTGTATTCTCTTTGGCAGTTTGAATTGCTCCTTGAGAAAGGCTAGCATATTCTTTGCTATCGCCTAACACTTCCAAAACCTTATTAGCTAAGCCAACTGGAGTAGTTTTTACTACATTGAAGCCATTAACTCCATCTTTAATTAAGTTATTCCTAGTATAATCAGCTGCATAAGTTACTACCGGAATACCATTTGCCAATGCTTCAAGCATATTCATCCCAAAGCCTTCACTATGACTAGCATTCAAGAATAAAGTAGCATCTTGCAAATCTTGCTTAGCTGGATCATAAGGAATAAACTCAACCTTATCTGTTAAATCTAACTTTTTAATTAGGTCTTTGAGTTCTTTTTCATATTCACCACTGCCAAAATAGCCTTGTAATTTTAGTTTAGCTTCAGGGAGCTTGTTGCTAATATGCTTAAAAGCCTTAATTACATCAGTAGTATTCTTTTCAGCAGCTAAGCGCCCCACATAAACTAAGGTAATATCTTCGCTTAATTCTTTTGCCTTACCTGCTTTAACGTAACTATCAGGAGCAGATACAATTTGACTATTTGAAGTAGCTAACTTAGCAACTTCATCTGCTTGATCTTGAGTAGGTAATACTACGTAATCAAATTCTCTGCCTGCTTCACCATTAACACTGCGTTCATAAACATCCATAATTCCATGTTGAGGATGATTACGTTCTTTGAAAGGAACACTGTGAAGATATGAAATCTTCTTATCTGCATTTTCAACATTCAAGACTGAACTATCTAAAGTACGACGATCTGAAATAAATGTTCCTGGTTCTTGGTTGTTGATTTCATTTAAGAAGAAGGTAAAGAGTTGATCTTCAGTTCTAAATTGCCAGTCTCTACCCTTGTAATCAATTAACTTCCACATGGTTGGTAATACTTTATCACCAATATACATGTGAGTTACTTCAATCGCTGGACTACCGTCTTGACGCAAATATTGTTGCATAGCCACTGAGCCATCTGGATGGTAGGTTTCAACCATTGACTTAAAACCACGCCAGTCCCAATATTCTTTGACTGCAGTTTGACCGAGTGAATCATAGTATTCAATCGAGCCAACTAGTCCTACAGTCGCTGGCATTACGCGAATTTCACCGATTTTTTTACCCTTGTATTCAATATTAGAGTAGTTATTATCTACCCCAACAATGTGGTAATCAGTAAGCGGAATACTATCAAGCAAGCGCAATGATTGTTCTTTACGTCTAGTCTTAACCGTTCCTTGGAAATAATCGTACATGTTAATAACATCTTTTTGTTTTAAGCCATGCTTCTTAATTTCATTACTTAACATGCGGTTATAATTACGGAGTAATAAAACAGCGGGCTTATCATTTTTGTTAAAGGCATTCAATCTTTCAAATTGAGAGAATTCAGTACCTGAATTAAAAGTAAATACGTTTTCTCCTATTAAATAAATCATTTTCTTACTGCACCTCCCAAAGTCTTCTCTGCGTCTTGAATTAAATCATGCCATGCATTCCAAACGTTCTCATCTGAGAAACGTTCACTTGTTTCATAAGAACCATCGCTTAGTTCTTGCATTAACTTCTTGTCCTTAAAGATCTTGAGCATCTTTTCAGCCAATGCCTTATAATCACCAAAATCAACGATATAACCATTTTTACCATCAACCACAATATCATTTGGTCCATAGTTAACATCGTAGGTTACACCAATCACACCATGTGATAAAGCTTCCATAACGGCTAAGTTGAATCCTTCCATTCTTGAAGTCAAGCCAAAGACTTGGGCATCTTTTTCAACCTTGGCAATGTCGTTGGTATAGCCCTTAAAAGTAACTACATCTTCAAGACCTAATTCCTTGATTAATTTTTCAATTTTACGTTTTTCACCATAATTATTTGATGAATCGGCATAACCATAAAGGTCTAAAGTTACTTCCGGAACTTGATCATGAACAATTTTAACTGCACGTACTAAGTCATCTAAACGCTTTTCATAAGCAATTCTTGCCACTGCGATAATCTTACCGAAAGTACGTTTATCCATAGGGACATGATCTTCATTTAAAGTTTCATCATCTACTACACCAACTGGGATGGTAAACATTTTTGCTTTAGGCTTAAATCTTTCAATCACATCATCTGTCTGACGTTGAGTTGCTGAAACAACAGAAGAATAACGATCAAGATTTGCCAAGGCATATTCATAATTGTTATTCACAATTGAATGAAGTGGATCTTGGGCATCCCCAGCCTGTGAATTATGCAAGTGCATAACTGTATAAGCTGGCTTCTTTAATCTAGTTAATGCTCCGTCGGCAAGAAGTGAACGGTCAAGCACAAAGATATTATTACCTTTTTCATTAATTCGATTTAAGAAGTGTTCAAACAATTCATCAATGGTATCAAAAGTATGAATCTCGCCGTTCTTTTCTTGTAGCCACCAACCGGTCTTGACTAACTTGTGGTGAATATCAAATTTATTAAATGTTCTAATTACAGTACGACCATCAGGAGTTAACCATTCTTCATTACCAATCTTATTATCAGGTGTGTACCATTGAACTAATGATCTAAAGCCACGTGAATCATAATGATCAACGCGGTAAAGATTACCATATTCATCAAACAATTCAGTTGATACTACTTGACGATCATGAACCGGATCGTAATTAACACGGGCTACTAACTTGCCATTGGCAGCATTAGTAACCAAGTATCTATTCTTATCAGTTTCATCTTCACGCTTAGTGTTAACAATTCCAAAATCTAAATCATCAACTGTTAAGTTCTTAGCAGCTACCTTCGTTGCATCTTGGAAGTAATCAAACATTCCTAGTAAACTATCATCATCCACCCCTGCAGCATTTGCAGTCTGATGAAGAGTACGGTTCCAATCACGCGCAATAACCTTGGCTGGTTGATTATGATTTTTAAATAAATTTAACCGTTTGATCTCGGCATGTTCAATTCCAGATTTATGATCTGGCATTCCAAAATTAATAAAATATATCATTTTTTCTCCTCGATATTTTAGAAAAAGACAAATTAAATAACAAAAATAAATTTTCAAAATACAGTAAATCTAATTTTTCTTTGTACTATTATTTTACCTATTTATCAAGGCAAAAGCAAAATTTTAGTGTTAAACTTTTCTTATGTTGTTATCAGAAATTTTGAATAAAATTAACTACAATTAAATAAAAAATAACAAAAAACAACATAAAAAGACATAAAAAAGACTAACTTTTCTGCTAGAGCAAGAAAGTTAGTCTTTTAACTTAATTTATTTAATTAATTTTTACGTGAGTAAGATTTAACATCAGCATCAATTTCATTGATAAAGTCATCTAAACTCTTAGAAATTTGTTCTTCAGTTCCGTAACGACGAACGTTAACACTATTAGCATTCATTTCATCATCACCTAAAACTAAAGTGTAAGGAACTTTTTGAGTTTGAGATTCACGAATCTTGTAACCCATCTTTTCATTACGGTGGTCTACTTCAGCTCTGAAGCCACGCTTAGTTAATTCTGCCTTAACTTTTTCAGCATATTCACCATGTGCATCTTCATTAACTGGAATAATTTCTGCTTGAACTGGAGCAAGCCAAGTTGGGAAAGCACCCTTGTAAATTTCAGTTAAGTAAGCGATAAATCTTTCCATCGTACCAACAATACCACGGTGAATCATAACTGGACGGTGTTCTTCACCATCTTTACCAACATACTTCAAGTCAAATTTTTCTGGAAGCATGAAGTCTAATTGGATAGTGGACATAGTTTCATCATTACCCAAGGCGGTCTTAGTTTGAATATCAAGTTTTGGACCATAGAAGGCAGCTTCACCTTCTGCTTCAACATAATCCAAACCAAGATCATCCATCGCACCCTTAAGCATCTTTTGAGCAGTTTCCCACATTTCATCATTTGCAAAGTACTTATCAGTATTCTTTGGATCACGGTAAGATAATCTGAAGTAGTAATCAGTAATATCAAAGTCTTCATAAACATCCATGATTAACTTCAATACCTTAGCAAATTCTTCTTGGATTTGATCTAGAGCAACAAAAGTGTGACCATCATTTAAAGTCATTTCACGCACACGTTGTAAACCTGATAAGGCACCTGATTTTTCGTAACGGTGCATCATACCTAATTCAGCAATACGGATTGGTAATTCACGGTATGAACGAATGTGGTGCTTATAAATTTGAATGTGTGATGGACAGTTCATTGGACGTAATTCAAGCATTTCGCCATCACCCATGTCCATTGGTGGAAACATGTCATCACGGTAGTGTGCCCAGTGACCTGAAGTCTTATAAGCATCAACATTCATCAAAACTGGGGTGTAAACATGTTGGTAGCCATCTGCAACTTCTTTATCAACAATGTAACGTTCAATAACGCGACGAATTGTAGCACCCTTTGGCATCCAGTATGGAAGACCAGCACCAACTTTAGGATCAACAAAGAACAAGTCTAAGTCACGGCCAATAGTACGGTGGTCTCTTTCCTTAATTTCTTCACGGCGCTTCAAATCTTCTTCTAATGCACTCTTCTTGAAGAAGGCAGTTCCAAAGATTCTTTGAAGCATTGGATTAGAAGACTTACCTAACCAGTAAGCACCAGCTACTGATAAAAGTTTGAAGTTCTTAATCTTACCAGTATTTGGTAATAAGGCATCAAAACCAAAGTCAACGAAGTCACCTAACTTGTAAACTTCAACTTCATTATCTTCTTTTTCAAGTAATTCAAGTTTAAACTTGTCATCCTTGAAGATTTCTTGTAATTCGCTCTTACTCATAGTAGCGAATTCAATCTTTTCACCATTCTTGATTGCCTTTTCCATGGCTTTTTCAAGTTTTGGTAATTCGGTAATCTTAATTTGATCGCTCTTATCAGTATCGACAAAGAAGCCACCTTCATCGGCTTCATGCATTCCAAGACGCAATTCAGGGTATTCACGCTTAGCAACTGCTTCTAATAAGAATGCAGTTGTAGCACGTAAAATGTCTAGACCTTCTTCATCTTTATCAGTGATAATAGCTGCTTCTACATCACCATCAATCATGTAGTCTAATGGTCTTACATGACCATCAATTCTTGCACCAACAGCAGCTTTGCCAAGAGAAGTTGCAATTGAAGATGCTAAATCCTTAACAGATACTGCTTGGTCAAATTCTTTTTTTGATCCATCTGGTAAAGTTACAGAAAAACTCATTTTTTACCTCCAAATAAAAAAGTCCCAGTGCCATAAAGCACTGGGACGTTAAAGTACGTGGTTCCACCCAAAATTCGAGCTAAGACTATTAGCTCCTCTACAGGTTGTTAAGGTTACCTAATCCGATATTAAAATTTGGGCTGATGAAATTGGGGCAACTTCTTAATCAAGGATTTCCAGAACTAGATCCTTGTCTCTGAGTTAGAAATTGTCATGTCTTTCATTGATTTTAATTATACTAGCTCATTTCTTAGTTGCAAGTCTATTTTTTATTTTTTATGAATTAAATTGGCGGCGATTTTTACCATCAACAAAAACTTCTTTACTTAAAAAACGTACTCGTTCCATTAACCGCTTGGCTTTGAGTTCATCGAGACTGTTTTTAGTTTCCGCAAAATGGTCTTCTAATGCCTTCATATCCATATTTGAGGAAAAGAAAGTCGGTAAAACATTATCCATGCGTTTTTGCAAAACTACGCCTAAAACATCATCACGTGACCATTCGCTCAAGGTTTCAGCCCCAATGTCATCTAAAATCAAAACTGGTACATTTGCTAAACGGTCAACTTCTTGACTCAAACTATTATCAGAAAAGTGACTCGATAAACTAGCAATAAATGACGGTACATGCAAAAAGCTAACCTGATAACCTTCATTTGCAATTGAATTAGCTAAGCCGGCTAATAAATAGGTCTTGCCCACGCCAAAATCACCTTCAAGGTAAAGGCCACGTGCGTGGGGATCTTTAGCAAAAGATTTTAAAAAACTAGCAATTTCAAGAAGAGCCATTCTTCTCTCAGGCGTTTGCTCAACTTGAGCTAATTCAATCTTGCGCAATTTATTAGGCAAATCGATCAATTCAATTTTCTTAGCTACTTGCTGTCTTTTAGTGGCCATTGCTTTAGCCTGTGTTGGCAAGTACGCAATATCAATCACTGATCCATTAATAAATAATCGTGGTTGATAATCAGAAATGATTTTGTCATTTGCTTTTTCCACTTGTTGGGCAAAAATATACAGATTGGTCAGAGATGAAGCGATCATTTCTTTGGAGATTTCATTTTGATGCTGCGTTAAAAATTCTTTAACTGCAGAATTTTGAAGGGAGCTTTTAGCTAGTTCTGCACTATCACCTGCTACTTTTCTTTCCTGCAAAATTTTTTTGATAACCTCTGAAATAGATTCCATCGTTTTTTACCCTTTATTTTCTTTTCCAAAATTTTTAAAAATTTGATTCATTTCATCTTCAGACATCTGTGCCCTTGAAGTTTCACTAGTTTGGCGTTTTTTAGCTTGCCAATCACTAGTTTTTTTGACTGGTTTATGATTTACCTGGTAGCGGCGATTACGTGTTTGCGAGCGTCGCTTTTTAACATACCCAATAGCTTGAACAGCCGTAGTTACGCCCTTTTGCAGCCAGTCATTTGCAATCCGATCAGCCAGATTAGGCGCTAAGACTGAGTCATATTCTAAACAGGTATAGATTAATACATTAATTAGTTGCGGACTTAAGCCATATTGATTCTGCAAACGATAGAGCACCTTTTTTTCATTAGCAGTTACATAACCACCCTTTTTTTCTTTGAGATGGTATAAGTAGTCCACAACTGAATATTGATTGACTTCCTTTAAAAATTCATCATCTTGCTTTGAAAGATTTTTGATCGTAGCTAATGTATCCTTCTTAGGTGTAATTTGTTTTTCAACAGAAGTCTTAGTCTGCCTGCTACCATAATTTTCTGCAATAACGCTTGCAATTGCCTCCATATCTAAGCTGGTCTTTCCTGCTGAAAAAGTAAGCATGGCTTCGTTGATAAAATCCTGTTCGCTCAAATCATAAAACGCCATCAGCTGGCTAATTTCACTGCGGTGCTTGTCAACTTCTGCCTTATTAATATGGTAGGCATCAAAGAGTGCAAGTAAAAAATCCCAGTCAATTTTTTTAGCTTTTTCAGTTAGTTTTACTTGTGGAGCTTTAACTTCTCCGACCTTTGCGCTAGCTTCTTTGACAACTGCTGGCGGTTCAATTGCCGCATTTTGCGATAAGTGGAAAACTTCAAAAAATCCTGCACTTACTTCTCGTGCGTCTTTTAAGCCAGTAAAAACGCGTGGAGTAAATTCTTTAACTAAACGTTCAAAACCAACAGTTCCCAGTCTTTCACGTAGCATACTTGATAGTAGGAAAGTGGCAAAAAATTCTTGCGGTCTAGGAACAGGTAAAAGTTGAAAGATTATAACATCGCCCAAAACTGGATTTTGTCCAACAAATGTTTTTAAAAGTCCTACCGCTTCAAGGTGATGTAAACTAGAAAAAATACTTTTTAAATCAGCATCGGTTTGATCTTGCAATTGATAGAGAGTTTTATAATCTCCAGCAAAAGGAATCGTATCAAATTCATTAACTAAGGTTGTGTAGAGTCCTACTCCTAACACACCTACTAGAGGCTGATAAAGCTTAGTTAAGACTTTTTGATCATTACTAGTTAGGACGATTTGGTTAGCAACATAGAAAGGTTGTTTTGGATTGCTACTAACATACATTTTTCTTAATTCCCCTTATCATTACTATGCTTTTTAATCATATCTTCCATGGCCTCCATAAAACCAGAAACATCCTTAAATTGGCGATAAATACTGGCAAATCTGATATAAGCCACGTCATCAAGATTTGCTAATTCATTCATCACTAATTCTCCAATTTCTTTTGAGGAGATTTCAGAAATACCCTGTTTACGAATAGCATTAACAACATGATCTGCTAAAGTACCTAATTGAAAGCTAGAAATTGGGCGCTTTTGGGCAGCCATGACGACACCATGTAAAATTTTATCACGACTAAATGCTTCACGAGTACCATCATTTTTAATTACTAATAGTGGCGCCTGTTCAACTCGTTCAAATGTTGTAAAACGAAAACCACAATTTTCACATTCTCGGCGCCGTCTGATGGCGCGATTCTCATCACTTGGACGAGAATCAATCACGCGCGAAGAATTTTGATGACAATTAGGACATTCCATCTGTATCAACCTTTCTCAGCATCTTCAATAAATCAGCTAACTGATGTTCTAGTTCAGCAATTGTGCCATTATTTTCGATCGTATAATCAGCTCTTTTAATTTTTTCTGCTAGCGGCATTTGACTCTGAATTCTTTCCAATGCTGCTTGGCGATCTAAGTTATTGCGCTCCATTAAGCGTTTTACTTCAAGGTCTTGCTTTGCCGCAATTACAATCGTGCGATCTACATCTTCATCCCAACCACTTTCAAATAAAAGAGGCACATCAACCACGCAAAGCTTGTGACCTAATTGGTGAAAAATTACCATTTGTTGCATAGCTTCATGCTTAATCCAAGGATGAGTAATTGCATTTAAAGCTGCTAACTGCTCAGGTTCATTGAAAACAATTTGCCCTAAAATACGACGATTGATGGTTAAATCCTGATTCAAGATACTCTTTCCAAAATAATCAACAATTCCTTGATAATTGCGTTTACCTGGTTCCATTAGTTGATGGGCAATCTTATCGGTATCAACTACCGGAATCCCTTGCTTGCTAAAATAATTACTTGCTACGCTTTTTCCGGTAGCTATTCCACCTGTTAAACCTAAATATAAAGTCATTAATATAATACCTGGCAGTGAGGACAAAAAGTTGTGCCTCTCCCATTAACCTTAATCTTTTCTAATTCTGTTCCACACCTAGTGCAGGCTTCACCAGCATGACCATAAACTTTTAATTCATTTTGATACTGACCAGAATCTCCAGCTGCATCAAGAAAAGTATGAACACTAGTGCCGCGATATTTAATTGCCTTTTTAATAGTGTGATTAATATTATCATGTAAACTCTCTACTTGAGCAAGTGGTATTTTGCTTGCACTACTTAAAGGGTGAATTTTACTTTGCCACAAAACTTCATCAACGTAAATATTTCCAAGACCACTTACCACTGACTGATCAAGTAAAGTATTTTTGATATTTTTCTTTTTCTTAGCGAGTGCATTTTTAAAGTAATTAAGCGTAAATTCTTCTGAATTAGGTTCAGGACCTAAATGTCTAATTCCAGTTGTTACTCTTTCAGTACCGGTTTCTACTAAATGCATCCGGCCAAATTTACGCACATCATCATAACGCAAAGCCGTGCCATCAGTGAACTCAAATTGAACATGTTCATGTTTTTGCTTGGACTGATCAGGAGTAACTAAGCGATATTTACCCTCCATTCTTAAATGAGAAACTAAAGTTAAATCTTCATTTAATCTAATTAAAAGGTATTTTCCATAACGATCAATGGCGATTATTTTTTTACCTTTTAATTGTTGAGCCACTTTTTGAGCATCCCCCATAATAATTTTAGGATACCAAACTGTTACATCTTTGATAGTTTTCCCCTTAATCAAAGGTTCAAGTGTGCGGCGGACAGTTTCGACTTCAGGTAATTCTGGCATTGTAAATCCTCCCTTCTTTAAAAGCTAAATAAGTCTATTTTGCCTCATACCAATTATGACCCCAATTTGAGTCTGCAATTAAAGGTACATCTAATTTAACAGCTGATTGCATAACTTGCGGAACAATCTTTTTAATTGTCTCTAATTCATCTTTAGGCACATCAAAAATCAATTCGTCATGAACTTGCAAGACCATTTTCGTCTTAAGTTTCAGTTCGTCCAGCTTCTTTTGCATATTAATCATCGCAATTTTAATAATATCAGCCGCACTACCTTGAATTGGCGAATTAATTGCTGTTCTTTCCGCAAATGATCTGACATTAAAGTTCTTGGCATGGATATCAGGCAAGTAACGCCGACGGTGCATAATTGTTTCAGCATAGCCTTTTTCGCGTGCTTCTTTAATTGCTTGATCCATATATTCTTTAATTTGTGGATATTGTTCAAAATAATTTTCGATAAATTCTTTTGCCTGCTTCCGACTAATCCCAATATTTTTAGACAAGCCATAATCAGAAATTCCATAAACAATCCCAAAGTTAACCGCCTTAGCATGTCGACGCATTAAGGGAGTAACTTCATCAGGAGAATCTAAATGAAAAATACGCATTGCTGTATGAGCGTGAATATCATAGCCCGATTTAAAGGCTTCTTGCATATTTTCATCACCTGATACTTGAGCTAGGACCCGCAATTCCACTTGAGAGTAGTCACAAGAAAAAATATACCCATCAGGCGTTGAAGGTACAAAAGCTTTTCTAATTTGTTTTCCTTCTTCTGTTTTAGTAGGAATATTTTGTAAATTAGGATCTACTGAAGATAAACGTCCGGTTGCTGTTAAAGTTTGTAAGTAACGAGTATGAATTTTACCATCTGACATGATCCATTCTGGTAAAGCCTTAATGTAAGTTGATTCTAATTTATTAAGTTGACGATATTCCAAAATATTAGAAACAATTGGGCTCTTAGTCTTTAATGCTTCTAAAACTTCAACTGAAGTTGAATAACCAGTCTTAGTTTTCTTAATTGGTGGCAAACCAAGCTTTTCAAACAAAATATGACCGAGTTGTTTTGTAGAATTAATATTAAATTCTTCTCCAGCCTGTTGATAAATCTTTGCTTCTAATTCTGCAAGTTTTTCAGAAATACCTTGATCTAGCTCTTCTAAAGTAGCTGCATTAACTTTGAACCCATTACGTTCCATCTTAGCCAAAACATAAGCTGTTGGAATTTCAATACTATCATATAGATCATCTTGTTCATGATCCTTTAACTTTTCTAATAATTCTGGTTTGAGTTTTTCAATAACAGCTACCTTAGCGGCTAAGTGATTATAAAAAATATCCTTTTCAGGAACAGCAGCTTTTTTGCCCTTACCATAAACTTCTAAATCGCTTTTTACAGAATATTCGCCGTATAAATGCGCCACTTCTCCCAAGTCGTTTGAGTTATTCTCATTATTAACCAAATAAGATGCCAAAAGCATGTCATAATCGAGTCCCTTGGCTTTTATCCCTAGACGATCTAAGCCAACCAAAGTTCTCTTAATATCAAAAACATTCTTCTTAATCGTAGCATCTTGTAAGAGATCTTTTAATACTGGTTCAGTTAACAAATCAATATTTTCACTAGCATAAATTTTGCCATTAGCTTTGAGACAAAAGCCTTCAATTGGCGCAAGATGATAATTTTCTCCCAGCATAGCCAAGTAAAATGTAACTTCATGATCCTTAATTGTGGTTAACTCATCAATATTTTCCGAAGTTAATTCTTCATAAGCATAAGTTTCAGTGGCTTCTTGACTTGTTCCAGCTGCACTAGCATTCATTTTAGCTAAAAAGCTTCTAAAATTAAGTCTTTCATATAGTTGACGCAAAGCTTCTTGATCTGGCTGACGTAATTTAGTATCAGCTAAAGTAATAGTCACTGGTGCATGACGGTCTATAGTTGCTAATTTTTTACCTAGGACAGCCTTGTCTTTATCACGAATTAAGCGTTCCTTACGTTTAGAAGCCTTGAGCTCATCAATATGTTCGTAAAGCCCTTCAACAGAACCATATTTTTGAATCAAATTTGAAGCAGTTTTGGGCCCAATTCCTTCAACACCTGGATAATTATCGGAACTATCTCCCATCAGGGCCTTCATATCAATAAATTCAGTTGGAGTAACCCCATTAACTTCCTTCATATGTTCAGGTGTATAAGCTTCCAAATCATTTACACCACGCTTGGTTACCATCACCGTAACTTTATCAGAAGCCAGTTGCGTCAAGTCGCGATCTCCAGTGACAATGGTTACTTTAAAATCTGCATCTTCACCTAAAGTCGCAAAAGTTCCAATGATATCATCTGCCTCATAGTTCTTTAGTTCATAGCTTTCAATTCCCATATCTTTCAATAATTCACGGATAACAGGTAATTGTTCTGATAACTCACTTGGTGTTTTTTGACGGCCACCCTTATAGTCATCATACATCTCATTTCTAAAAGTGACTTTCCCTGCATCAAATGCAACCAAAACATTATCAGGTTCAATATCTTTTAATAAGGAATCAAGCATATTTTTAAAAGCAAAAATAGCATTGGTATGTAAGCCATCTGGACTTTTAAAATTTTCTAATTGGCGAAATAAAGCATAAAATGCTCTAAATGAAACAGAATTTCCATCAATTAAAAGTAATTTTTTTTGAGCCATAAATATAAATTCTCCTTGAAGAAAAAAGCTGTTAGAATAACCCTTTTTGTCTATTCTAACAGTTTTCATGATCGATTAGTTTTATTTTAGCTTAGCTTCATATGCATCTTCATATTTAGGAATATCTCCCGCACCCATAAATACAACGACCGCATTCTTATGTTTAGTTAAATCTGTAATATTATCCAAGTCAATTACTTCAGAGCCAGGAATATTCGCAGTTAAGTCTTCACTAGTAATATCACCATCGCTTTCACGAGCTGAGGCATAAATTGGAGTAATGTAAGCTTTATCCACATCGCTCAAGATTTCTTCAAAATCTTTTTGGTATTTCTTAGTTCTTGAGTAAGTATGTGGCTGGAAAACAACAACTAATTCCTTGTCTGGGAATTTTTGACGTGCTGCTTGAATTGTAGCGCGCATTTCAGTTGGGTGGTGGGCATAATCATCAATTACTGCGATGTCACCAAAGTCTTTTTCTGAAAATCTTCTCTTAGCACCCTTAAAGGTTGGCAAGCCCTTCTTGATATCTTCCATTGGAATCTTTTCAGTGTAAGCTAAGGCAATAACTGCAGTCGCATTTAAAATACTGTGATCACCAAATAGGTGGATTTCAAAACGCCCTAAATCTTTCCCATTAGCCATTACATTAAAAGTTGAGCCTTGGGTAGTTTTTTCAATATTAGTAGCTTGGAAATCGTCAGTATCCTTGAAGCCATAGGTATATTTAGGGATATCAATCTTTAATGATTGTAAACGTGGATCATCACCCCAAACAAAAAGTCCCTTTTTGGTTTGTTCGGCCGCAGTTTGAAAAGCAGAAGTATAGTCAGCTTGATCTTTAAAATAATCTGGATGATCAAAATCAATGTTAGTCATAATTTGATAGTCTGGATGGTAAGCTAAAAAGTGACGACGATATTCATCAGCTTCATAAGCAAAAAAGCGTGAATCAGCTACACCTTGGCCACGACCATCACCAATTAGATAAGAAGTTGGAGCAACTTCACCTAAAACATGAGCTAGTAAACTAGTAGTTGATGTTTTACCGTGAGTTCCAGATACACCAATTGATGTGTGAGCTTGAACTACTTCTTCCACAGTATCAGGATAACTTTGCCAGCTTACATTCTTTTCAATGCACGCACTTACTTCTGGATTATCTTGCTTAAAAGCATTCCCCTTAACAATAATTTGTCCGCTACCTTTGATGTTTTCAGGATCAAAATTGGTAACTTTGATACCAGCTTTTTCTAAAGGAACTTGAGTAAAAGTATATTTTTCAATATCAGAACCAGCCACATTGTAACCAAGATCATGTAACAGCAAGGCTAAAGCAGCCATTCCTGTTCCCTTAATGCCAATGAACCAAATTTGCTTATTTTTATCTAACATTTGTTGTTTCTCCAATTAAAGTATTGTCTAAATTTCTGCCTTTAATTTTAACATTTTTACATCAAAAAAGAGCCTCTAATCTGAGACTCTTTAAAATTTATTAGTCTAAAGTAATGTCCCCACTGGCAAGTAGCTCATCAGTCTTAGTTGGTTCAAATTCATCACCAACTTGGAAGGTATCTGGAACAACCATAATCCCACGCTTTTGAGGAGCATGTGGCAGACCTAATTCACGAGCTGAACAAATCATCCCGTATGAATCTACACCACGTAATTCACCTGGCCAAATTTGTTGACCATTTGGCATCAAAGTTCCTGGTAAAGCAACAACAACTTTTTGACCTTGAGCAATATTAGGAGCACCACAAACAATTTGATGAGTTTCATCTCCAACATTCACAGTAGTTACATGAAGGTGGTCTGAATCAGGATGTGGTTCACAAGTTTCTACATAACCATAAACTAAAGTTGGCTTACCAATTGTTAATTTATCGTCAAAACCAGCTTTTTCAATTTGCTTATTAAGAGTATCAATTAACTCTTGATTTGGTGTAACTTGACCATTAGGTAACTTATCATAATCTAAAAACTTATCTACATTAAAGAAATTAAAGCCAATTACCTTGCCATCTTCATCTTTGACACGAGTAATGTCTTCTTTTTCTTCAAAACTACTACGGCCCTTATCTTGGCCTAAAATTACTATTAAAGTATTTGGATAGCTTTCTTTATTGGTAGAAATAATCATTTCTAGTAAATTCCTTTCTGCGACTAATTTAGAGAGTTAAGGAAGTTTTCTACTTCTTCTTTAGTCTTTCTGTCCTTATTTACTAGTCTACCAATTTCTTCGCCATCTTGGTAGACAACAAAGCTAGGAATTCCAAAAATATTTAATTCTTTTGCGATATCGATTGAATCATCACGATCAATCTTATAAAACTTAGCAGCTGAAAAATCTTTTTCAATCTCTGGTAAAAATGGATCTAAAAAGCGGCAATCTGGGCACCAAGTAGCAGAAAATAATAAGACAGTACGACCATCTGCAGTAATCTCTTTTAATTTATCGTTAGTTAACTTTTTAATTTCTTCCATCTTTTTCACCTTTTTCTTACTTTTAATAAGTTTAATCATATTTTACTTACCTTAGTGAAAAAAATCTAGTCCTTTGCCTAAAATAATTAATTAATGAGCAGAGGCACCACTATTTGCATCGGGGTTTATTTCATGAGCAGCAGTCTCAGCCGCAATTCGACCGAAAGTAAAGATATCAGAAAGTGAATTACCACCTAAGCGGTTACCAGCATGAAGTCCACCAGCATTTTCACCTGCACTATACAGTCCCTTAATTATTTTTCCTTCTTGATTTAAAACGTGAGCTTGCTCATCAATTACCACACCACCCATTGTATGGTGAATGGCTGGTTTACGCGGAGTAGCATAAAATGGTGCAACTTCACATTTTAATCCAAGGACATTCTTATGAAATTCTGGGTCTTCGCCTTGGTCAACATAGGAGTTATAATCTTGAATCGTTTTAACCAAAGTTGCTGGATCCATTCCAATTTGTTTTGCTAAGTCTTCAAGAGTATCAGCTCGGTACAAGGTTCCGGCTTCAACTTGAGCATCAATTGATTCTTGCGTGGTATTATAAGCAGTTTCCTTAATCTTATCATCAGCAATTAGATAAAATAGTCCACCATTGGCAATCGCAGCTTTAGCTAAAGTATCACGTTCAGCAAACTCATTGACAAAGCGTTTACCCTCTTGATTGACCATAATAAAGTTAGCAGGTGGTGTTTGAAGTCCGGTAAACAATTCACCAGTTTCAGGATCGGAAACAGGCATTAACTGGATAAAACCCATCCCAAATAAATCAGCATCTGCTTCTTGACCTAATTTAATACCATCACCTGTAATTGCTGGTGAGTTAGTAGTAGCAATATCGTCAGCAATTTTTTGCCAATAAGTATTATATTTTTGGACCATCTTGGTATTAGCACCAAAACCACCAGCCGTCAAAATTACCGCCTTAGCGTGGACGGTAACAGTTGAGCCATCTTTTCTTTGAGCTACTACACCCTTTACTTCACCATTTTCAATAATCAGATGTTCAGCTTTTGTTTCAGTTAATAGTTTTGCGCGATGGTCTTTAACCCAGTCTCCTAAAATATGGATATAAGCATAACCCATTGGTTCAACAGGCTTGTGACCACGACGCCATAAACCACCAACTGGTTCTGTAACCTCTTGATTATCAAATTTTACGCCCAAGTCGCTTAACCACTTCACTGAATTAAGGGCATTAGTTACCAATTTATGAACTAAAGGATATTTACCATGAATTTCATTGCCTTGTAGATCGATTCTTTTTCCACCCAAGTAAGTTTGAATTTCATGTAATAAAGTTGAGTCAAATAAACTATTTCTTTCAGAAGCTAAATAGTCCTTAATTTGCATTTGTAATTGTTTGAAGTCGTCTTGATATTCTGGATCAATTTTATCAATTGGTGTTGATGCTAATTCAGCTAAAGTTTCTTTTTCTCCTGGTAGCGCCTTAAATTTGTTTTGCCAATCAGGTTCAGCTGCATTCATTGGGCCACCTGCACGCGAAGTATTACCACCAATTTGAGGATATTTTTCTAAAATTACGACACTTTGACCCTCTTCTAAAGAGCGTACTGCTGCAGCTAGACCTGCACCACCTGCACCAACTATAACAACGTCTGTTGTTAATTCTTCATCCGCATGACTTGCCGTGACAGGTTTTGAGCGCTTTTTCCATTCACTAGCA
This sequence comes from Lactobacillus sp. PV034, assembly GCF_014522305.1. Classification (NCBI taxonomy): domain Bacteria; kingdom Bacillati; phylum Bacillota; class Bacilli; order Lactobacillales; family Lactobacillaceae; genus Lactobacillus; species Lactobacillus sp. PV034. The sequence goes on along the minus strand of NZ_CP041982.1, from coordinate 58,839 downwards.
TCCCCACCAGCTTCAGTAATTGCCTGAGCAACCCCATCAATTACTCCATTACTAGAAATGGTCGCACCTGACACTGTATCTACATTCAAAGTCTGGTGGTCAACAATTTCTTGTGGCAAACGATTAAAGACTTCATCAGCTACGCCCTTTGTTTCGCCACGTGAATCAACAGCAATAGCTTTAATCTTATCGTCTGCAATTGTGACTTCCATCGGCATAAAACTTGAGCCATGTCCCTTAGCCTTAACATGATATTTACCTGCTTGCATACTGCGATACCTCCAAATTTAAGCCATGTTTCTCTCTTAATTTATATTTTAAAGGCAATTTTTACTTAAGTGAAATAGTATTATTACAAGTAAGCTATAATAAAATTGTTATCGAATTAAGAGGTGATCAAATGAACGATGCAGAAGAATTATTACATGATCTTGATATGCTTTTAAAAGAAAGTAATTTTACTAAGGCGGCTAAACAGTTATATATTTCACAACCTTATTTAACGCAATTAATTAAGCGGATCGAACAAAAAGTTGGCGCCAAGATTATTAATCGTGACAGTAAACCTTTTACCTTAACTGAAGCAGGTCTGATCTATTACAAATACCTAGAAAATGTTTCTTATAATGATCAACAATTAGAAAGAAAACTTGCCCAATTCTCCCATCCAGATAAAGAAGTAATCCGAATTGGGATCTTAGAAAGCTTAGGTTCTTACTTATTACCTAAAATCTTACCTACTTTCTTAAAACTGCATCCCAATGCAGAGATTCAACTCTTTGAAGCTTTTCCTCGCAAAACCGAACGCCGCTTATCCAACGAAGAGATAGACTGTTATATTGGTCAAACACCGGAGGCAATTAGTGGTGGCTTCGATGTCTACACTAATGGGGATGAGCAATACTACATTATAATTCCAGCTAGTTCACAATATTTCCAGCCAAACAAATTTATCTTGCAAGATGATGAATTAGAAATCAAAGAGCTCTTGCAGCAACCTTTAGTCCTAAGTCAGCCTGAATCTGCTGTTCGCCACCAACTTAACGGCTTATTTCAAAAATATCATGTAAAGCCCAAAATAGTTATGGAAAGCAATAGTGTGATTACGGTAGCCAACTTAGTTGTTAAAGGAGTTGGGCTAACTATTTCTTCGGCCAGTATCTTGAAGAGATTACAGCACCTGCCAATTAATTTGCTGCCAATTAAGCGTGAGCTCTTAATGATCAAATATTTCATTGCTCTTAAACAGGGGAAACAACACTCTAAAGCAATTAAAGACTTAGTAAATATTTTTCAACAAACAAAATTAGAACAAACAATCCATTAACTTTATTCTTAATCTCCTTTAATTTTTTATTGACAACTTATTTTTTATAAGTTAGTCTAAACACATACTTTAAGTTAGGAGAAATAAATTATGTTTAACAGCCAAAACAACATTAACTTTACTTTATGTTGCTGTGGATCGCGTCTTATGCGACCCACGTTTTGGCATGCTCATAAATAATGAGTTTTGACTAACAAAATTACGGGATAACAATGCATAAGGCGCAAATTCGTTTTTGAATTTGCGCCTTTTTTGTACCCATTTTGAAATAAAGGAGAAATTTTAAGATATGTGGAAAATAATTGAGGGCTCTGTACCGCAGATGCTAGCGGCTGGCTTTAAATACACCATCCCCTTAGCCATAATTTCATTTTTCTTTGGCCTGATACTTGCTTTAATCACAGCCTTAGTACGCCTTTCAAAAAAGGGTGGATTCTTTTTAATTATTAAATGGATCTTTGGTTTTTATGTTTGGCTCTTTCGGGCTACTCCACTTTTAGTGCAATTGTTTATTGTGTTCTTTGGTTTACCTTACCTCAAAATTAAAGGGATATTCCCTAATGGTATTAAACTAGAACCTTTTACGGCAGGTGTGATTACCTTTTCACTTAATACTGGGGCTTATGCTTCAGAAACTATCCGTGCTGCCATTAGCTCAGTACCACAAGGCCAATGGGAAGCGGGTATGTCCATGGGAATGTCCAAATTACGAACACTTTGGCGCATTATCTTACCGCAAGCTTTTAGAGTTGCGCTGCCGCCCCTTTCAAACAGTTTTATCAGTTTAGTAAAAGATACTTCGCTAGCTGCCTCAATTACAATCATGGAAATGTTCGCAGTTAGTCAACAATTAGCAGCAGAAAATTATCAACCCTTACTGATGTACAGCTTAGTTGCCTTAATTTATGCAGCCTTTACTAGTGTTTTAACTTTGTTACAAAAATATTTAGAGCAAGTCACTGGACGGCATGTGAATACCGAACAAAATTAGGAGGTGAGACAATGAAATTGACAAATATTAACAAAAGCTTTGGTGATAAACAAGTCCTTAAGAATATTAGCTTAGATTTTCCCATTGGGAAGACTACCGTTTTAGTAGGTCCATCAGGTTCAGGAAAATCTACACTCTTACGTACTCTAAATTTGTTGGTAACTCCTGACAGTGGTGAATATGAGTTTGATGAGGAACATTTAGATTTTAGTAAAAAAATTACTACTAAAGAAAAAACTATTCTTCGTAAAAAAACTGGCATGGTTTTTCAAGATTATAATCTTTTTCCAACTAAAACTGTTATTGGAAACGTCATCGAAGGACCAACCCAAGTTTTAAAACATTCAAAAAAACAAGCGCAAACTACAGCTAGACAATTATTAGCTAAAGTAGGCCTAGCTGAATATGAAAATTCTTATCCTAGCGCCCTATCAGGTGGCCAAGCTCAAAGAGTTGCTATTGCCCGCGCCTTAGCCATGGCACCTGAATATATTCTCTTAGATGAACCCACTTCTGCCCTTGACCCTGAATTAGAATTAAGTGTTTTGAAAGTTCTTTTAGGACTAGCAAAAGAAAATCAATCAATGGTAATCGTGACCCACAATATGCTTTTTGCACAAAAGATAGCAGACAAGATTATCTTTGTTGAAAATGGAAATATTTTGTACGATGGTTCCCCTGCAGAATTTTTCGATGCAAATAACCCTAATCAAAGAATTAAAAAATTTATTAACTCAATGACAATGAAAGATTTATAAATGGAGGATTATTAATTATGAAATCATGGAAGAAAATTTTACTGGTTGTTTTAGCTGTTATCATTGCTGGGGCAGGAATTTATACTTGGCAAGCTTCTAGTCGCGCTTCACAAAAAAACGAAAGTAAAAAGACGCTAGTGATTGGTCTCGAAGGAACTTATGCTCCTTATTCTTATCGTAAAGATGGCAAGTTAACTGGCTTTGAAGTTGACCTTGGCAAGGCTGTAGCTAAAAAGATGGGTCTTAAAGCAAAATTTGTCCCAACTAAATGGGATTCATTAGTAGCAGGTCTAGGTACTGGAAAATTTGACGTAATTATGAATGACATGACGCCAACTCCAGAACGGGCCAAACACTATAATTACTCTATTCCTTACATCAAATCTCGTTCAATTTTAATTGTTCCAAGTGACAGTAAAATTAAGAATATTAAAGAAGTAAAGGGTAAAAAAATTGTAGCTGGAATTGGTACTGAAAATGCAGCCATCGCTAAGAAATACGGTGCCACTGTAGTACCAAACGGTGACTTTGCGACTGCGGTCGGTATGGTAAAAGATCATCGCGTGGATGGAGAAGTTAACTCTAGTGGTGCCTGGTACACTTACCGTAAAAAGAACAATACAAAAGGCTTAAAAGCAATTGATATTTCTAGTGATGTTAAGCCAGATGATATCTCTGCCCTCTTCAATAAAAAAGACAATGCCCTTCGTCATTCTTACGATAAGGCCATGAAAGAATTACTCAAAGATGGCACAGTTGCCAAACTTTCTAAGAAATACTTTGGTGCCGATATTACAAAATAACCATTTTTAAACAAAAATACTTCCAAGATTGCTTTAATATCTTGGAAGTATTTTTTTATTTTTCTACAAATGAAGCATGAAGGCAGTAAATTGGATTACCTTTTTGCGCAAATTTATGTTCATATTCGGTTTCAACATTTCTTGCCGCAATTTCAGAATCAGAATGATGTAAGTCCAAGCTCACAAAATCAAACTTCATCCCATAGTTATTAAGACTAACCAAACTATATTCGAACAAACCACGATTATCGGTCTTAAACTCTAAATGACCTTCTGGTTTTAGCACTTCACGATACTTATCTAGAAAACTTGTATAAGTCAAGCGACGCTTTTCATGACGTGTCTTTGGCCATGGATCAGAAAAGTTAAGATAGATAATATCAGCGCTATTTTCAGGTAAATAATAAGCAATATTGGCGGCATCTGCACACATTAACTGTAAGTTATCAATTTCCTCTTCTAGTTTTGTTCTCAGAATCATCCCTGCAGCAGTAGTTTGTAATTCTACGCCAATAAAATTCATTTCTGGATGTTGTTTAGCAAGGGTAGTAATAAATTGACCCTTTCCTGATCCAATTTCAATTGCTAAAGGCTTAGAAAAATCCGCAAATCTTTCTGACCAATCAATTTTTTGATCAATACTTGGCTCATTGATAATAGCTTCTGGGTGTTCTTGAACTAATTTCTGGGCCCAAGGTTTGTTTCTTAATCTCATACAGTCTCCTTTTTAATAATCAATATCTAACTTTTTTAAATAATTTTTCAATTCGTAATGGTAAATAACCATAAAGTAAGACAAAAGTAAATATTAGCAATCCAATACTCATCCCCACGGCAAACAATTTTTGTGGTGAAAAGATGATAATTCCAGCACTAATTATTACCCATTCAATTAACATGCCTTTTTGTAAGACGCGAGCTAAAGCCTGTCCTCTTTTTGCCAGCGGAATAGGTTGGACATGATACATTACATTATGCTCATAAACAATTCCCAAAGGAATTAACTGGTATAAGGTCAAAAAGATAATTAAAGCTCCAATTGCTCCAGCCCAAATATAATCTTGTAATGCCCAAGATAATAAAACAGCAAAGATCATCATGCGTAATAACAAATTACTATATTCTGGGTCACGCAAGAGTACTCTTTGATACAAAAAAGTATTTGGCGTTTGATTTTTATGAGAAATAAAGGCATCAAAGTATTTTCTACGCTTAATCTTCACTTTCTTTTCAGGGACATCAGTAAACATACTGTAAAAGCTATTAACTAAGTCTTGACGTCTTTCTTCGTAATCGATTGCCTTATACCAATTAAAAGCTTTTCCTTGCTCTAAATGTGGCACCACACTCCAACTAATTAAGGTTAAAGCTAGGTAAAGCCAAGCTAAGTAGCTTAACTGGATCGACAACAAAATAAAAATATAATTAACTAGTAAAAACATCCAGTAATTGTAGTATTCATTATTATTAAAATAAAAAGAACGAGCTACTAAATGAAACTGGACATCCTTAGCCAAAATTAAGCCTAGTGCTGTTAAAACTAAAGCTAAAACAGAAACTCCTGCTCTTAATGTAGCAAATGGAAATAGTAAACCTGAAACTAAAACAATTAAGATAACTGGCAAGATCAAGCTATGCCGATATAAGGGCTTAAAATATTCTTTTATTTGCTTATCTTCATTAAATAAAAATTGTTCGTCAGCTTTTTTGAAAAGTGTGGCAAAATTGCCAAAGCCCAAAATAACCGTCCAGATTAAAGCGATTAGAGGCTTATAGAACCACAAATCATGAGGCCATTTTTTAATATTTTGGGCATACCAAAACATCAAAGCCCCAAATAGAAAGATTAAAGCTAGAATAAAAAAGTCATTAAATACAAGAGTCAAATAGTGCATTGAGCGTTTAAAATTAGCTTCAAGTCGCTTTTTAATAATATTATTCATGCTTTTGCTCCTGATTCAAAATTTGGTATAAGCGATCAAAGGAATCAGTTGGCTTAAGACCATAAAACTTACGGATCTCATCTAAACTGCCTTCTGTTTGAATTGTACCAGCGTTTAATACCGCAAACTTTTGCACTACTTCTTGTGCTTCGGCTAAAACGTGAGTAGTCATCAAGACCATTTTATCTTGTTTGACAGCTTGTTTAATAAGGTCTATTAAATTAGCTACTGCAAGTGGATCTAACCCAGTAAAAGGCTCATCAATCACCAATAAATCGGCATTAGCCAAAAAGGCAGTAACGATCATGACCTTTTGTTTCATCCCTTTAGAAAAATTAATTGGCAACCAATCTAACTTATTGTCTAAACGGAACATTTCACACAATTGGTGAGCACGTTTCCAGGCTTGCTCTTTTTCTAAACCATAAGTCAACATCACTAATTCCAAATGTTCTTTTAAGGTTAACTCAGGATAAAGAATTGGAGTTTCAGGAATATAAGCAACCATCTTTTTAAATTCACTAGGATTTTGCATTAATTTAACATCATTTAAACTAATGCTTCCCTTTTGCATCCGCAATAATCCAAGTAAATGTTTGATGGTAGTTGATTTACCTGCTCCGTTCAACCCGATCAAACCAACGACCTGACCTGGTTCAATAGTAAGATTTACATCCTTAATAACTGTGATGCCAGCATAACCACCACTAAGATGTTCGATTTTTAATGACATTGTTCTTTCTCCTTACTGAAAAAACTTCCTTTATATGATAGCATGAACACTATAGTTACACTAAAATTTCTTAAATAATTTAAAGTTAATAGGAGTTTAAAATGAATAATACTGAATTAGTCGATGATTGCCTTTTTTGTAAGATTATCAAAGGGAATGTTCCTTCTTACACTGTATTTGAAAACGATGATGTCAAAGCATTTTTAGATATTTCGCAAGTGACAAAGGGACACACCCTCTTAATTCCTAAAAAGCACCTCACCAATATTTTTGATTATAGCCAAGCAGATGCCCAAAGATTCTTGCAATACATTCCTGAAGTAGCACAAGCAATCAAAAAATCAGATCCAAACATTAAGGGATTAAATATCTGTGTAAATAATGGTGAAGTTGCTGGTCAAGTGGTAATGCATTCTCATATTCACCTTATTCCCCGTTACGGTGATGAAGACGCAATTAGCGTTCCACACGTTAATAATGCGGACGATTACGATGAAACTCGTTATCAAGAAGTAGCAGATGCAATAAAAGATAATCTTTAATATTATCCTCTAGTTCCTGAATGCGGTACAATAATTATGAATAAGTAATTTAATAATATGTTACAAAGAGTATAGATAGAGGTAATAAAAATGGCAGGATTTTTAATTGGTATTGTTTCAGGTGCTGTAGTTGGTGGGATAGCTTCATTTGCAAAAGATCCATTGACTGGTCGCCCTATTAGACAAGATGTTCGTAATACTGTAGATACTTTTACTGATTCAGTTCACCGTTTATCTAACATCTACAGCGAACTTGAAGAAAAGAACAAACAAGATGGTAACAAGGAATCTCGTGCTAAGGTCTTCACCGATGCATTTACTGCAGCTTCATTTAAGGCTCTTGACCACAAGAAAGTCTTTGCTGCAATTAAAGATTACGTTCACGGTGATCGTCCACAAGCTCAACCCGAAGAAGTTGAAAATAAGGTAGATTCTACCACCGGTGTTTCTGAAGAAGAACACAAGGCAACCGATTCAGAAACTGGTGCATCAGAACATGAAGAAGAACCAAAAACAACTGACGCAGCGACTGGTGCTTCTGAAGAAGAACATAAGGAATAAAAAATGAAATATTTTGCAAGCGGATTTGGAGTTGGAACTGTTTTAGGCGTCATGTCATCTTTCTTATATGATCCTGAAACTAATCAAAAAGTTAAAGATGATGTTAAAGCATGGGTAATTGGTGTCAAAGATGACAGTGTAGAATTAGCTACTGATATTCAGCAAACTAAAGCGAATGTCGCTACCCTCAAGGCTCAGTTACCACAAGCTTTACGTACCCTTTCATCTCTGGAAAAAAGAATTAGAAAATACGAAACAGCTATTCAACCAAATCTCAAAAATATCAAAAAAGATTTAACACAAATAAATCAAACTATTGAAGAATTTAAATAATTTTTGCTAATTTTATTTATATTATTTGAAGTATTTTTAAAGTCTTAGTACTCATTTGGGTATTGAGGCTTTTTTATGTTATATTTGAACTTGGAAATTATCATTTAATGGAGATTTATATATGAAAAACACATGGAAAAAAGCTGCTGCTGTAGTAGCATTCGCCGGAATTGCACTTAGTGCAACTGCATGTTCAAATAGTAAAACCGTTGTAAGTTACAAGGGTGGTAAAATCACTCAAGAAGAATATTACAACAAGATGAAGAAATCTGCCGCAGGTCAATCAGAACTTGCTTCAATGATTGTTAATGATGCTTTAGAAGAACAATATGGGAAATATGTAACCGATAAGCAAGTTAACAAAGAATTTAACCAATCTAAGAAGCAATACGGTTCTCAATTCTCTACTGCTTTACAACAACAAGGTTTAACTGAATCAACTTATAAAGAAAGTATCAAGACTAACCTTTTAATGAACCAAGCATTACGTCACATTAAGAAGATTAGTAAAAAACAAGAAGAAAAAGCTTGGAAGAGTTACCAACCTAAAGTTCAAGTTGAACACATTTTAGTTTCTAAAGAAAGTACTGCTAAGGATATCATTAACCAATTGAACAATGGTGCAAAATTTGAAACTTTAGCTAAGAAGTATTCAACTGATAGTGAAACTAAGAATGATGGTGGTAAATTACCAAAATTCGATTCTTCTGATACTTCCCTAGATTCAACTTTCAAGAACGCTGCCTTCAAGCTTAATAAGGGTGAATACACTAAGACTCCAGTTAAAACTGAATACGGCTACCATATCATTAAAATGATTAGTAAGCCTTCTAAAGGTAGCTTTAAGGACCACAAGAAAGAAATTGACAACCAAATCTACGCTAAGATGGCTCAAGACCAAACAACTATGCAAAGTGTACTTGCAACTGTCTTAAAACGTGCAGATGTTTCAATCAAGGATAATGACTTAAAAGATGTCTTAACTAAGTACATTACTCCTGATGCAAAATAAACTGTAAAGTAAAATTAAAAAAGACTCGATTGATGATATGAACCCCGAAATTTGGACAAGAATTTCGGGGTTTTATTATGTCTAAATTAACAAAACAAGATAAAATTGATATTTATAATTATTGGAAAAAATATGGAAAAACTTCTACATGGTTAAGTAAAAAATACAGAATAAACTCAGGTAATATCCGTTATATCCTTAATTTGATAGATCGTCATGGAATCAATATTTTAGATAGATCTTCTTCTGCTTATACAATTGAATTTAAGGAAGAAGCAATTAGAAGAGTACTTATTAACAATGAAATTGCGCAACACGTATCCTTAGATTTAGCCTTGCCTAGCCAGGGTCTAATCCATAATTGGATTCGCAAATATAAAGAAGATGGGTATAATGTCATTAATCACAAGAAAGGCAAACCATCTCATGAAAAACAAAGACCAACAAATCAAAGAACTTCAAAAACAACTAAAAGACCTAAAACAAGAGAACTTAAGGCTTACTGTCGAAAACGAATTTGTAAAAAAATTAAGCGCCTTAGTTTCTCAAAGAAAAAACCAAAAGCCAAAGAAATAGCTCAGGTGGTTACTGAACTAAGGCATGAACTTCATGTAACCGTAACTTTTATCTTAAATACAATTAATTCTAATCCTGATTTGCCTCATTTATCTAAAAGCAATTACTACTATGTTTTAAAACAGGATGATAAAGATTTAAAAAATCAAGATATCATGAAACGGATTAAAGAAATATTTGAGGAACACAAGCATAGATACGGCTATAGGAGAATTACAGCCCAATTACACATTGAAGGCGTTAAAATTAATCACAAGAAAGTAAAGCGTCTAATGAAAAAGATGCATCTATTTGGTATTGCAATTAGACGTAGAAGAAAATACTCAAGTTATCAGGGTACCGTAGGTAAAATCAAACCTAATTTGATCTGTCGCAATTTTCTAGCTATTTTGCCAGATAGAAAGTGGTACTCTGATATAACCGAATTTCATTTAAATGGAGAAAAACTATATTTATCACCAATTATGGATGGTTGCACTCATGAAATAATTTCTTACACTCTTAGTCGTCATCCAGTCTTAGAACAAGTAATGAACATGCTTGAATTAGCTTATAAAGATCATCCTGCATTAAATGGGCTTATCTTTCATACTGATCAAGGCTGGCAATATCAACATCCAGCATTTCAAAATTGGCTTAAAAATCACGGGATTGAACAATCAATGTCTAGAAAAGGTAATTCATTAGATGATGGATTAATGGAAGGATTTTTTGGCATTTTAAAGCGAGAAATGTTCTATGGCTTTGAGAAAACATTTAAGAATTTAGATGAGCTGGAAGAAGCAATCAAAGAATATATTTATTACTACAATAACAAAAGAATTAAGAGCTCAATAAAAAACCATACTCCGATTCAATATCGAAATATGGTTTTAAATCAAATGGCTTAATAATATGTCCTAATTTTAGGGTTCATATCATGAATCGAGTCTTTTTTAATTTACTAATTTTTAAAACTATGAACTGGTGCAGGTATTAAGCCTCCACGATTAATCAGCTTATCACTTGTCTCATTACTTACAGCCATAATTGGTGCATGTCCAAGCAAGCCGCCAAATTCTACCGTTTCGCCAATCTTCTTACCAGGAACTGGAATCACTCTGACCGCAGTAGTTTTATTATTAATCATCCCGATTGCAGCTTCATCAGCAATCATTCCACTAATAGTAGCTGGAGAAGTATCTCCCGGTATGGCAATCATATCTAAACCAACTGAACAGACAGCTGTCATTGCTTCTAACTTAGAAATATTAAGTGCTCCACTTTCAACTGCTTTAATCATCCCTGCATCTTCAGAAACTGGAATGAATGCGCCAGAAAGACCGCCTACATGATTGCAGGCCATTAAACCACCCTTTTTAACTGCATCGTTAAGCATAGCCAAGGCAGCTGTTGTACCATGTGCACCTACTTGAGAGACACCGATTTCTTCCAAGACTTCAGCAACAGAATCTCCAGCAGCGGCTGTTGGAGCTAATGAGAGGTCAACAATACCAAATGGAACTCCTAATTTTTCGGCTGCAACGCTTCCAACTAATTGTCCCATACGAGTAACTTTAAAGGCTGTCTTCTTAATTGTTTCTGCCACGACATCCATAGATTCGCCAGCAACTTTTTCTAAGGCAGTTTTGACAACTCCCGGGCCTGAAACACCTACATTAATTACTACGTCTGGTTCACTAACGCCATGAAATCCCCCTGCCATAAATGGATTATCTTCCACCGCATTACAGAAGACCACTAATTTAGTATTAGTCATGTAATCAAGATTGGCACTATCGACTACAATTTGACCCATTTTTTTCACTGCATCCATATTGATCCCACTTCTAGTCGAACCAACATTTACTGATGCACAGACATAATTAGTTTCAGCAAGGGCTTGAGGAAGTGAATTAATCAATACTTCGTCTCCAGTTTGAAAGCCCTTTTGAACCAAGGCACTAAAACCACCAATAAAATCTACCCCTAAGGTCTTTGCTGCACGATCAAGAGCCTTAGCATATTTAACATAGTCGTGATCACCACTTGCTGCAGCAATTAATGAAATTGGTGTTACAGTTATTCTTTTGTTGGCAATTGGAATACCGTATTCAGTTTCAATTTCTTTCCCAACTTTAACCAAATCTTTTGCCTTATTCGTAATCTTGTCATAAATTTTTTGACACGCACGATCGCTATCACTATCAATACAATCCAGCAATGAAATCCCCATTGTAATCGTTCTGATATCAAGATTTTCACTACTAATCATATGGCTTGTTTCAAAAATTTGTTGTGAGTCCATGACTTTCCCCTAATCTAATGTATGCATTGCTTCATAAATCTTAGAATTACGTAGATTAATTTCAACTTCTAATTCTTTACCTAACTTATTAAAAGATTCAGTCAAACTTTGAAAATCAGCATTTTGTGGGATTTCTAAAGACATCATCATCACAAATTCCTTTTCCATAATGGTTTGAGAAACATCTAAAATATTAATTTCTTTTTTTGCTAATAAGTTACTTACTTGGGCAATAATGCCAATCTTGTCTTGGCCAATTACTGATAAAATTGCTTTCATAGTTTAATTCTCTTCCTTTAATTTTAATTAATACAAGTCTACTTGCTAATTTATGATAGTGTCAAAATCATAACATATATTGAGAAAAATTAATAATTTCTTTTTATTCTAATTTTTCAATACTTTCTAAGGCAGCGTCTTGTTTAGGTCGATAAAATCTGCGATTATCTTGCGACGCAATTACATCAGTAAAGTGCCCTGGTTTGGTATATTGTAGGGCTTTTGTAACTGCATATACTGTTGCATCCAAATCATCAATCATATGTAATAATTCAGCTTCAAGCAATGCTGGACGACGAGCTGCGCCATATTCAGGTAAGCCATGGTGAGAAAGTACCATATGTCTTAACAACACAATATCTTCATTTTTGGGATCAAGCTTTAATTCTTTTGCTGCAAGCATGATTTGTTCATCGATCAAAACCAAGTGACCAATTAAATTACCCTCAGTTGTATATTTAGTAGCAATTGGTCCAGATAATTCTAAAACCTTACCCATATCATGCAAAATACATCCCGCATATAAGAGTGAACGATCTACTTGAGGATAAGAATTTGCTATCCCTTCAGCATCTTTTAACATTGTAACCGTATGAAATGCTAAGCCACCTCGTACCGCATGATGATTAGATTTGCCAGCTGGGAAAGTAAAAAATTCTTTATTCCACTTTTTTAACAAGTAACGCACGATCCGATTCCAGGTCGGATTTAAGATCTCAAAAATGCGTTTATTAATCGTTTCTTCTAAACTTTCCCGTTTAACAGGGGCAGACTTAACGAATTGACTAAAATCATAATTTTCATTTTCACCAATCACCCTCATTGAAAATATTTTTATTTGAGGATGGTCTTGATATTCTTCTCGTTTACCATTCAATTCCACTAAACTACCAGAAGAATATAGTTCCGCATCTTCTTTAGTAGCATCCCAGTAGTTTCCTCTAATAGTCCCACTAGCATCACTAAAATATAGAATTAAATATGGTTTACCATTTTTACTTGTACGCATTTTTGCATCTTTAATCATGACAACGAGTTCCATCTCTTCGCCATCATTATATTCCATCAGATTTTTTCTCATCTAGTTCTCCTGGTTTAAATTTATCAATTTACCATTTAATTGTTTTGCTAAATCGCTGCGCTGAGTAAATATAATTACTTGTGTCTTCTTTACCAATAATTCTAAAAGCTTAATAATATTCTCAATTCTTTGTTGGTCAAAGTTTACAAAAGCATCATCAATTAAAACTGGTAGCGAAATTTCATCAGCTATCTGTTCAACAAATGCCAGCTTCAAAGCAAAATATAGCTGCTCACTGGTACCACGTGAAAGATACTGGACTTTTAATTTTTTATTATCTTTATTTGTTACGGACAAGCTCTTGTTAAAATTCAAATCAACATATCTGCCAGCTGTTAATAACTTAAAGTATGATTTGGCACTTTCTAGCATTTTTGGAAAACGTTCGTTAGAAGCTAAATCTAAACTACGATTTATCCAACTAGAAACCAATAAGTTTGATAAATAATCACTACTTTCTTCTCGTAAACGAGCTTTAAGATTAGCTAACTGCTGATTATTTTTAAAGACAGCATCAGAATCCGCTAAATTATTTTGTTTAGCTTTAATATTAGCAATTTCTTGCTGGAGCTCATTTACCTTGTCTGTTTGTTCAGATATTGCTTGCTTTAAACTAGTTAATTCTGTACCTAAATTATTATTTTGTCGATATTCCTGTAACTCTTTTAAATCTTGATCGAGATTATTTTTTAGCGTATCTAATTTTAGTTTGATTTTTTCTTGCTTTAAGTATTCATTACGACTTTCTTGGAATTCAGATAATGATTCTACTTTATTTGCCAATAATAATTTGTTCAACTGGCCTTCATCTTCTTTGAGGGCTAGTTTTGTTGCTTGAATTTGATTCTCAAGATTTTTTTGAGTAAATTCACTGTCCTTTTTCTTTTCGAGCAATTTTTGTAAAGAACTAAGAGCATTTTTAACTTGGTCTTCGCCGCTAACCTCATGGTTAAGACACAAACTGACTTGTCCCACAAAAGTCTGAATTTTTTGCTTTAACTCCTTAATTAGAGTTTGCTCATGTGTTAATTCTTCTTCCTTTGATAATAAATTAATTAATTGATTTAAATTACTATCAAGATCAAAATTATTGAGGTTAAATGGATATTTAGATTGAAAAGTACTTTGAGCAGCTGTCTGTACTGCCGGTCTTTTTAAGAAATAAATCCCTGCTCCAAGACCTCCCACTATTAACAAAAGGCTAATCAAAAGATTTTGCTGACTAAATAATAAAATCAAACCTACTAAAAACACTAAACCACTAATGGCAGCTGAAACAATACTTGATTGTTTCTTTGGGGCTTGTAGTTCCTGTTTTGCACGATAATAATCTGCCTTTAACTCAGCTAAATTTTGCTCATCATATTGTTTAAGTTGGACCAAATCAGGTTGAAAACGTTCCAGCCGCTTAATTTCATCCTCAATACGCCTTGTTTGTTGGACTAAATTATCTAACTGACTTTGCCATTGTAAAAACTCAGCCTTTTGATCAAGGATATTTTGAACTTGTTCTAAATTTATTTGTGGCGAGTCTAATTTGATTTTTTGAACCTGACTGTCTAACTTAGCCAATTTTTCTTGGTTTGCCTTAATTTCTCGTTCTAAATTATTTGCCTTATCAAATGACTCCTGTGAAAAATTAATAGGATGAAATTGCCCTTGCAAGTTTTGGTATTCAGTAAAATTCTTTTCTTTTGTTTGTAAAATTTGAAGTTGCTGCTGTTTTTTCTTCAAACTACTTAATTGTTCTTGCAATTGCTTAAGACGATCTAAGAGTAAGTGCTGTTCTTGATCTAATTGATGGTAGACCTCATATTCTTTACTAGTTTGAGCTACCTGTTCTTTTTGACTTTTTAGGTCTGTTAACAAATGATTAATTACAGGCTTTTTACCAGTAGGTTTAAAAGCTTCACTAGCCGCATCTGCATATTTATCACGCAAGTCTAATAATTGATTACTTTGAGAAGCACCTAAAAAATAAATTCTTTCAATTAATTCTTTCTCATTTAGACCAGTAACTTCAGCTAACAGATCTTGATTGAAAATATATGAATCAGTATAAAAATCAGCAGAAATATTTTTGATCAAATCAAAAAAAGTAGCTTCTGGAACTTCTTGTCCATTTAACGTAACCGTGAGCACACCCTTTTTAGAGTCACCTTTAGCGTATAATCGCTTTAAAACATAATTATCGCTACCATTTTGAAAATATAACTTTCCGCCCATTGGACTTACATGATCTAAAGGAAAATAGTCTTCAAAGAATTTTGTTTTTTTAGATTTTAAGTGGAAGCCAAACAGAATTTGCTTAATAAAAGCAACAATAGTACTTTTACCAGCTTCATTACTTCCGAGAAAGATACTTAGATTCTTATCTAGTTCAAACTGAACGTTACTTAATTTTCCAAAATGAATTATTTCGATTTTATTTAATCTCATTATCAAATCCCTTTAGTTCTCGTCCTAATTTAACTTTAGCAAGCTCTTGAGTTTCCTTGATAAAATCTTCATTATCAAAAAGTTCCTGTAAAGCGATATCTTTCTTAGCTAGCGTCTTACCTAACTTTTTAATCGATGCTTGCGATAAAATCTCCTCTTTTGCTTGTTCAAAAGCCTGCTTATCACTTTCATTGAGTTTTAGGATTTCAGTATCTTTAAGGTAAACTTTGACTAATCTGGAAGAATAAGGTAACTGAGCAGATATCTGTTCCCAGCTATCTGCATCTCTAATAAATTCAATTTCTTCCGCGCTTAAAAACTGTGCTCCTAAAATTTCTACAGCAAAAAGCGTATCTTGTTTTGCCTGTAAAGCTAATTGTAACTGAATTAAACTCAAGAGCTCACTTTGGCCTATTTTTTGATCCAATGTAATCTTTACTTTACTCCAAACAATAGGCGCTGTAGGAATAAATTCTAACTCAATTGCTCGTGTTTCTTCATCAATCACACCATAATAACAACCCTTTGCTCCACTTTCATTTATATGGCGTCCTTGAATATTACCGCTATACACAACCAAAGGTGATTGACTAAGCGTCTGGCGCAAATGGATATGGCCTAAAGCAAAATAATCATAATTTAAAGACTTAATTTCATTTGTCATAAAAGGAGCATAATTATCATTTTCTTTACTATTTGTTTTTTCACCAGCATGCATTAGCCCAAAAGTAAAAGTTTGGTCTGTTTTTTCTGGAAATTCCGGAATTTTATCATTTTCAATATGATTTTCCTGGTAAGAAAAGCCTACTACCCGATAAGGAAAACCACTCTTTGTTACGAAATCTACAGACTCAACTTCTTGCTTGGGTCCCAAAAGAGTGAAATAAGGTGATTGCGGTAATAATAATTCGCGTGGATTTAAATAATCATGATTACCTAAAATCATAACTACTTGAATTTTTTGATCTACTAATCTTTGTAATTGGGCATTTAGAAAAATTTGACTCTGAGGACTAGGATGAATCGAGTCAAAAGTATCTCCCGCGATTAGAACCAGATCTACTTGCTTGTCAATTGCTTGATCAACAATCTTTTTAAAAGATATTTGAGTAGAGTTCTTAATTTTTTCAAATTGATTAGATGGCAAAAAAGATAGTCCCAAAAAAGGACTATCTAAATGCGCATCAGCTAAATGAATAAATTTCATGATTATTTCTTATTTTCTGATAATTCCTCATATAATTCACCAACTGATTTGGTTACAGCTTGTTGAATATCGCCAATAATTTTATATAACTTTTGTTCTTCATTGATCATTTTCTTTAAAAGATCGCTATCAGAAACTGCTTTATTGACTTCTTCGTATTCTTTTTTCATTTCATCTGTCATTGGTTGTCCAGCTTGTCGAGCAGCCATGATTTTACGTTGAAGTGCGTCCATTCTTTGGTAAAGCTTCAAGTTCTCTGGACTATTTTTCACTTCATCAATTGCCTTCTCTAATGCTTGATATTCAGGAGTCTGCTTTAAGTCTTCTGCAAGCTTATTTACATCATCATAAAAATTTGCCATAGTAAAATCTCCTCATTAAAAATCATCGATTTCCAAAAAATCCTTTGACATTATTATACCATTCATTTACTTTTGACCCAGCATCATCGACTCCCTTTTTAATCTGATCATTAAATTGCGCGAACCAATTCTTCTTACTATCAGTAGTTTTCAAAATTTGACTAGGACTCTTTTCAGTAAATTGTGTCTGCGGTGTATATGGTAAAATATTTTCCATTTCAGAGCGATAAAGTCGTGTGACCCCAGTTTCAGAGACACCATGCATAAAATGACTTTCATCAGTCTTATCAAAACCAACCCAAGTTGAAACAACAACATCGGGTGTATATCCTACAAGCCATTGATCCTTAGTGCCAAAACCATAGGAGTCGGGAACTTCAGTTGAGCCAGTTTTACCTGCAACTTTAAAGCTAGTTGGCTGTGCAGATTGCGCTGTCCCATTTTCAAACACACCTAGTAACATTGATGTCATTTCTTTGGCTGTATTATCAGATATAATGCGGTGAGAGCCAGTATCCTTATCTTGCGCAATCACTTTTCCACTTGCGTCTGTAATTTTGGTAATAAAATGTGTTTGATTTGGTAAATTCCCTTTATTCGCAAACGCACTATATGCTTGGGCCATTTGTAAAGGGGAAACACCTGTTGATAATCCACCCAAAGCTAATGCTAAGTTCTGATCTTGTTTACTTACATGAATACCAAAGTTTTCAACCGATTGAACTCCTTTAGCCACTCCAATTTTATCTAATAACCAAACTGCTGGAACATTTTTACTTTCTGCGACCGCCTCATACATCGGAATTGTATTCGAATATTCATTATCGACGTTGTGAGGTTCGTAATCATTCTTACCAAACTTTTGTAATTTGTTGGACAATTTAGAATCATAGTTATAACCGTTTTGCAAAGCTGGAGCATAAACCGCCAGTGGCTTAATACTTGATCCAGGCTGACGTTTCATCTGCGTAGCACGATTATAACCTCTGAAGACATGAGAACCACGGCCACCTACTATTGCACGTACTGCTCCGGTTTTTGGATCTACAGCAACACTTGCAGCTTGAACCTGGGTTCCATCAGCAGCATTTGGTGGAAAATTACTGTCATTTTCAAAACTGTTTTGCATTGCCGTTTGATAACTAGGATCTAGGGTTGTATAAATTTTCAGCCCCTTATTCATTACATCTTCTTCTTTAAGACCATAGCGATTAATTGCTTCATCTACCACCGCATCAAAGAAATAAGGATAACGATAACCATCTTTTTGCGTAAACGTATTATGCAAACTTAATCCAGTTGCTGCCGCTTCTTTTTCCTGGCTGGCAGAAATTTTATTATTTTCTTTCATTAAATCCAAGACAACATTGCGACGTGCAATTGCATTATCCATATGATCAATAGGATTGTATCCACTCGGATTTTTTAGCATTCCGGCTAAAGTTGCCGCTTCACCTAGAGTAACATCAGAAGCATCCTTACCAAAATACCTACGTGACGCATCCTGAACGCCCCATACCCCGTTACCAAAATATGCATTATTTAAATACATTGTTAAAATATCTTTTTTAGAATAAGTATGATTTATTTCAATTGCAAAAAATAATTCTTCAAATTTTCTTGAGAAAGTCTGTTGCTGCGTTAGTAAAGCATTCTTGGCTAGCTGTTGCGTCAGAGTGGAGCCACCTCCAACAATTCCATGATGGATTAAACCACCAATTGCTGCTCTTGCCATCCCTTTAATACTAAACCCATGATTTTTGTAAAAAGTACGATCTTCAGTTGAAATCACCGCATTTTGAATATCTGGTGATATTTGATCAAGTTCGACGAAAGATCCTTTTTGTGAATACAATTCACCAGCTTTTTGCCCCTTATCATCATAAATTGTAGTTGTTGTCGCTAATGAGGCCTTTAAATTAGGAATATTTGAAGTTTTAACTTTAACGGTATAATAAGTACATACTATTAAAAATAAAGTCAGAATAATAAAAATTAACCAACGAATGATTTGAAATCGATGATTAAATTCTTTAAGATGCACCCAGAGACTGTGTGCAAAACCTTGTTTTTCTGAATGCATTAAATGCTCTCCTTAATTAAATCAATATTTTGATTTTAGCATATTAAAGTAACTCTATACCTCAATAATTTAAGTTTAATAAAAAATCAAGATGAAAAATTATAATTTTACTTTACAATATCCACAAAATTATCCACCAATTACAGTTGATCAACTAATGCGCCGGCTTTTAATTCCACGTAAATGGCGGCACTTTTTGCGAACAGAGAAAAAAATACAAATAAATGATAACTATCTTCCATTAAATTTCACAGTTAAACCAGGAGATAAAGTTAATATTATTTTAGATCATGTAGAAACTTTTCAACATATTTATCCACCTAGCGGAAAAATACCTAATATTATTTATGAAGATGAGAACATTCTAGTTATCAATAAACCTGGCGGGCAAAAAACTCACCCTAACCTTGATGAAACTAATACCGCATTAAATGATTGTGCTACTTATTTAAAAAATACCCCTTATATTGTCCACCGGCTAGACATGCTGACCCATGGACTGTTATTAGTAGCCAAAAATCCAGCTGTAGTTCCTATTTTAAATCGTCAACTTACTAATAAAACTTTAAATAGAGAATATTTAGCTTGGGTAGAAACAGATAATTTAGCCAAGGACAAAGGAACCATTAATTTACCAATTGGCCAAGATCCACACGACCAACGAAAAAGAATAGTCAGAAGAGATGGTCTAAAGGCTATTACACATTATCAAGTACTGCAACGAAAAGATAATAAAGCTCAGTTAGCAATTCAATTAGAAACAGGTCGCACCCACCAAATTAGAGTGCATTTAGCTAGTATCGGCTGTCCTCTTATTGGCGATCCACTTTATAATAAAAATTATCAAGAGGGAGAAGGCCTTGAACTTGAAGCCTACCGGCTTACTTTTCAGAAGCCTTTTTCCTTTGAGCAAATAACTGTAAATTTATAAAATAAAAAAACCTCAGGATTTCCTGAGGTTTTTTATTTTATAAAAGATGAATTATTCTTCGTTTAATGAAGCTTCATCAAAGTGAACTGATGATTCTTTTGAATCAATTGGAGCAGTACCCATCCATGAAATCATTTCCTTCATAGAATCAGTAATTGCATCAGTACCAGCTCTCAAAAGCTTACGTGGGTCATAACCCTTGTTGCCCTTGTCTAAGTCCATCTTTTCTTCGATGTACTTACGAGTAGCAGCTTGGAATGCTAATTGGAATTCAGTGTTAATGTTGATCTTAGCAATACCTAAAGAAATTGCCTTTTCAATTTGATCTTGAGGAATACCTGAACCACCGTGTAAAACAAGTGGAGTGTTAGGAACAGCTTCAGCAATTTCCTTCAAACGGTCAAAGTTTAAGCCTTTCCAGCCTTCTGGGTAAACACCGTGGATGTTACCAATACCACAAGCAAGCTTATCAACACCAGCTTCAACGAACTTCTTAGCATCTTCAACTGATGCTAATTCACCACCATCAGCACCTTGGTTTTCACCAATCTTACCGATTTCAGCTTCAACAGAAATACCACGTTCGTGAGCTAATCTTACGATTTCCTTAGTCTTTTCTAAGTTTTCTTCAGTTGGAAGGTTGTGACCATCAAACATAACTGATGAGTAACCAAGAGCGATACATTCCTTAGCTGATTCATAGTCACCGTGGTCTAAGTTCAAAATAACTGGTACATCAATGTCCATGTTATCCATTTCATTTTCAACAAGATTCTTAACAGTCTTGTAACCACCCATGTACTTAGCAGCACCAGTAGAAACTTGAATCAATAATGGAGTTCTAGTTTCCTTAGCACCCTTTAATAATGCACGAGTCCATTCAAGGTTGTTAGTGTTGTAAGCACCAACAGCGTAGTGGTTTTTACGAGCAGCTTTAAAAATTTCGTTACCGTTTACAAAATAAGCCATTAAAAAATACCTCCTAAATTCTTGTACAACTTTAGTTTAACCCAATAGTGCAAAAATTAACATACTTTATCCTTAATTTTTATGGATAAATTTACATTTCTTTTGGAGCGTTTACACCCAAAAGTCGTAATGCTTCAGTTAAAACAATCGAAGTAGCTTGTACAAGAGCTAAACGCGCATTTAATTGTTCATTATCATCTAAAATACGAACATTTGCATAGTATTTGTTAAATTTCTTACTTAAGCTAAGGGCGTATTTAGCAATAATTGAAGGTTCAAATTTTTCCGCTGCTTTAGCGACTACATTTGGAAAATCAGCTAATTGTTTTGCAACTGCCCAGTTATCATCTAAGCTTAAATTATCCATTGAAACTTCTTTGTTTGCCTTACGCAAGATACTTTGCGCACGTGCATTAGTATATTGAACGTATGGACCAGTATCTCCTTCAAAACGCACAACTTCTTGTAAATCAAAGTCGAAGTTATCTAAACGATCATTCTTAAGATCATGGAAAACAACTGCTCCGACACCAACATCATGTGCGACCCTTTCTTTATTATTTAAATCTGGGTTCTTTTCTTCAATTTGCTTTTGAGCTAAAGCCACTGCATCCTTTAAAACTTGATCTAAGAACACAACGTTCCCTTTACGAGTAGATAACTTTTTACCACCTTGAGTAATTAAACCAAATGGAATATGGTAAATATCATCAGACCAATCGTAGCCCATCTTCTTTAAAACTTGTTTTAATTGTTTAAAGTGGCCACTTTGTTCATTACCTGCAACATAAAGTGACATTACAAAATCATATTCATTTTTGCGGTAAAGGGCAGCAGCTAAGTCACGTGTCATGTAAAGACTTGAACCATCAGATTTTAAAATTAAAGCTGGGTTTTCATCTTCACCCAAATCAACAACTTGAGCACCTTGTGATTCATGAAGTAAGTTCTTTTGTCTCAATTCATCAACTACTGGTGTCATTTTATCGTTAAAGAAAGCTTCACCATTATAAGAATCAAAATCAACGTCTAATTCTTTATAAATACGGTTAAACTCTTGCAATGAAACTTCTCTGAACCATTTCCAAAGCTTAACTGCTTCGGGATCTCCTTCTTCAAGTTTTTTGAACCAAGCACGTCCTTCATCTTCTAATTCTGGATTCTTTTCGGCTTCTTCATGGAATTTAACATAGTAATGGAAAAGATTAGTAATTGGATCCTTTTTTACATCTTCTTCATTACCCCATAACTTGTAAGCAGTAATTAACTTACCAAATTGGGTACCGTAGTCACCTAGGTAATTAATTTTAATTGGAGTGTAACCAACTTTTTCCATAATCTTTGAAATAGAATTACCAATTACAGTTGAACGCAAGTGACCCATTGACATTGGTTTAGCAATATTGGGTGAAGACATATCAATAGCGACATTTCCTGTACCTAACTTTTGATCGGCAAAATTATTTTTTTCAGTCAAGACATCTGTCAAAGTGGAATTAACTAATTTTGCATGGTCAATCGCAAAGTTAACGTAAGGACCTACTGCTTGAATGCTAGTAAAGTTTTCATCATTAATCTGCTCTGCAATATTCTTAGCAATTTCAGCTGGATTTTTATGTTCAATTTTTGCTAATGCAAAAGCTGGAAATGCATAATCACCCATTTTTTCATTCTTTGGACGTTCAATTAAAAGATTGATTTTTTCTTTAGGTAAATCAACTTGCTCATCAATTAAATCAACAACTTTTTGTTTAAAATCCATCTATTTCAACCTTTCTTGCAATAAAAAAGTCCCTTTCTAAATTACTTAGAAAGAGACGAGAATTTTCCCGCGGTACCACTCTATTTGATACAAAGATCCGCTTTAATTAATCAAAATGTAAAAATCAAACACGCCTTCATTTTAACTTGCTACTTATCTCCCATCACCATAAGCTCGCTGAAAACAAATTAAAATTACTACTTTTGATCTTATTCAAATAACGATTATAGCAGGTATTATTAAAATATCCAACTAACATTTTTAAAAGTTAAATTTAAACACTCTAACCAAAAATCTTACGCCATACTCTAACAAAGATATTTGCTTTTTCAATATTTTGAGTTACAGTAGCTGGTAATTGTACACCATCTTTATCTTTAATTGATGGAATAGCCGCCACATCAAAATATCCCACCTTTTGTCCGGCTTTTATAGGTGCAGCGATATTATCTTGAGAAAATTTAGCGGTAATATGTTTTCCATTTGCAATCCAAATTCCAGTATCTTTTTGCATCACTAATGAGGCAGTCTTTTGTTTTCCATTTGGAACAGCAACTTCATTTACGCCATCAATTTTTTGCCCTTTTTTCATAATGTAAAGTTGATAATTTGAAAAAACATAATTTAATAATTTTTTGGTTTGAACAAAACGAGATGGGTCACTTCCGTCTTGATGACGTGCCCCCATCACCACGGTAATAATTCGACGCCCATTCTTTATCATTGTTCCAGCAAAACAAGCTCCTGCCGCGTCAGTTGTACCTGTCTTTAATCCATCCAATGGGTAAGCTGCATCATATTGGGATAAACCTTTGAGCATCCAATTCCAATTTTCCATTGAAGTTATTTTCCCTTGGTCATTAAAATCTTTATGGGCAATCTTTGTGGTTTTAATTACCTCAGGAAATTCACTTACTAGCTTATCTACTACAATTGCCATATCAGCAGCAGATAACTCATTTTCTGCATTCTTGCCTACACCTGGATATGCATCTTTTCCTTGAGTGTAATTTGGTAAGCCATCAGGAGTATAAATTTTGGCATTCTTTATTCCCCATTTTTTAACTTGATTTTGCATCTGCTTAACAAAACCAACTTGGCTACCGCCAACTGTTTGAGCAAGCAACATTGCTGGAGCATTGGCGGAAGCAATTAGAGTTGCCTCATATAATTGGCGAACTGTATATTTATGCCTAAGTTCTAGCGGAACACCAGAATAATCAGGATTTTTACTTACTTTAACCATCTGCTTAGTTGGAGTTACTTCTTGCTCCCAACTAATTTTTTTATCTTTAATTGCTTGAAGGGTTAAATAAATAGTTATTAATTTTGACATTGATGCAATTGGCATTTTTTTATCTGCATTTTTGGCATAAAAAACTTGACCATTTTTTGCATCCACAGCGATAGCACTCTTTACGTTTAAATTAACTCTATCATCTTGATAATTGTTGATTGCTGCACTAACAGTATGTGTTTGGCAATCACCAATGCCCAACAATCCTATAAATAAAACAAGTCCAAGTAAGGTCAGACAAATATTCTTTTTAATCATTTTCATCGTTATTCTCACCATATTTCTTCATTAATTCTGGTAAACTAGCACTTAATTTTGTAGGCCGAACAATATAATTTTCCTGAAAAATTTTATCTCCTGCAAGTGAATGAAGATAAACTGCTGCTGCAATGGTATCTAGCTTAGTTGTAAATTGACCGCAAAAACTTCCAATAATTCCAGCCAATGTATCACCCATCCCACCAGTTGCCATCCCTGGATTTCCTAGAGGATTTTCTAACACTTGATGATTTTTTTGCTCATATATTTTAGTATGATTAGATTTTAATACCAAGTAGGCATTTTTTTGAGGAAATAAAGTATCTAAAGCTTCAAAATTAGCTGCATCATTTTGATAATTAATTCGTATTTCACTTAATCGTTGCCACTCCATTTGATGTGGCGTTAAAATGATCGCTTTAGCGTTATAGGGAAGTAAATGTTTATTTTTAGAAATTAAAGTCAAGGCACTAGCATCCAATACAAGCGTTTGCTCATTATTAATGTTATCACGTAATAATTCCATACACTTTATACTGCGTGTTTCAGTACCTAAGCCCATTCCACAAACAACTATATCCATTTGGGGTAGTAATTGTTTTAATCCTGCTTCATCACGCCAATCAATAAACATTACTTCAGGATCACGGCTATGTAACGCCGTTACGTTTAGATTATGAGTCGCTACACACAAGAGTCCCGCTCCACTGTTCAGCGCACCTTCTGCGGCCATGATAATTGCGCCACCATAATGGCTGCTACCACCAATTAATAAAATTTTACCGTAATTACCTTTATGACTAGCACTCTTTCGTGGCTTAATCACTTGTTCTAAGATATCAGCTTTGATCTTCATTTCTTCTCCTCAATTAGTAGACAATAAATACTAATAATCTTCTACATTCCCATTTTATCAATTTTTTGGTATGATGTTCTATATATTCAAGAATTACTTTGCCCTGGTGGCGGAATTGGCAGACGCGCAGCGTTCAGGTCGCTGTTTTCTTACGAGAGTGCAGGTTCGAATCCTGTCCAGGGCATTCGTTTAGCACCCTCAAGTACTGATATATCAATAATGCTATTCACAAGTGCGCACTAAATGCGCACCAACTTTTAAAAAATAAAAAAGAGATAATGATTAAATTTCATTATCTCTTTTTAATTTAATTATTTGCAATTACAACCTTTGTACCAACAGGTAATTCTTGGTAGAACCATTTTGCATCAGGCACAGTTAGTCGTACACAGCCGTGAGAAAGTGGTTGTGTACCTAATAATTTAGCTGCATGCATATCATAAGGACCGTTATAACCATTGGTAATAGTTGAGTGGAATAAATATACACCATGGTCTTTCCAACTTACATAGTAGTGAGCTCCAACGAATGTAGTTCCACGTTCTGGTTGTACATAGTAAGTACCAGTAGGTGTTAGACTTTTACCGTTCACAATTCGACCAGCTGAAGAATATAAAGTATATACTGGAGTATTGCCAGACATTACATAGGTTCTATTACCCAAAATTGATACTCTAATCCAAAGATTCTTAACATTTCTTAAATTTGGATGAGCTTTAGTCTCACTTGTTTTATTCCAGTAATTACTCTTACGCATATCAGCCGGATCTGCGTATGGTTGATGAGGATTTCTTGATGGGACAGCTACTATTTTGGTAGATACTGTGCTATTAGTTGCAGTTTTTTGAATATTTGCATATTCAGAAGTAATCCATTGATTACCGCCTAAGTTATACCATACGTATCCATTCTTAGGAATTGCTTCTTTAAATACCTTCCATGATGAAGCATTTGGCACATATTTTACAATCTTCTTGCCATTAGCATAAGTAGTCCAAACAGCTACTTGACCTTTTCCTGAATAAGCAATCGAAATCTTTTCATTAACACTATTTACTGTCCAATCACCTGCTGTCTTTTCAACTTTTACAGGTGTCTTTTCACTAACTTTGCCATTATTCAAATTAGCACTAGCATATTGACCATCAATCCATTGGTCTCCACCTAAGTTATACCATTGGTGGTTATCAGCAAGAGTAGCTACTTTAAATGTTTTCCAACTAGTATTTTTTGGAACAAATTTTGTAATCTTACGAGGAGTTTCATAATTATTCCAGATAGCTACTTGGCCTTTTCCTGAATATTGGACTCTAATTATTCCACTAACATTTTGTACTTTAGTTGAATTAGTCGAACTATTGATAGCAATATTCTTTTCACTGCTATTATTTGTAGTTTGTGTAGTAGTTGCAGCTGTTATTTCTTTATTACTTTGTTGGCTTTGACTACTTGCTTGTGTCTCACCTAAATCAGGAGTTTGTGACTTTGAAACCACATTATTTTCACTAGTAGTATTTTCTTGATTTGCTTGAGTAGTTGTATCGGCAGCATGAACTTTACCACTACTTAAAAGGGCAACTCCAATTAATGTCATCCCGCATAACCAGTTAATCTTTTTCATTTTTCTTTCCTCTCTAACTAATAACTTAAGGCTCGTCTCTTATCATTATTCCAGTGCCTCAAAAAGTTACTTTCGCTCATTGACTCTCTTTTTCCAGTCCACGGATTATTATAATAGATTATTCCGTTAGTTGAAAAACCAGTTAAAGTCAAAGCATGATTAACAAAACCATTCATATTTGCTACCCATGTAACTACTGGATGCCCCTGCAGGAGCTTATTTTTAATTGTATTAATACTTGCACCAGTTAAATTACTACTATGTCCTAAATGTCTATTTACAACCGCAGCAATCCCACTTGGGAAAACCCACCATCCACTAGGACTATAGGGATTACCAACAAAACCATGATTTCCATCATTAGCTCTTGGAGTTTCAGCTGCTACTTGAAGCTTATTAATATTAACTCCAGCATATTGCAACATCATTGTTACAGCTGTCATCTCACATCCTGTTGGTAATTGTGGCAATTGACTAATAACAGGCACATCCATTTGGACACGGTAAATTGCACCATTAGGATGAGTATAAATAGTTTGCTTACCATTTAGAATTTTACCAGATTGTATCTTGCCTGCTCGACAAAATACATTGGCTTTAAGGGGACTATAGTAAATAATCCCATTAGTATCTCTGGCATATTGACTGTCTAACCATTGGTTCGCACCAAGATCATACCAAATTTTTCCGTTTATATCTGTTGCTTTTTTATTAATTACCCAATTTGTATTTGGCGCCACGTATTGTTTTATCTTTTTGTTTTGATCAAAATTCGACCAAATTGCCACTTTTCCTTTTCCCGAATAGTTGATTGTGATTACTTTATTCTCAGGAGTAGCATTTTGTATTTTTTCAGTAGAATTAGGAGCGTCTTGATTTTTAGTAACTTTCATAGCAGATGATCTAGTTTGAACAACGGCATAATTGCTGTCTACCCACTGATTCCCGCCTAAGTTATACCATTGATGCTTATCATCCAAAGTGGCAACTTTAAACGACTTCCAAGAAGTATTTTTAGGTAAATATTTAGTAATGCTATGAGGTGCCTGATAATTATCCCAAACAGCAACCTGACCCTTACCACTATATTGAATTCTAACTACTTGATTCTGATTAATTACTTGAGCGCTTGAATTAGTAGATTTTTCAGTTGTTGCATTAGTTATAGAATCCCTTGTATTAAAATCCGAGCTGGAAGTAGCACTTTGCTGCTTATTACCAGCTTCAGATGATATTGCAATTTTAGTATCAGTATTTTGCGAATTATTTTCAGCAGCGTGTACTTTGCCACTGCCTAAAATAGTTATTCCTAAAAGAGTAACCCCGCAGATCCAATTAATTTTCTTCATCAAATATGCCTCGTTAAAAAATAAAATCAGTCTTAATTATAAGTTGGTGCCCAAGTTTTTTCAATAAAAATAGCATCTACTTTTGTAGATGCTATTCTGCTTACTTTTTAATAAAATAAGTTCCGTCAATCCATTGGTTTCCACCTAAATTGTACCAAAGGTGACCGTTAATTTTGGCAACTTTGAAAAACTTCCACTTCGTATTGCGGGAAACATATTTAACGATCTTGTGACCACTATTAGGTGTATACCATATCGCCACTTTACCTTTACCGTTATAACGAACTTGACCAACACCTTTTTCATCAATTACGTTGTTCTGGCTATATAACGGTGCAAGTTCATCGTAACGCTGCTTAATTAAATTGAAGAATTGTTGCATTGAGTAGTTATGCCATGCAAAATAACCATCTGGGTCAGTATGATCAGTATCACCTAAATACTTAGAAACATCATGGTGAGACCAAATCGTTCCATTACCTTTTCCATCTGCTAAACTAGGCTTCAAATTATATTGGTGAAGTAATTTTGCAATATAGGTAGCATCATTTTGAATACTTTGAGCAAAATCTTGTTCTGTATTTTCTTCACATAGTTCTACTTGAATAAACCGTTGATTACCATAATAACCTGAACCCCATACTGTTTTATTAGTTGGAGCAATTTGAACAACTTGAGATTTATCTACAAAAGCATGTACATAAGTTTGATTTGATTTCCAATTTTCATTAAACTTATCAGCCCATTCTTGTGCTGAGATATTAGGCTTATTGGTTTCGTGAACTACAATACCCTCAGGTGCCCCATGACGATAATTCTTCCCTGCAGTAAAGGTACTTTGTGCACTTTCATCCTTGATACCTGAAAACTGCAAATGATTTTGATTAATATAGCCATTAACGTTTTTCAAACGAGGATGTTCAACAGTATCATCCACATAAATAGATGAATTATTATTTTGAGGAGTTGCTACAGCTTGATTACTTTGAGTATCAGTAATTGTATCAGCCTTTGCATTTGTTGTACTGATTCCTAATAAAACTAATCCTGCGATAAAAGTTGTGGTTAAAATACTTTTCTTCATCTTTTCCTCCTTACAACTTATATTAGTATAAAGCATTCAAAACATAATTCCTATACTAATTTTCAAATTATAAAAAAGGTACTTACACTCTGTAAGTACCTTTTCTACTCAAAATCATCATTTGCTTTTCGTGCGATCTCTTCTGCTGTCTTAGCTAATTTTTCTGCACCAACTTCACGAGCATCATTTTGTAAAAGTAAAGCTTCATGTTCAAGCTTCACCTTTAAATCTTCAGGCAAATCTTTTTCATATTTACCATATTGGCTTTTACTGAAAGGTTTTAAAAAGTCATTAATATTATTAAATAGCTTTTCCATTGCTAATCTAATAGCTTTATCGTTTTCGCGTTTCACAGAAGAAATCTTATTTTTAATTCTTTCTAGACTTTGGAAAGAGTGAGGTAAAAGAATATATTCATTTTTTCTTCTTTCCCACACAATAACATTTTCTGTATCAATATTATTTAAATCTTTCTGCACTTGATCTAAATTATCTTCTGCACCAAAAGAGTAGCTTAATGAATTATCATCTAGAAATGCTTGATAGTTTTTCTTAAGATCATCTTTATCACCGGAATAATTATCTAAGTATTCACGGGCTGCATTAATATCATGTTCAATTTCATGCTTTGTAGTTAAACTTAAATATTCTGGTGCGTAATCTTGATAAATATTTGAACCTACTTCAAATTCCTTAAGTAAATCTTCCGTTTGATTTTTCTTTAAAATTTCTTCAATTTTTTTATAAGTATCTGTTCCTAAAAAAGGATTTTTGTTATCGATATCAAAATTAAAATCATTATAACAAACGTCTCTCAAGCCTAATAAGGTCATGTAAGTATCTTTTTTCATTATCGTTCCCCTTTTCTATCAATCTTATTTTACACTCTTTAATTACATTTAAAAAAGATTTTACTCATTAAGGTGTATAATTTACTTACCTTGGCAGGGGCGTATTTTGATAGAAATCAAAATATTCAAAAAAAGAAGTCTATGAATTTTATCATAGACTTATTTTTTTATATTCTTATGTGCAATTTAGCTAATATGCTATCGACTTTATGGCCTAAGATTTTTTGAGCTAAACTTGTCTTTATTGCTAAATAACCATATATAGCGCCACCAATAGCTACCGCAATAATAACTAAGATCATTGCGCCCACACGTCCAGCCGGAGAAATAAATTTTCCAAATAAAAATATAGCTGCACTTACACAAATAAACATAATAATAGAAAATACCGTAATCCCGATAAATCTACGAGCAGTTCTATTAGAGTTGTATTTGTATCTAACCTTTAAATGCTGAATAGCTAACCATATAGTTACAATCATCCCTATGTTAGTAGCAATTAAAGGACCGTAAACCTTGAAAAATTTTATCATTGGTAATTGAACTGCCAACTTAATAATTAATCCCAAGATCAAATATTTAATTGCTAAGCCATTTTCAGATAACCCTTGAAGAATAGCCATTAAAACTGTAAAGGCCCCTAAACTTATGGCAGTAAAAGCTGATAAATATAGGACGTGAGATCCTAACGCATCATAGCCATAAAAGATAGTATAGATAGGTCCCGAAATGGCCGCCATCCCGAAAGCTGCAGGTAACATTACAAAAAGAAATAATTCTAAGATATTTTCAATTTGATTAGAAATACTTTGATAATTTTTTTGTGCATGTGCACCAGATAGTAAAGGAATTGCAGTCACAGCCATAGCAGTAGCTAAAGAAACAATAATCATAATTAGCTTGTTGGCATTAAGTCCAAATAATGCATACCAAGTATCGACTTGCACCTGACTTGCATGAACAAACATCCTAATCATAGAAGGAAAAGTATATTGATCAACTAACTGGAACAAAGTAATGCCGGAATCAATGATAATAAATGGAATCGATTGATTGATTATTTCTTTAAAAATTTCAATTGTTGAAATTTTTACTGCATTATTTGAATTAGCTATTAAATTATTAATTGTTTTACGTCTTCGATAAAGAAACCAGACCAAAAGTAAGATCCCAAAGACCGCCCCAATAGCAGCTGCCAAATTAGACTGAACAACTGCCTTCACATAGGATCCATGTTGAATTTGCATAATAAGATAAGCAGTAAACAACATCCACCCTACTCGCGCTAATTGCTCCACTAATTGTGACATAGCTGGTGGCATCATGTCGGCATAACCTTGGAAGTACCCACGCATAATACTTAAAATTGGGATTAATAATAAGGCATAAGATAAACTTCTCATTACCGCAACTTGTGCGGGGTCTGAATTTGCGCCATGGAAAATTGCACCCAAAATATCATCTGCTGCCAAAACTGGTGCTGCAAAATACATAAGAGCTGCACAAGCAATCCCAAAAGCCGTCATTAAAATCAAGCCTCTCCGATATAATTGCCTTCCAATTCCATATTCATTCAAGGCATTATATTTAGCCACTTGTTTGGCGATGGCACCTGGAATACCTGCTGTAGAAACAATAATAAACAAACTATAGACGTTATAACTTTTTGCAGTTAAAGCATTAGCAATATTTCCATGATTTCCCATCCAGGCATACCAAGGAATAATATAAATCGCCCCAAGAATTCTCGAAAAGATTGAGCCAAAGGTCATCCATGCGGAACCTTTAACCATCGTCTCCTGGGTATTAGAATTTTTTGTATTATTTTCCATAAATTTTTCCTACTTCAAAACGAGCCTGAAATTTATCATACTCAGATATTTTTACTTTGTTTAAATAAATTAATTATTTAGGAAAAACTTAAACTACTTAGCAACAATATTCACGATCTTATTAGGAATGACAATTACCTTCTTAATGTCTTTACCTTCCAAGAATTTTTTGACGTGTTCTAAGCTTAATGCTTCTTTTTCTAGTTCATCTTTTACTGTATCTTTAGGTGCCTTGAATTTACCACGTAATTTTCCATTAACTTGCACCATAATCTCAACAGTTGATTCAACTAATTTACTTTCATCATATTTTGGCCATTCAGCAAATGTAATTGATTCGTCATGACCAAAAATTGACCAGATTTCTTCCATCATGTGAGGAGCAACAGGAGCAACTAATTTAATGAAACCTTCGGCGTATTCACGAGGTATTTGCTTAGCTTTTTGTGCTGCATTCATAAAGACCATCATTTGAGAAATTGCAGTATTAAAGTGCAAGTTTTCAAAGTCTTCAGTTACTTTCTTAATAGTTTCGTTATAAACCTTATCAAGGGTGCCATCATTTTCATCAACAATTTTTTCACTAGGAATAGCTTGAAGATCTAAATCATTAACCATTGTTCTCCAAATACGATCTAAAAACTTCTTAGTTGAAGCTGGACCATTATCATCCCAATCAATTGAAGCATCTAATGGTCCCATGAACATTTCATACATTCTTATGCTATCGGCACCATATTCATCAATAACTTCATCTGGGTTAACAACATTGCCCTTAGATTTTGACATTTTTTCATGATCTTTAAGAATTAAACCTTGATTATAAAGTCTTTGGAATGGTTCTTTAGTTGGTACAACACCAAGATCATAAAGAACCTTATGCCAAAATCTAGCATAAAGTAAGTGACGCACTGCATGCTCTGCCCCACCAATGTAAAGATCTACTGGTAACCAAGCCTTAAGTAAATCATAATCACCTAATTCTTTATCATTATGTGGATCAATATAACGTAAGTAATACCATGAAGAACCTGCCCAGTTTGGCATAGTATTAGTTTCACGTTTACCCTTGCGGCCATTTTCATCTACTACATTTACCCAATCAGTTAAGTTGGCCAATGGACTTTCAGGAGTACCAGATGGCTTAATATCAGTAGCATGTGGTAAAACTAATGGCAATTGATCTTCAGGTACTAACGTGGTCTCTCCATCTTCCCAGTGAATAACAGGGATTGGTTCACCCCAGTAACGTTGACGACTAAAGTCCCAATCACGTAACTTGTAGTTCACCTTCTTTTGACCTACATTATGATCTTCAAGCCAAGCAATCATTTGCTTTTTAGCTTCTTCATTATTTAAACCATCTAAAAACTCAGAGTTAATATGCTTGCCATCACCAGTGAAGGCTCCTTTTTCTAAATCTCCGCTCTCAATAACACGGTTAATTGGCAACTTAAATTTAGAAGCAAAGGCATAATCACGATCATCATGAGCTGGTACTGCCATTACCGCACCTGTACCATAACTTGCCAAAACATAGTCAGAAATCCAAATTGGAACTTCTTTACCATTAACTGGATTAATAGCATAAGCACCTGTAAAGACACCTGTCTTATCTTTATTAAGATCAGTTCTTTCCAAATCTGACTTAGATTCAATTTTCTTAATGTAAGCATCAACAGCTGTTTTTTGTTCTGGAGTAGTAATCTCTTGCACTAACTTACTTTCAGGAGCCAAAACAGTATAACTTACACCAAACAAAGTATCTGGACGGGTAGTAAAGACATCAAAAGTCTTGTCACTGTCTTTTACCTTAAAAGTAACTTGGGCTCCTTCAGAACGACCAATCCAGTTACGTTGCATTTCTTTAACAGCTTCTGGCCAATCTAAGTCATCTAAATCTTCAAGTAAACGATCAGCATAAGCAGTCATCTTAAGCATCCATTGACGCATGTTACGGCGGTAAACTGGATAACCACCACGTTCAGTTTTGCCATCAATAACTTCTTCATTAGCCACAACAGTACCTAAATCCGGAGACCAGTTAACAGGAACTTCAGCTTCATAAGCTAAGCCCTTCTTGTACATTTGTTCAAATACCCATTGAGTCCACTTATAGTAATTAGGATCTGAAGTTTTAACTTCACGGTCCCAATCATAAGAAAATCCCAATTTGTTTAATTGCTTTTTAAAATTAGCAATATTTTCATCAGTAACCTTTGCTGGATCTTCACCAGTTTTCAAAGCATATTGTTCAGTTGGTAAACCAAATGCATCCCAGCCCATTGGGTGCAATACATTATATCCTTGAGCACGCTTCATACGTGAGAGAATATCAGTTGCTGTATATCCTTCTGGGTGACCCACATGAAGTCCCTTACCTGAAGGGAAAGGAAACATATCTAAAGCATAATAATTTTTCTTTTTAGGATCTGTTCCTGTTTTAAAAGTATTATGATCTGCCCAATATTTTTGCCATTTCTTTTCTACAGTCTTATGATTGTACATTAATTTCCTCCTAATAAAAAAATCCCATGATTATAAATAATCATAGGACGAATTATCGCGGTACCACCTAAGTTTCACATTTGTGACCCTTGAACTATTCCTTAACGCGGATAGTATGACGAAAGGCATTGCTTAGAACAAGTTCACACCTTCATCTAAGACTTCTCAGCACCAGTCTCTCTCTAAAAGAATCCAAATGTTACTACTTTCTAACCTTTATTGCTTCATTAAGATAATGATTATAATTTAACACATAAGTCATAGTAAAAACAAGAGCTGATTAATTAAGTTAGGTTATCTTAGCTAGCTTTTATTTCTAATTAATATCTAAAATAATCTTTCCTGCATTTCTCCCCTTAGCAACTTGGTCCATTGCAGCTTGAGTCTGTGCCAAGGTAAAATGTTTACCTAATGCTGGTCTAATCTCTTTTTGCGTTAAAATCTCACTAGCTTCTTTTAATTGCTTCCCATCTGCATGCACAAAAATAAAGTGATAAGTAACGCCATACTTTTTAGCTAACCGATCCATTTTTGCACTAGCCATACCAAACAACAGCTGCTTAGCTTTGCTCATTCCCATTGACTTAGCAAAAGCTTTATTTGGCATTCCTCTTAAAGTAACTAACACACCTCCAGGCTTCATAATACTCATTTCTTTTTCAATATTATCGCCACCCAAAGTATCAATTACAAAATCGATATTAGAAAGAACATCCCAGTAGTTTTCTTTACGATAGTCAATAAATTGACTAACACCTAATTTTTCTACTTCTTCCTTTTTAGCACTACTACCATTAGTAATAGCTTTTAATCCTTTAGCTACTGCAATTGGAATTGCCATTGCCCCAAAACTTCCAGTTCCACCAGAAATAAACAAGGTTTGTCCTGGTTTAAAGTCCATTAATTCTAACGCTTGCATCGCAGTGAGAGCTGTCAATGGTACAGCAGCTGCTTCTGGGTTAGTTAAATACTCTGGAACTTTAGCAACTGCAGCTTGTTTAAGCACCAATTCATCGGCAAATGCCCCAATATTATCAAGTGGATTTCTTGCAAAAACTCGATCACCCACTTTAAAGTCAGTTACATTAGCACCAACTTCTTTAACAATGCCAACAAACTCATTTCCCATTGTTTGCGGTAACTTAAATGGGAAAACCAATTTTAACTCTCCATGCGCAATTAAATTGTCTAGGGGATTTACACCAGCATTTAACACTTGCACTAACAAGTCATCTGCTTGTAGTTCTTCTACCTTAGTTTCTACTACTTTAATTTCAGGATTGGTTTTACTATATTTAAATAATCTAGCTGCTTGTATTTTCATGTTAATTTTCCTTTTCTATTAATTTCCCTAATCTTTCAATTACATCTGCTAAATTCTCCGAAGCTAAACTTTCTGAAATTTGCTTTTCTAGCTTACTTTCAATTGGAAAAACCATTTCTTTAATATTTTTTCCAACTGGACAGTGACGATTAGCATGTTGATGAATTTGAAAAAAAGTTGGTTCTTGCTCTTCAACAGCTTCGTATATTGTTAATAATGAAATATCTTTTGGCCTTTTAACTAAACTAATGCCAGATTTTCCTCGATGACTTTCAATTAATCCTCTCTTTTTTAAGAGCGATAAAATTTTTCGAATATAACTAGGATTAGTCCCTACACTTTGCGCTAAAGCAATTGAATTAACATCTACGGAGCTGGTAGCAATCATTACTAAAATATGAATCGCTACTGAAAACTTAACATCATTCATTTTGTTATCCTTTAAATGTATCAGTTATTAATACATTGTATAAAAAATAATTTATACTGCAACAAAAAAAGCCTCATTTTGAGGCTCCTTTTACTTACTTAATAAATTTTTATAATTTTTTGAATAAAGTTGTTCTAAAGCTGCTTTATCTAAATTTAGTTTATTAATTGCAGTAATTATAAGATCTGTTGCTCCAGCTGGCTTTACTGCAAATGGCGCATCTGTTCCAAACAAAACATGATCGATGCCGAAATAATCTAGAGCTAAATTTAAGGCTGGTGGATTTCCTAAAATGGCAGTATCCACATAAAATTTTTTGAAGTCAGCTGCTAATTCTGGAGGTAAAATATGATCAATTCTTCCTGCAAAAAATGGTACCATCGCACCCGCATGATGAACAATAATTTTAATATTAGGATATTTTTTAAAGAGCTGTGCCTGAACTAGCTGCAACATAGCTTGAGATAATTCATATTCCCAAGAAAAGACCAAGTTATTGTCAGGTTTGCGCAAATCAAATACTGGATGAAGCCAAAGAGGTAATCCTAATTTATGAGCAACTTCAAAGATTGGTTCAAACTCTTCATTAGCAATACTCTTTCCTAAATGACGAGTAAAAATTTGTGCTCCAACTAAATACTTATTTTTTGCAATCCATTCTAATTCTTCTCTACTTTTTTCAATGTTGTTAAGGGCTAGCATACCCACTCCACTTTCAAAATAATTTGAGTGGCTTGCTACAATATCTGCTAGCTCTATATTTCCCTCATGGGCTAAGTGAGCAGCTTGGACCGGCTCAGTAAAATCTTCTGCATTAATGTTGGCAAACGAAATTACCTGTTTGATATTCGATGCCGGCCAATATTTTAACCGCTCACCTAAATTTGTTAAAGTAGGAATATTAATAAAAGGATATTTATCAGGTATTGATGAATCGTACTTTAACACAGCTTGATAATAATTTTTAGGCAAAATATGAGCAAAACTATCGATATAATCCATTAATAATTCTCCTAGCTTAATTTTAATTAATTAAAATAAAAAGCCTTAAAAATTAAAAATTTAAGGCTTTAATTTTATTTATGTTCTTCTACATATTTTTTAAGATCATTTACCTTATCAGTGTGTTCCCAAGGCAAATCAACATCTGTACGACCAAAATGTCCATATGCAGCGGTTTGACGATAAATTGGACGACGCAAGTCTAACATCTTAATAATACCAGCTGGTCTTAAATCAAAAGTATGGCGAACAGCTTCAACCAATAAGTCATCATCAACTTTTCCAGTTCCAGCAGTATCAATCATAATAGATACTGGGTGCGCAACCCCAATTGCATAAGCTAATTGAATTTCACAACGATCAGCTAAACCTGCAGCAACAATATTCTTCGCTACATATCGTGCTGCATAACTTGCACTACGGTCTACTTTAGTTAAATCTTTACCTGAAAATGCTCCTCCACCATGACGAGCATAACCACCGTATGTATCAACAATAATTTTACGACCAGTTAAGCCAGAATCTCCCTTTGGCCCACCAATAACAAAACGACCAGAAGGATTTATCAAATATTTAGTATTTTCATCTAAATACTTATCAGGAATAACTTCTTTAATTACCTGATTGATCATACTGCTTTTAATTTCATCTAAAGTTACAGTTTCGTCGGTTTGTGTTGAGATAACAACAGTATCAATTCTCTTAGGTTTACCATCATCATCGTACTCAACAGTAACTTGGGCTTTAGCATCCGGTCTAAGCCAAGGTAAAGTACCATTCTTTCTTAAATCAGCAACTTTTTTCATTAATTTATGGGAAAGTGAAATAGGAAGGGGCATTAACTCAGGTGTTTCGTTAATTGCAAACCCGAACATCAATCCTTGATCTCCAGCTCCAATTTGGTCTAATTCATCAGTATCGCGAGCACTATCTCTAACTTCTAATGAATTATCCACACCACCAGCAATATCAGCAGATTGTTCATCAATATCCACTAAAATAGCACAATTATTACCATCAAACCCTAACTCTGGCTTATCATATCCAATTTCAAGTATAGTCTTTCTAACTACATTTTGAATATCTACATATGCATTAGTAGTAATTTCTCCTACTACTAAAACTAATCCTGTAGTTACAGTAGTTTCACATGCTACTCTTCCGTTAGGATCTTTTTCTAAAATTGCATCTAAAATTGCATCAGAAATTTGATCAGCAACTTTATCTGGATGTCCTTCAGAAACGGATTCCGAAGTAAATAAATGTTTTTCTTTTTCCATGGTGTCCCCCTAAAATATATTTCGGTTACAAGGCATCTTCGTATATTCACGAATCCTTTTGGGACCTGAACCGACTCCACTAGAAATAATACTTTAGTTCAACGTAATAAAAAAAGCCACCACATAGGTGGTAGCTTCCATTGAACTATGGAGGATACAGGGTTCGAACCTGTGACCTCCTGCTTGTAAGGCAGATGCTCTCCCAGCTGAGCTAATCCTCCATTCATGACCCGTACGAGATTTGAACTCATGTTACCGCCGTGAAAGGGCGGTGTCTTAACCACTTGACCAACGGGTCATATTATCTGAGCACTTATATAAATATACCAGTTTCCTTTTTATTTAGCAATAACTTTTTACTAAATGCAGAAACTTTGTAGCCCGACGGAGTGTGAGAGATTCGAACTCTCGATACAGGTAATGCCCGTATACATGATTTCCAATCATGCTCCTTCAACCACTCGGACAACACTCCATAATACTAAGCTACGACTCCGGCTGTCAGACTCGAACTGACGACAGCCTGATTAACAGTCAGGTGCTCTACCAACTGAGCTAAGCCGGAATATTAAAAAAGAGCACGGCAACTTCCTATCCTCGCAGGCAGTTTCCCACCAACTACTTTCGGCGTGGAGAAGCTTAACTTCTGTGTTCGGCATGGGAACAGGTGTATCCTTCTCGCTTTCGCCACCGTACTCTTTTGAGCTTTTACACTCAAAACTAAATATAATCTCTCGCAAAAAACCGCTGAGCTCTTCTTGCTTGGTCAAGTGCTCGACTGATTAGTACTAGTCCGCTCCATACATCACTGTACTTCCACTCCTAGCCTATCTACCTCATCGTCTTTAAGGTGTCTTACTGCTTTCGCATCGGAAATCTCATCTTGAGGGGGGCTTCGCACTTAGATGCTTTCAGCGCTTATCCCTTCCATACATAGCTACCCAGCGGTGCCGAAGGCTCGACAACTGGTACACCAGCGGTATGTCCATCCCGGTCCTCTCGTACTAAGGACAGCTCCTCTCAAATTTCCTACGCCCACGACGGATAGGGACCGAACTGTCTCACGACGTTCTGAACCCAGCTCGCGTGCCGCTTTAATGGGCGAACAGCCCAACCCTTGGGACCGACTTCAGCCCCAGGATGCGACGAGCCGACATCGAGGTGCCAAACCTCCCCGTCGATGTGAACTCTTGGGGGAGATAAGCCTGTTATCCCCAGGGTAGCTTTTGTCCGTTGAGTGATGGCCTTTCCATTCAGTACCACCAGATCACTAAGCCCGACTTTCGTCCCTGTTCGAGTTGTAACTCTCACAGTCAAGCTCCCTTATACCTTTACACTCTGCGAATGATTTCCAACCATTCTGAGGGAACCTTTGGGCGCCTCCGTTACATTTTAGGAGGCGACCGCCCCAGTCAAACTGCCCACCTGACACTGTCCTCCAGAACGCTCAGCTCTGTGAGTTAGAGGATCCATCAAACAAGGGTAGTATCCCAACATTGCCTCCGATAAAACTAGCGTCCTATCTTCTCTGGCTCCTACCTATCCTGTACATGTTTAACAAATACTCAATATCAAGCTACAGTAAAGCTCCATGGGGTCTTTCCGTCCTGTCGCGGGTAACCCGCATCTTCACGGGTATTATAATTTCACCGAGTCTCTCGTTGAGACAGTGCCCAAATCATTACACCTTTCGTGCAGGTCGGAACTTACCCGACAAGGAATTTCGCTACCTTAGGACCGTTATAGTTACGGCCGCCGTTTACTGGGGCTTCAATTCAAACCTTCGCTTTCGCTAAGCTCTCCTCTTAACCTTCCAGCACCGGGCAGGTGTCAGCACCTATACGTCATCTTACGATTTTGCAGATACCTGTGTTTTTGATAAACAGTTGTTTGGGCCTCTTCACTGCGACTGATATTTTACTATCAGCACCCCTTCTCCCGAAGTTACGGGGTCATTTTGCCGAGTTCCTTAACGAGAGTTCTCTCGCTCACCTGAGGATACTCTCCTCGACTACCTGTGTCGGTTTGCGGTACGGGTAAAACTACTCTGGCTAGAAGCTTTTCTCGGCAGTGTGACATCATGACCTTCGCTACTTTTATTTCGCTCCGCATCACATCTTGTACTTTTAGAAGCAAGCATTTGACTCACTTCAATACTTAATGCTTACACATGGATTTCCAGCACCATGCGTCACTAGCCTACTGCGTCCCTCCATCGCTCATATCGATTAGTTTCAGTACAGGAATTTCTACCTGTTATCCATCGGCTACGCCTCTCGGCCTTACCTTAGGTCCCGACTTACCCTGGGCGGACGAGCCTGCCCCAGGAAACCTTAGTCTTTCGGCGGATAGGATTCTCACCTATCTTTCGCTACTCATACCGGCATTCTCACTTCTAAGCGCTCCATTTGTCCTCTCGATCAAACTTCGCCGCACTTAGAACGCTCTCCTACCACACATATATAAATATGCATCCACAGTTTCGGTACTATGCTTAGCCCCGGTACATTTTCGGCGCAGCGTCACTCGACTAGTGAGCTATTACGCACTCTTTAAATGGTGGCTGCTTCTAAGCCAACATCCTAGTTGTCTACGCAACTCCACATCCTTTTCCACTTAGCATAGATTTGGGGACCTTAACTGGTGATCTGGGCTGTTTCCCTTTCGACTACGGATCTTATCACTCGCAGTCTGACTCCCGTGCATTGATATATGGTATTCGAAGTTTATCTGGATTCAGTAACCCATGACGGGCCCCTAGTCCAAACAGCGCTCTACCTCCACTATCATTCACACGAGGCTAGCCCTAAAGCTATTTCGGAGAGAACCAGCTATCTCCAAGTTCGTTTGGAATTTCACCGCTACCCACAACTCATCCCCGCAATTTTTAACTTACGTGGGTTCGGTCCTCCAGCATGTTTTACCACGCCTTCAACCTGGTCATGGGTAGGTCACTTGGTTTCGGGTCTACGTCATGATACTCTCTCGCCCTCTTCAGACTCGCTTTCGCTCCGGCTCCGTCTTTTCTGACTTAACCTTGCACCATAACGTAACTCGCCGGTTCATTCTACAAAAGGCACGCCATCACACTTTAATGTGCTTTGACTATTTGTAGGCACATGGTTTCAGGTTCTCTTTCACTCCCCTTCCGGGGTTCTTTTCACCTTTCCCTCACGGTACTGGTTCACTATCGGTCACTAGTTAGTATTTAGCCTTGCGAGATGGTCCTCGCGGATTCAATCGGAATTTCTCGTGTTCCGACCTACTCAGGATCCTACTGGGTCTCTCTGAAATTTCGCCTACAGGGCTCTCACCTTCTCTGGCTTATTTTTCCAAATAATTCTGCTATCTCTTCGAGTACCGTGTCGTAGTCCTACAACCCCAACTGGCAAGCCAGCTGGTTTAGGCTCTTTCCGTTTCGCTCGCCGCTACTTGGGAAATCGATTTTTCTTTCTCTTCCTGCAGCTACTTAGATGTTTCAGTTCACTGCGTCTTCCTTCAATTACCTTAACAGTAATTGATAATACGTCTTCACGTATTGGGTTCCCCCATTCGGATATCTCCGGATCTCTGCGTACTTACCGCTCCCCGAAGCCTTTCGTGGTTAGTCACGTCCTTCATCGGCTTCTAGTGCCTAGGCATTCACCATGCGCCCTTTTCTACTTGACCTATTTCAAGTCTTCTTTTTGAGTTTTCTCTCTCGGTCGCTCTTGCAATCTGTTTTACGATTGTCTCGGTTTTTTGCTAGATTATATTCAGTTTTCAATGTACTAACTCTTAAGAGAATTGACTTATTTCAATTCTCTATGGAGGCTAACGGGATCGAACCGATGACCTCCTGCGTGCAAAGCAGGCGCTCTCCCATCTGAGCTAAGCCCCCATTCGCCATATTGGCTCAAAGCAATAAGCTTTGAATGGGCCTAAATGGACTTGAACCATCGACCTCACGCTTATCAGGCGTGCGCTCTAAACCAGCTGAGCTATAGGCCCGATTCGCTTGGCGTTATTCAAGTTTTTTTGAGGTATTACCCTCAAAACTAAACAAAGTTTCTCAAGTGTGCTTCCGTTTTGCTTTTCGATGACTTCTATTAGTGCTCTCACACTCTCCATCATCTTCGCCTTCCTTAGAAAGGAGGTGATCCAGCCGCAGGTTCTCCTACGGCTACCTTGTTACGACTTCACCCTAATCATCTGTCCTACCTTAGACGGCTGACTCCTATAAAGGTTATCTCACCGGCTTTGGGTGTTACAGACTCTCATGGTGTGACGGGCGGTGTGTACAAGGCCCGGGAACGTATTCACCGCGGCGTGCTGATCCGCGATTACTAGCGATTCCAGCTTCGTGCAGTCGAGTTGCAGACTGCAGTCCGAACTGAGAATAGTTTTCAGAGATCCGCTTGCCCTCACGGGTTTGCTTCTCGTTGTTCTATCCATTGTAGCACGTGTGTAGCCCAGGTCATAAGGGGCATGATGACTTGACGTCATCCCCACCTTCCTCCGGTTTGTCACCGGCAGTCTCATTAGAGTGCCCAACTTAATGATGGCAACTAATGACAAGGGTTGCGCTCGTTGCGGGACTTAACCCAACATCTCACGACACGAGCTGACGACAGCCATGCACCACCTGTCTCAGCGTCCCCGAAGGGAACTCCTAATCTCTTAGGATTGCACTGGATGTCAAGACCTGGTAAGGTTCTTCGCGTTGCTTCGAATTAAACCACATGCTCCACCGCTTGTGCGGGCCCCCGTCAATTCCTTTGAGTTTCAACCTTGCGGTCGTACTCCCCAGGCGGAGTGCTTAATGCGTTAGCTGCAGCACTGAGAGGCGGAAACCTCCCAACACTTAGCACTCATCGTTTACGGCATGGACTACCAGGGTATCTAATCCTGTTCGCTACCCATGCTTTCGAGCCTCAGCGTCAGTTGCAGACCAGAGAGCCGCCTTCGCCACTGGTGTTCTTCCATATATCTACGCATTCCACCGCTACACATGGAGTTCCACTCTCCTCTTCTGCACTCAAGTTTAACAGTTTCTGATGCAATTCTTCGGTTGAGCCGAAGGCTTTCACATCAGACTTATTAAACCGCCTGCGCTCGCTTTACGCCCAATAAATCCGGACAACGCTTGCCACCTACGTATTACCGCGGCTGCTGGCACGTAGTTAGCCGTGACTTTCTGGTTGATTACCGTCAAATAAAGGCCAGTTACTACCTCTATCATTCTTCACCAACAACAGAGCTTTACGAGCCGAAACCCTTCTTCACTCACGCGGCGTTGCTCCATCAGACTTTCGTCCATTGTGGAAGATTCCCTACTGCTGCCTCCCGTAGGAGTTTGGGCCGTGTCTCAGTCCCAATGTGGCCGATCAGTCTCTCAACTCGGCTATGCATCATTGCCTTGGTAAGCCGTTACCTTACCAACTAGCTAATGCACCGCAGGTCCATCCAAGAGTGATAGAAAACCCATCTTTCAAACTCTAGACATGCGTCTAAAGTTGTTATCCGGTATTAGCATCTGTTTCCAGGTGTTATCCCAGTCTCTTGGGCAGGTTACCCACGTGTTACTCACCCGTTCGCCGCTCGCTTGTATCTGGTTTCATTTGGTGCAAGCACCAAAATCATCCAGGCAAGCTCGCTCGACTTGCATGTATTAGGCACGCCGCCAGCGTTCGTCCTGAGCCAGGATCAAACTCTCATTTCCCATAAGAAATGAGCTTGAAATAGCTCATGATATTTTTTAATTTGTTATCACAAATTTATTGCTTGCGAATTGACTTCGCTTATTGATTG
Source organism: Lactobacillus sp. PV034 (assembly GCF_014522305.1). Lineage (NCBI taxonomy): Bacteria > Bacillati > Bacillota > Bacilli > Lactobacillales > Lactobacillaceae > Lactobacillus > Lactobacillus sp. PV034. The sequence continues at coordinate 14,378 of NZ_CP041982.1, read as the reverse complement.
GGGTTAAAAACCCCGCACACTTTTCAGCGAAACTTTGTTCAGTTTTCAAGGTACTACCAGCTGACTAAGTCAGCTTATTAATTATAGCACACATAATTTATAAAAGCAAGAACTTTTTTTAAATTATTTTTTCGAAAGAAGTAATAAAACTCGCAGTCGAATCAGTGCTTTATAATTGTAACAAAATTGTAATATATTTGTCAAGAACTTTTTTTAATTAATTCTTTTAATCACAATTTTATTGCTTCTCAAAAATGAAGCTTAATAATTATAGCACAGCTATTAGAATAGTGTCAAGGATCAATTTATCCTTTCTCTTTCTAACAACAGTTTATTATTATACACGGTACTCCTGGGCTTGACAATACTTTTTACAAGATAATTTTCAACAAAAAATAAGAGTAAAAGTATTATACTTTTACTCTTATTTTTATCTTTTTAATTCTGGCGCATCAGTTTTAAACTCATCTCTTGTTGATTTCTTACCATTTTGATAGTAAAGGCTATTTTTCTTTTTCCGCTCTTCTTTTTTTAGCTTTCTTAACGCTTTACTCTCTTTATATGAATATTGTTTCTTTTTAACTGGTTTAAAATCTTGAGGAGTATAAAATCTTAATAAATCTCCCGTTATTACTCTATCTGACAATGAAAGTTCACTTGTAACAGTATTTGAAATTGAAGCTAATTGTTCTCTAGTAGCTTTATTCGGATGAGATATTTTTTTGCCCGTTGCTGTATAGAAGTAGCTTCCATCAACACGACTATATTTTGGAGTAATAAAATCCCCATTTCTTTGAGCAACAATCTGGGGAGCATTTTTTGCAAGCAAACTATGGCCAAATTGAATGTAATTCTTATCATTTATTCCCAATAGATTAAATAGGGTTGGTCTTACATCGATCTCTCCACCATAAGTATGATTGATGCCACCCTTTAATCCAGGCATATGGAACATAAGTGGTACTCTTTGGAATTGTAAATTGTCAAAATCATTAAAGCTAGTTTTATCTAATAGTTCCGCACTTGCCTTATGGTGATTTCCTGAAATACCATAATGGTCTCCATACAACATAATTAGAGTATTTTTCTCTAAACCTGTCTTTTGAAGATAATCCATTAATTCCCCAATTGCCTCATCAAGATAATGGGCAGTTTGAATATAACCATCTACCGTTTGATCCCCAGTTTTTGTTTTACCAATTGTTGTATCTTCTTTATCTAAGTCATAAGGATAATGATTAGTAACAGTAATCATTTTTAAATAAAATGGTTGAGGTAAATGCTCAATATATTTAACAGATTGATCAAAGAAAAGCTTATCTTTAATTCCATAGCCATTATAGTAACCCTTTTTATTGCTATAGTAACTTAACGGCATAAAATAGTCATAGCCAAAAGATTTATAAGCGTTGTCTCTATTCCAAAATGAGCCAGCACCTCCATGCATCACTGCACTTGTATAGCCTGCTTGTTGTCCCAAGATAGCCGGCGTTGCCTGGAAAGTATTTGAAGTTCCATAGCTCGACATTGCAGACCCTGATTGCAAACCAAACAACGAATTTTCAATCATCATTTCTGCATCAGATGTCTTACCTTGTCCTACTTGATTAAAGAAATTATCAAAACTAATTGTATCGTTTTCGTGATACAGTTTATTCAAATTAGGAGTTACTTCTTTTCCCTTATACTTATAATCAATTAAAAACTGTTGAAAACTTTCAAGGTGAATAACTAGAACATTCTTATTCTTGGCCACACCATAATAAGCCGGATTTGGGGCAATATAATTTTTCTTAATATAATTTTGGACAGCTTTTAAATCATTATGATTAGCTTTGGCCATAATTGCCTCAGTTTGTGCAGTCTTCATTCCGTCATAGACTGCGAAAGCATTCATCCCCAGATACTTAACAATATAATTATTATCAAAGGTTCTAGTCAAAAGTCCTGACCTATCTGATTGAGCCATTGTCAAATTCAGTCCTAATAAACTCACGGCAATTACTTCTATTAGGATAGGAATTCTGAATTTTAAACGCTTTACATCAATCTTAAATACTTTAAATGCAATTAAAAAAATAATAATTAAGACATCAAGAAAACATAAAAAATCTGTCGCATGAGTTATTCCAACGATACTCTTTCCTAAATTATCAGACGTTGAACCAGATGTTTTGATAATTGACATTGACAAAAAGTCTGAGAATTCACGATAGTACAGAATGTTTGAAAATAGCCATAGAGATAATAAGAAATCAATTAGGACCATTATCCAATATGATTTTCTTCCTTTAAAGAATAAACCAATACCAATTAGTAAAAGGGCTGCTGGTATTGGATTAAACAAAAGTAAAAATTCTTGCATTGGTCCAACAACGCCAAGATTAAATTTTGTTTTATAAATTAAATATGTCTTGATCCAAAAAAGTACAACAACAAAACTAAAAAATCCTAATTTAGTTTTAAAAAGCCAGTTATACAAGGATTTAAGGTGAGCCATAATTCCCTCCATCAAAAATTCTCTTTTTTGATAGTACTACTATTCGCAGTACAAATGAAAGTAAATTTATTAAAATTTATAGATAATTATGCTTTAACCTTCTTTGGTTTAAATATCCAGCCAAAGATTCCTAAAATCATGCCAAAGAAGTATGTAGTAAACCGCCACAAAAACATTCCTAAAACTAAAATAATATTTGAACTTACAAAGGTAGAAAATAAAGTTTGAAAACTAAATTCAGCTCCACCAGAAGCCCCAGGAATTGGAATGATTGCCATAAACATAATAATCATAATATTCATTTGTGTTACATTAACCCAAGAAGTAGACACATTTAAAGCTAACAAGATTAGATACGGAATTGAATAAAAGCATAAAAGTTGGCCAATTGTTAACCCTGTGGCACCAATAAGCTTGAATTTCTCCCTTTTTAAATTTTGTCCCTCCTTATAAAAGGAATCTATTTGTTCCATGGTGCTTTTTCGCCACTTAGCAACAGTAGATTTCTTAAAGATTTTTTCTAACAAATTCATAATCCACAGGGTTGCTTTTTTTGTCCAGGAATAAGCAAACATGATAGCAAGAAGAAAAATAATAGAGGAAATATGAATAATAAAACCAATTAAGATAAAGAGAGCTAACCCCTTAAATTTCTGAATAACTAAGTGAAAACCAAAGATAATAGTAGAAACATAGGCGAAAAATACACAAATTTGATAAATGATAAACTTCATCAATAAAATCGATGTTGCACGTCCACCTTCAATTCCCATTTGAATCATTGCAATCAATTGAGACGGTTGTCCACCAGTAGACATTGGTGTAATTGCATTAAATAAAGCTTGAATTAAGGGAATTCTAAAAAATGACCACTTTGACCGTTTAGGCTCATTTTTCTGATGTTCCAACACAGCAATAATGCTTGCTTCAAAAACATAGGAAATTAGCATTACAAGTAATACTAAACCAAAAAAGAAAAAATTTATATTCTTAGCTGCTGAAATTAATTGAGCTATATTAGTTGTCTTTAACTCATGAAAAATTACTGCTCCACTAATACTTAAAACTATCAGTACACCCAGTAAATGTTTTTTATTCATTATTTAATTTGTCCTACTTTTTTTCCGATTTCATATTGAGACAGATAAAATTCTCGCCAAATTTTTGCTAGATTCTCTTCTGAATATTGCTCACTGGCCTTTTGAGAAAGTAATTTATATTTAGCTAATAATTCCGGATGTTTAACGAAATTTTTAATTTGAGCATTTAGTTCTGTAAAGCCCTTTCCTTGCGCATAATAACCATCAATTATTGCTTTATATAATTCTAAATCACGAAGCAAAACAGGAGTATGGGTTGAAAAAGCTTCGAGTACAGACATTGGAAATAATTCATCATATGAGGGTAACAAAAAGAGATCAGCTATATTTAAGTAATTTACTAACTCCTGACGTTCAACTATCCCAGTAAAAATTAAGTTTTTTGGAGGATTCTTTACTAATTCCTTTAAACGGTCATATCCATCAGTGATCATACCAAATGAAAAGCCCCCTGCCCAGATAAATTGAATATCAGGATTTGCTTGAGCAAGCTTAGCAAAATCTGCAACTCCCTTACGCTCTTGTACTTGACCATCTCCAAATACAATGAATTTATCTAATGGAATCCCTAGTTTATTTCTAAAAGCATTTTTTTCTTCCTGCGTCTGTTCATAAAATTCTTCTTTTGAAACAAAATTTGGAATATATTTAACTTTTTGAGAATCAATTCCGTGATTTGCCAATTTTTCAATAAACATTGGATTTACTACTACTATTTGATCCATCCGATCATAAAAATCTACTACATATTTATAAAATACATTTTTAGCAAACCCTGGCAATTTTATTGAACCTTCTAAAGTCTCTGGTAAAAAATGTACATATCCAATTTTTCTTCCCCGACTTGGCGAAAAGCTATTAGCAAAATATGTTGGATTGATTGTATGATAATGGGTTAAATCACTTTTCCCATATCTATTCACTGTTACATAAAAATCATCAACTAAGTCTTTTCTCATTAACCGCATTAATTCATTATAGGCTGATCCTACTCCCTGACCCTTTACTGAATCAGCTTCGGAAAACATATTTATTCTAATCATTTTTTACCTCATTTGCTTTTAGTTCTGTAATTGCATCTAAATAAAATTTTTCAACATTTTCTCCAAATGAACTAGCCGTAACTTTATCTAAAGTTTTATGCAAAATATTTTTAGAAATAGTAAATTGCTTTTTACGTAGAAGTTCAATAATATCTCTTTCCATTTCAGCTTGAGATTTAAAAATTCTTCCTAGTTCTGGTTCACTAAAAATATCTTGAGTATAATCCGTTGAAAATACAACACAAGGTGTACCTGCAGCGAGTGCTTCAATATATGTCAATCCCTGCGTTTCTGTATCGCTAGCTGAAACAAATAAATCTGCCATACGATAGTAATTCCCCACATCACTGTGTTCCACATTTCCAGAAAAAATTACTTTATCTTCAAGATTTAAGTTATGGGTTAGGTCTTGTAAATCTTCCATCGCTGGACCATCACCAGCAATAACTAATTTTACATTAGGAACCTCTTTTAAAATTCGAGGTAAACTTTGAATCAAATGATCAATCTTCTTCTCTGGCGCAACACGGCTAAGAGTTAATAAAACCAAATCTCGATCTGTTAATCCTAGATCTTGTCTAACATCTCTTTTTGGATTTTCATTAATGCTATGCAAATCTACTCCAGTTGAAATTATTCTCATTGGAGTTTTTACACCATAACCTTTTAAAGTTTTTCTCGTTTGCTCACTTGGTGCAATTACACCTTGCATACTGTGCAAATAAGCTTTAACAAATTGTTTTACATGATATGGCTTTAACAAATGGCCATTTAAAACATAGTGTAAATAATCTTCATAATTGGTGTGGTAAGTATGAATAGCTGGAATATTAAGAGATTTTGCTACATATTTTCCGATCATTCCCATTGAGAATTCTGTTTGAGTATGCACTACATCAAGTTTAACTTCCTTAGCAATCTTAGTTGCCTGGAAAACACCTCTAAACGCGATTCTTCTATCAGTAAAAGAGACAAAAGGTACACTAGCTACTCTAAAAACATTAGGCTCAACAGACCCCTTTGGTAAATGAGGATCTGTAGTTGTAAATATAAATACTGAATGACCACGTGCTTCTAAAGCATTCTTTAAAGTTTGAATTGAAGTAGCTACTCCTGAAATTTGTGGAAAGTAAGTATCTGTGAAAAGACCAATATTCATAAAAAACCTCCATATAGAGATATTATAAAGATGTTACACCAGACATGCAATTTGATACAAAAAAAGAACGTGAGCAAGATTACCCACGTTCTTTTTGCCAGAATGTCTGAATAATTATAGCGGTGATCGGGGTCGAACCGATACGTCCCAGGGGACACCAGATTTTGAGTCTGGCGCGTCTGCCAATTCCGCCACACCGCCATATTAAAATAGAAATCAGAATATTCAGGCAAAGGCGGTGACCGGATTTGAACCGGTGATCAAGGTTTTGCAGACCCGTGCCTTACCACTTGGCTACACCGCCAAATTCTGATATAAAAAAATTGGGATAATAACCAATAAAAGTTATTGCCATGTGTATGGCTCCATCCCAATGTTAGGGCGGAATGTGGGGATCGAACCCACGCATGCCGGATCCACAAACCGGTGTGTTAACCGCTTCACCAATTCCGCCGTGAAATATTAAAACAGGGATAGTAGGAATTGAACCCACACTAGCGGTTTTGGAGACCGATGTACTACCTTTATACGATATCCCTATTTAAATGGAGGCCAGTGGATTCGAACCACCGAACTCAGAGAGAGCGGTTTTACAGACCGCCGCGTTTAGCCACTTCGCTAGGCCTCCAGAATGGCGCGGGACGGAATCGAACCGCCGACACAAGGAGCTTCAATCCTTTGCTCTACCAACTGAGCTACCGAGCCATTTTACGGTCCCTACCGGATTCGGACCGGTGATCTCCTCCGTGACAGGGAGGCGTGATAACCCCTACACCAAGGGACCATATTGCGGGAACAGGATTTGAACCTATGACCTTCGGGTTATGAGCCCGACGAGCTACCAGACTGCTCCATCCCGCGATTATATAAGGAGGATGTGGGATTCGAACCCACGCGCGGGCAAAACCCGCCTGACGGTTTTCAAGACCGTTCCCTTCAGCCGGACTTGGGTAATCCTCCATTTTTAATTTCCTGATTTCAGGAATGACCCGTACGAGATTTGAACTCATGTTACCGCCGTGAAAGGGCGGTGTCTTAACCACTTGACCAACGGGTCGAACTTTATAAGTGCTAACGCAATTATTTATAATACAGGAAGAAGTATTCCTTGTCAAGAAGAATTTTATTTAACTAATTCCTTCCGCATCAGCAATATAAATAATACTAAATTGAAATAATTATTGCAAGCATTTTTTATATAATTTTTGTATTCCTTTATTACAATGCAACAAGTCTTAAAAGAAAAATTTAATATGTTTCTCGTAGAGACTTAAATCTGACTTTATAAACAGCCAAAAGATACATTATAAATTCAAATGTAGGGACTTCTTTCAATTTATTAATACATCTGCAAATCAAATTCTTTATATGTCAATCTTTAGCGAAAACAGCCATACTACGGCTTTACTTTGACTTTTCTTTGATTCTTAAAATACATCTTTAAATCCCTTTTATAAGAGTTCATAGTATTCTCCTAAGGAAGTTACATATTTCTAATGAGATAGTCAGTATACTCGATTATTTTTGAATTTTGACTATTAAGCTCTATTAGGCTTAAAAAAAGAATCAAGCCTGTTTTTGCTTGATTCTGAGTACTTTATTTCAAAGAGTATAAAAATTCTATTTATTAAAAAAGCACCCTTCCGGGTACTCAAATACAAATTATTCTGTACGCTTTCTGTACATAAAAAAATAAATGCTGATATATCAACGTTTATAAAGAATTATACGGAGACTGAGAGATTCGAACCCTCGCGCCGGTATAAACCGACCTACACCCTTAGCAGGGGCGCCTCTTCAGCCACTTGAGTAAGTCTCCAATGGGCCTAAATGGACTTGAACCATCGACCTCACGCTTATCAGGCGTGCGCTCTAAACCAGCTGAGCTATAGGCCCATTAAAGCGGGTAACGAGAATCGGACTCGCGACTAAAGCTTGGAAGGCTTTCGTTTTACCACTAAACTATACCCGCAAAATTAAACAAAGAATGGCGCGGGACGGAATCGAACCGCCGACACAAGGAGCTTCAATCCTTTGCTCTACCAACTGAGCTACCGAGCCATTTTACGGTCCCTACCGGATTCGGACCGGTGATCTCCTCCGTGACAGGGAGGCGTGATAACCCCTACACCAAGGGACCATATTGCGGGAACAGGATTTGAACCTATGACCTTCGGGTTATGAGCCCGACGAGCTACCAGACTGCTCCATCCCGCGATTATAATAAAAAAATAAAGTCCAAAATGGACCTTGTAGGACTCGAACCTACGACCCGACGGTTATGAGCCGTCTGCTCTAACCAACTGAGCTAAAGGTCCAAGTATAGCGGCGGGGGGGATCGAACCCTCGACCTCCCGGGTATGAACCGGACGCTCTAGCCAGCTGAGCTACACCGCCAAAATGTAACCAAGTTACAATCGGGAAGACAGGATTCGAACCTGCGACCCCCTGGTCCCAAACCAGGTGCTCTACCAAACTGAGCCACTTCCCGAAATGTGCACCCTGAAGGATTTGAACCTTCAACCTTCTGATTCGTAGTCAGACACTCTATCCAGTTGCGCTAAGGGTGCATCATTATATGCCGAGGACCGGAATCGAACCGGTACGGTTGTCACCAACCGCGGGATTTTAAGTCCCGTGCGTCTGCCAGTTCCGCCACCCCGGCATGATAATGATAAGCGGAAGACGGGATTCGAACCCGCGACCCCCACCATGGCAAGGTGATGTTCTACCACTGAACTACTTCCGCATATATATTAAGTTGTAATGCCGATTAAAGGATTCGAACCTTCGACCCCCTGTTTACAAGACAGATGCTCTACCAACTGAGCTAAATCGGCTTTGCTCTACCGTAATTGGCGAGATACGGGTGGTGGGACTTGAACCCACACGTCCGAAAACACTAGAACCTAAATCTAGCGCGTCTGCCAATTCCGCCACACCCGCATATTAAAATTAGGGCCAATGAGTCGTGGCAGTCTCGAACTGCCGACCCTCTGATTAAAAGTCAGATGCTCTACCAACTGAGCTAACGACTCAGATGGAGGATACAGGGTTCGAACCTGTGACCTCCTGCTTGTAAGGCAGATGCTCTCCCAGCTGAGCTAATCCTCCAGGTCTGAGCACGGCAACTTCCTATCCTCGCAGGCAGTTTCCCACCAACTACTTTCGGCGTGGAGAAGCTTAACTTCTGTGTTCGGCATGGGAACAGGTGTATCCTTCTCGCTTTCGCCACCGTACTCTTTTGAGCTTTTACACTCAAAACTAAATATAATCTCTCGCAAAAAACCGCTGAGCTCTTCTTGCTTGGTCAAGTGCTCGACTGATTAGTACTAGTCCGCTCCATACATCACTGTACTTCCACTCCTAGCCTATCTACCTCATCGTCTTTAAGGTGTCTTACTGCTTTCGCATCGGAAATCTCATCTTGAGGGGGGCTTCGCACTTAGATGCTTTCAGCGCTTATCCCTTCCATACATAGCTACCCAGCGGTGCCGAAGGCTCGACAACTGGTACACCAGCGGTATGTCCATCCCGGTCCTCTCGTACTAAGGACAGCTCCTCTCAAATTTCCTA